>NZ_CAMBNZ010000004.1 GCF_945869175.1 Limnohabitans sp. Rim8 | reverse complement strand
AGCGCCATACCCCAGCAGGTCAGAATGGTGACCCCCAGCCGCCCCCAACCCTTACCCAGCTCCCAGCCCGTGCTCAGGCCCACGCATTCCAGCAGCTTCAGTCAGGGTGATTTGAATGGCCTAAAACAACAACCTAAGGGTAGTGCCTAAACTTTTCGACTAAAAATCGCTCTAAAGAGTAGAAATCGCTGGGTTTTGGCGAAAAATAACTCGTTTTAAAATTTCTTGGTTGTGGGGATGAGAGGTATAGCTAAAATACTTTAAGTTAATAGATGGCAGTTTAATAAGCGTAAACAGTAAAATTAACTTCCATAGTTGTTAAGAATATACATGCGCTCGAGTCTGTAATCTGGCATTCCCCCAATGCCTAGACAATTTTCATGGCGTAGTCTGATGCTGCCGCTTGAGCTCGTGACAGCAGATTTTGGGAATGACTGCAATGCAACTGCTACTACCATTAGGCAGAATTTCTGCAATGTCTGCTTCCAGCGGCGGATTCAACCGGTCGATGCAACATACTAACCACCGCGAAAACGGAAGGAGTGTTGCAGATGAAGCGACGACCAAGGATTTACTATTCCGATAGCCAGAAAGCGCTGATGTGGGAGCGCTGGAAACAAGGCTTTACTTTGCATGAAATTGGCAAGATCTTCGATAGGCCACACACGTCGATTCACCGAATACTCGCCGAAACAGGCGGGTTCAGGCCGGCTCAACGATCACGCTCATCGACCGCTTTAACGCTTGCCGAGCGTGAAGAAATCTCAAGGGCTTTGGTCACTGGCGAATCGATTCGATCCATAGCCACCAGGCTTGGACGAGCTCCATCAACGATCAGTCGAGAAATCAAGCGCAACGGAGGCAAAGAAAGCTATCGTGCAAACCAGGCCGACCAAGCTACTTGGGAGCGTGCGCGACGCCCAAAGCGCTGCAAGCTGCGTGAGAACCGCAGATTAGCCCACATCGTGGCGAAAAAAATGCGGATGTTCTGGTCTCCAGAACAAATCTCAGGCTGGCTAAAGCATACTTATCCGTGCGACGAAAGCTATCACGTGTCACATGAGACCATCTACCGCAGCCTATTCATTCAAGCACGTGGCGCTCTGAAGAAAGAGTTGTTGGCGCACCTCAGGCGCACCCGCGGAATGCGGCGATCTCGTCACTACACCCAGAAGACAGCAATTCATGGGCAGATCGTTGATGCTGTTTCGATCAGTGAGCGGCCTGCCTGCGTAGAAGACCGAGCCGTTCCTGGACACTGGGAGGGCGACTTGGTCTTTGGCAGTGGCAGCAGCCAGATTGCAACACTGGTTGAGCGTCAAACGCGATATGTGATGCTGGTGAAGCTTGATGGCAAGGACTCGCAGACGGTCGTCAACGCACTCATCAAGAGCGCCCGCAGACTGCCCCAAGAGCTCTACAAATCGCTGACCTGGGACCGAGGCACAGAGATGCACGCACACAAGAAATTCACAATGGCCACAGACATCCAGGTTTACTTCTGCGATCCGCAAAGCCCTTGGCAACGCGGCAGCAACGAGAACACGAATGGACTACTCAGACAGTACCTACCTAAGGGCGTGAACATCTCGGGCTATTCGCAGGTTCAGCTCAACGCGATTGCGCGACAATTAAACGAGAGGCCGCGCAAAACGCTCGGCTTCCATACGCCCGCTGAGATGTTCAGCGAATGCGTTGCATCGACCGGTTGAATCCGCCGCCTTTAGGCGACTTACAAGGGCGAGGGTCTGAATTGCAGCGAAGGCTGTCGGTCGCTGCCACGTCTTCAGATCACGGTCTCATCCAGAAAGCGGTCATCGGAGCGCCGCCCCGCCCCGCCCCGCAAGTTGAAGTCCGCTCCGTTCACGCAAAAATGGGATACCCCTAACACCAGCACAGTACACTCAAAGGAAGCTCGACGGCTCATCGCTCCAATCCGAAAGCATGTATTCAACATCGATCCCTGCCGGAAGCAAGGCTCGAAGTTCCGCAACCTTTTTCTCCATAATCGTAGGCTGTCCCCTTACGGCTGCCAGAATGGCTAGATTAGCCCCCAATTCGTGGGCTACTTGAGCCAGGATTGTGATTTCCGATTTAGTGATGAGCTCAGCGCCAGCCTTGACCTCACCGATTACAAGTCGTCCATCCATGATGCAAAGTAGGTCGACCTCACGGTCGATTCGCCGACTTTGGTTTTCTGGGTAATCCCGATAGAGTGCAGTCTGCGGTGCAAACATGAAAGAGTTCTTGGCCTTTTGCCTCAGGGCACTGATCGCCCACGCAACAGAGATCGTGTCGTGTTCGCGTAGGCAGGTGGCAAAGAATTCGTTTATACGAAAGTCGAGCGCGACATCAATGGGAAGTTGATGTTCTTGACCACATACGTCGCAAGACATTACGTCTTTCAACGCTTCAACCCCAACCCAATTTCGATGCCGACATTTTTTACAGCTCCATTCGTGGCCGCGATACATCACGCCGCGTTCGAAAAAGAAACTTAAGGACCTTTTAAGTTCATCCTCGCGCTCACCCAGGATCTCGTCCTGGCGTTTCTTAAGATTGGGGTCCTTGTCGGTCGCGGCGGTAAGCTCTTCGGTCCAGGTGGCTAGGAGGTCCGCATAGCGCGTTCGCAGTCGCGGGACTTTAAGTCTGCTTGCCTTCTGTACGATTCGCTGCGCTAATTTCTGCCATCCAGCGTCGTCTTCGATGACAAGCTTTCCGTCACTCGCATGCATGCGCTGTTGAATGTCTCTGATGACCTCATCATGCTGACTTTGAGCCGGTGCAGCCATTTTGCCGAACTGTGTGCGCCAGAAGTGCGTCTCCATTGTGTGCTCGATGTTGCTCAGTGAACCAAACATCCCAATCAAACCTTGAAGGTAACTTCCTTTGTCGGAGGGCTTGGTGTAGCGGTAGGGCGCCGCCTTGGCGTGTAAGCCACGCAGGTCGCCGAAATCAAAGCGTGAGTTTTCAACGATGAGGCACTGGAAGGCAGTGCTATCTTCGGGTTGCTTGATTTCGACCGTCCGAGTGTCAATTGTGACCGGCACCGCCAGTCCACCACCTGCTCGAATGCGAGCGCCGTTTTCGTCGGAGAAGTGGCGCACCAATTGCCGCCTGTTTGGCAGCGCCCAGGCTTCACGTACGTTACTGAAGCGGCCTATGTCGTGCAACCTATCGATGGAAAAGTCGATGTACCAAGCCCCTTGGGTGAAGAACGGATGCAGGCCCGCACAATATGCGAGCTGCAAGGGTTGAGGGACACTGACTGCCACTTTGGATCCGTCAATTGCAGCCTCGACAGTAGGAGTGCCACCGGTCATACCAGGCAAGGCACACCAGACCTGCGCGGTGTCGAGCGGGCAACAGTCGTTGATTGAAACAATAGGATCAAAGGTGACGATCGAGTTTGACGATTCTTGCAGGCGCTTAACAAACCCCTCAAGAGTTGCTGCGTCCAGGGAACGGGAACGTACGAATACCCGCGCTGGACCATTGTTGCTACCCAACCAATTAACGTTCTTTAGAAACGCGCCGATTCTGTCAATCTTTTCGACACTGGTGACTGCTCCGGCTGGGATGCGCAGAGTTTTATAGCGCTGTCTTTGTGCATCATCGAAAAGCAAACCAGCGTTCCAGCACGCGATGCGGTCTTCGAGCGTATCGCCGACAACCAGGCAGAAGCCATCCGTCCAGCGGTGTTCTGGTCTGTAGGGTTGGCTGCGAAGATTCGAGAGTTGAGCCAGTGTCGCTATGCCGCCACGATTACCAAGATTCTCCAGAACGGTATATGCATCTTGTACTTCATCCCCTTCCAAGGGATGAAAGTGCCAGCGGTGGTCTGGCGGGTTTTCAGGGGTCAACATCATCCCACGTACACCGATTTGCTGATGCAGCGGGAAGGGGTTAACGCTGCCAAAAAGGGTTCCGAAGTTATCCTTGATGAGGCCATCGTCATTCCAGGCTGGGTACCGATCCAGAACGTGAGATGGCGCAGCGCTATTGAGACCAGATACGGTCTTGAGGAACGGCAGCCACGATAGTGATGTGAGGCCAGATGTCCTTTCGAGGCTTACCCGAGGGTATTGCTCAGGCATCGCACGGTCTCGCTTCCGTTCGAGCAGCGTTGTATCTGCGAGAAGAGCCATCAATCCTGGCACCAAGGCAGCGTTGTCGTACGTCAGGAGCAGGATAAAGTCGGGATCTAACAGGCGAAGCCATGCTTGAAATGGCTCAGAGATGGCGCCGTTCACCAATGGCACTACAAGCGACTGACGTCCACCATCGCGGCCAAAACAGTCGGCGAAAATCGCATCGAGCCAGCCATGCGCATCAACACCGTCCTCTAACACGTAGGCGATACGAAGGGCTCTGGGTGTTGCCCTGACCTTTGGGTCTGGCTTGTTCATGGCCTATCTTACAGGCCAGCCAGCTGCTCAATGACTGGTGTCGGTAACAGCAGTCATTGGCGCTTCGAAACCAACTGACAGCAACCAGCCTAAAGCTGACAGGCAGTAACAAATGAGCTGCTCTAACGTCCATGCTGATAACAGCATGTGGCAGCGACAGGCATAGTAAAAATGATCATAAGTGCTGCTTCCACATTTGCTTCCACACCGATCTAGAACGCTTGTAACCTATTGATTTAATTGAGGTTTTATTTCTTTAAGCTACTCATAATCCTTTGGTCGACAGTTCAAGTCTGTCACGCCCTACCATTTCAATCCTTCAAGTCACTTTGCACGGCGCTGCAAGGTGACTTTTTTGATGGGCGTGCGACAAGTTGTGTCCTGCAGACCGCATGTGAACAGCGCCAAGTCTTTCCCATGTGGGTCATGGACAAATGATGAACGGGGGTACCCGCTCACCTTTTTAGACTTAAGCAGCCGTTGGTCATGGGTATTCGCACAAGTCGCTGATGGAATGGTGCCAAGCACTTGACTTAATTAACGTGTTGGTTAATTATTTCGAAATGAGCGTCTCCCCATCAATTTCTGTTGCCAAAACTCGCGACGCCGAAAGGTCTCGCGCCATCATCCTCGTTGCAGCCCTCGAGGAGTTCGCAAGCTTCGGTTTGGGTGGTGCCCGCATAGACCGAATCGCAGAAAGATCCAAGCTGAACAAGCGTTTGATCTACTACTATTTTTCGGACAAAGACAGTCTGTTTCAAGCTGTGCTCGAAAGCGCCTATGAGCAAATACGCGAGAGTGAAAAGAAGCTCCATTTACAAGCGCTAGAGCCTTCTGCTGCCATCCGGACTTTGGTTGAATTCACCTGGAATTACTATTTGGAGCATCCGGAGTTTTTAACCCTCCTCAACAGTGCAAACCTCCACAAAGCCAGGCATATTCAGGAGTCTACCAACGCCAGAGCGCTGAACTCCCCTTTGATTGAGTTGTTGGGTGAGATCTTGGAGAGGGGGCGTTTGTCGGGAGAGTTTCGGGGGGGCATTGACCCAGTGCAGCTTTACGTTTCCATCGCGGCACTTTCGTATTTTTATTTGTCCAACAATTCAAGCTTGTCCGCCATTTTTGGCCGCGACTTGATGACCCCTAAAGCCAAGAGTGAGCGACTGTCGCACATGTGTGAAGTGATCCTAGGGTATGTCCTGAGAAACTAAACTTAAATCCCGATTGACGCTCATGCAAAGTCGTTCCTAAAATTCATTTATTCACTTTTTAGTGAATTAATCGGCTTGCTGACCCGATACCTGATGCAAACGGTGTCTGCTTGGTTTGCCAACATTGACTCAGATGGAGGAGGCTTTATGACTTGTTCGCACCGCTTTGCAGTAGCTTTCATGGCATCGGTGACAGCATTGGCTTGTGGCTCAGTTTTCGCGCAAACTGGGTACCCCAGTAAACCCATTAAAGTGGTCGTGCCTTTCCCTTCTGGCAGCACAACGGACATCATTGCGCGCGCCATAGCCGACAAAATGAGCCAAAGTATGGGACAGCCTTTGGTGATTGACAACCGCGGGGGTGCCAGTGGCACCATCGGGCAACAAGCGGTAGCAACTGCACCTGCTGATGGATACACCATCATGGTTCACTCGTCTTCGCACACGGTCAGTCCATCAACGTTTGCCAAGTTGCCCTTTGATACGTTGGCTGATTTTGCAGGTGTCACACCGATTTCCAGTACACCGAATGTGCTGGTGATGTCACCCTCTAAAAACATCAAGAGTTTGCAAGAGCTCTTGGCAGCAGCTCGCGCAAAGCCAGGCAGCATGAACTTTGCCTCTGCAGGGCAGGGCAGTGCAACGCACTTGAACGCTGAAAAATTCAAGTTGGCAGCAAAAATTGAAGCGACCAACATTCCTTTCAAAGGCTCAAGCGAAGCGGTCACTGAAATCATGGCGGGGCGTGTCGATTACTACTTCTCTCCCATTGCCCCTGTGATTGGTCAAATTCGCAATGGCCAATTGGTCCCTTTGGCTGTTGGCTCATCAAAACGTGCCAGCGCTTTACCGCAAGTGCCCACCACGGCAGAAGCCGGTGTGCCTGGATCTGAATTCAACTTCTGGATCGGGATGATGGTGCCTGCCAAAACACCTCGTGAGGTTGTCAATCGTTTGAATGACGAAGTGGTGAAAGCACTGGCGACGCCTGAAGTGAAAGAACGATTCACAGCATTGGGTGCCGATGCTTGGACCATGAAGCCCGAGCAATTTGATGCTTACATCCGAGACGAAATCAAAAGCAATGCGGTATTGGTCAAAGCTGCAGGACTTTCACCAGCGCCTTGATGCGCAAACCACATTTTCAAGACCCATTCCTTCAAAGAGATATTCATGTCGACACAGAGACTTGGCATCATCATGCACGGGGTGACTGGCCGCATGGGTATGAATCAACATTTGATTCGGTCCATCGTCGCTATTCGGAATCAAGGGGGTGTCACTTTGTCCAACGGTGACAAAATCATGCCCGATCCTATTTTGATTGGACGCAATGCAGACAAAATAGAAGCCTTGGCTCAAGCCAACGGCATCGGTCGTTTTGGCACGGACTTGGACAAAGCACTGGCCAACAAAGAGGACACGGTGTTCTTTGATGCGGGGACCACGCAAATGCGCCCCACCTTGCTGGCGAAAGCCATTCATGCAGGCAAGCATGTCTACTGCGAAAAACCCATCGCCACCAATTTGAATGAAGCCGTTGAAATTGCGCGCTTGGCTGAGAAGTCAGGCGTTAAACACGGTGCAGTTCAAGACAAGTTGTTTTTGCCAGGATTGCGCAAGCTCGACATGCTTCGGAAGGCCGGCTTCTTCGGCAAGATGCTCAGTGTGCGCATTGAATTTGGCTACTGGGTCTTTGAAGGTGACCTTCAGCCAATTCAACGACCCAGTTGGAATTACCGCAAAGAAGACGGTGGCGGCATTATTTTGGACATGGTGTGCCACTGGCGTTATGTTCTGGACAACCTGTTTGGTGAAGTTCAATCGGTTTCTTGTTTGGGCGCAACGCACATTCCAACACGCTGGGATGAAGCCAACAAGCCGTATGAATGCACAGCCGATGATGCTGCTTACGCCACTTTCGAGCTCAAAGGCCATCAAGGCGAACATGTGGTGGCACAAGTCAACAGTTCATGGACGACGCGCGTCAACCGTGAGGACTTGGTGACTTTCCATGTGGACGGCACGCATGGTTCTGCAGTGGCAGGTTTGCAATCGTGCAAAGCGCAAAGCCGAGTCAACACGCCTCGCCCTGTCTGGAACCCCGATGTGAAGCAAACGATGTCATTCACAGACCAGTGGCAAGAAGTTCCAGATACCCAGTTTTACGACAACGGTTTCAAAATTCAATGGGAACATTTCATTCGCCACATTGTCGAGAACGAGCCCTACCGTTGGACATTGCCTGAAGGTGCCAAGGGCGTTCAATTGGTTGAGGCAGCAATGCAGTCTTGGCAGGAACGTCGTTGGGTGGATGTTGCACCTTTGAACATCTGAGGATCGCAATGTCTCACAACCTACAGTTGCCCAATGCACAAGGGCAAATTGAGAAATATATGCTTGTAGGGACTTCCCCTGTCAAGCCGCAAACCGGTGTCAGGTTCAACCGAATAGCGTATTCGGCAGCACATGTGGTGAACAACCCTTTGGCCGCACATGACCCCTGGATAGATTGTGCGCTCGACTGGGACGCCACCATCGCTTATCGGCAACACCTGTGGTCCTTGGGCATGGGTGTGGCAGAAGCCATGGACACTGCACAGCGCGGCATGGGATTGGATTGGCCCACATCGCTTGAATTGATTGGCCGATCTCTGGATGCTGCACGAGATGTGCCAGGTGCTTTTATGGCTTCCGGATGCGGCACAGATCACTTGAATCTGGACGGCATCAGTTCGGTAGATGAAGTCATGGAGGGTTATGAGTTTCAAATGGCCGCCATCGAAAAGTTGGGCGGTAAACTGATTGTGATGGCCAGCCGTGCGCTGGCCCGGGTGGCGAAATCACCCGCCGATTACGAGCGTGTTTACGATCGAATTTTGAGTCAGGCCAAGCAACCGGTCATCTTGCATTGGTTGGGTGATATGTTCGACCCTGCACTCAAAGGCTATTGGGGTAGCCAAAACACTCAAGAAGCCATGGACACCGCGCTGGGCATCATTCAAGCGCATGCCAGCAAGGTCGACGGCATCAAGATTTCTTTGCTCAACAAAGACAAAGAAATTGAAATGCGGCGTCGCTTGCCAGCCCATGTTCGCATGTACACCGGTGATGATTTCAACTATGCAGAGTTGATTGCAGGTGATGGATTCGGCGAGAACATCGTGCAGGGCCAAAGCGATGCCTTGCTGGGTATTTTTGACGCCATTGCCCCTGCGGCCAGTGCGGCACTGGGTGAGCTGGCGCAAGGTCATTTAGAAAAGTTCCATGACATTTTGGGGCCCACAGTGCCCCTGTCGCGTCATATTTTCAAAGCCCCTACGCGCTTTTACAAAACAGGCGTTGTGTTCATGGCGTGGCTCAATGGTCACCAAAAGCACTTCACCATGGTCGGTGGACAACAAAGCACGCGCTCTGTGGTTCATTTGGCTGAATTGTTTAAATTGGCCGATGCTGCCAACTTGCTGGAGTATCCTGATTTGGCGCAGCACCGAATGAAAATCATGCTGAGCATGCATGGCATTGAATGAGCTAGGCGAAATTTCCATCAAGAGGAGACATCATGAAACTTTTTTGCTATCCATCCATCCAACTGGCTGCAGTCGGCATGACTTTGGCATGGGCTGTCGGTGGTGCTTGGGCACAGCCTGCATCCAACTACCCCGAAAAACCTGTCAAAGTCATCATCCCATTTCCGCCCGGTGGCACCCTGGACAAAATTGGTCGCATGCTGGCGCTCAAAGTCGGTGAGCAGTTGGGACAAAACTTTGTGGTTGAAAACCGACCCGGTGGAAACGGCATCATTGGTGCGGATGCCGTGGCCAAGTCCAACCCGGATGGCTACACCTTGTTGTTTAACGCCAGTACTTTTGTGACCGCCCCCATGACCATGAAATCGGTACCCTACAAGGTTCAGACAGATTTCACCCCCATTGGCCTGGTGGCATCAGCACCCTTGTCCATTGCCATCAGCAACAAGCTGGGTGTCTCGGATGTCAAAGGATGGGTCGCGGCCGCAAAGGCGAACCCCGGAAAGATGAATTTTGCAGTGGGCTCGATTGGTTCTGCAGGTCATTTGTGCACTGTGAAATTAGAGCAAGTCACGGGGACGCAAATTGCCATCGTCCCTTACAAAGGAACGGGCCCCGCCATGACAGATTTGGTGGGTGGACAGATTGAAGGCTTCATTGACCCTGTGTTGGGTTCTGTCCAATTTCACAAAAATGGACAGCTCAAGGTGGTCGGGGTGACTTCTGCCAAACGCTTGCCCAATTTGCCAGATGTGGCCACAGTCTCTGAAACAATCCCGGATTTTCAGTGTGCCAGTTGGTACGGCTTGTGGGGCCCCGCCAAATTACCCGTCGACATGGTTCAAAAACTCAATGTGGCGGTCAACAAGGCCTTGTCGGGTGAGATGCGCGATCGCTTGATTGCAGATGGCATTGTGCCTGCAGGTGGCAGCGTGGCTGAGTTTGCCAAATTTCAAGCAGACGATATGGCCATTTCAGGCAAGATCATTGCCGACAAGAAAATCGCTGTAGATTGAAATAGCCCGTGTCAGTGATTCATCCTTCTTGTGCCATTGTGACCGGAACGAGTTCGGGCATTGGCCAAGCGATTGCCACCAAGCTGCTCAACGAAGGATGGAACGTTCATGGTCTGGACATGGCGTCATCGTCATTGAGAAACCCTTTATTTACATCTTGGCAACTTGACCTGACCCAAGCTCAAGCACTGGAGGGTGTGTTGGACACCATATTGAATGCACATTTGCCTAAAGTGCTGGTGCATGCTGCGGGTATCTTTAGGGTTGGACGTTTAGGCTTGCTGGACCCCAAGGCGGGCCAATTGATGTGGCAATTGCATGTGGATGTGGCGACCCAATTGGCCAATCGTGTTTTGCCCATCATGCAGCAAGCAAAGCAGGGGCGAATGATTTTGGTGGGCAGCCGAGTCTCGTCTGGCATTGCGGGGCGGAGCCAATATGCAGCGACCAAAGCTGCACTGTTGTCTTTGGCAAGAAGTTGGGCTGCAGAATGCATTGTGCATGGCGTGACAGTCAACGTTGTGTCTCCAGCTGCAACAGACACACCGATGCTCAAAGACCCTGCTCGGGCCAACACCACAGCTCAATTGCCACCGATCGGTCGCTTGATTCAACCCGATGAAGTTGCTGGTTTGGTGGCTTATTTGATATGTCCAGAGGCTGCGGCCATCACGGGTCAAGACATTGCAATTTGTGGTGGCTCGTCTGTCCAGCGGTGATTTTCTTTCAATCAAATCTCAATCCAATCAACCCATGAGCCCAGCCGCTGCTTTGGTGTCCAACAATTGCATTGGGATAGTGGGTTTGGGTTTGGTTGGAACCGCTTTGGCCAAGCGCTTGAGAGCAGCGGGATATGACTGTATCGGGTTTGATGTTTGCGCTGATGCTGTTCAAGCTTTTGAAGCCGCGGACTTCAAGACAAGCGCATCGGTCCCGAGCATGCTTGAGCAAACCCATACTTTGGTTCTTGCGGTGTTCGATACGGCAGGTGTTGTCGATGTGGTCGATCAAATCCAACGGCATCTTCGTGCTATGGCGCAGACACTTCCAACACCTCTGACGCTGATTGATTGTTCTACAGGTGACCCTTTCAAGTTGGCTGAATTATCAGAAAGCTTGGCTTTGATCAACATCCGTTTGATCGAGGCGCCTTTGTCGGGCTCGAGTGTGCAAATTGAAAACGGTGAAGCCACATTGCTTTTGGGTGGTGATGCGCACCACATAGAGAGCGTCCATCGTGTTTTGAGCGCATTGGCTAATTGCAGTGTGCATGTGGGTGGTGCGGGTATGGCGGCCAAAGCCAAATTGGCGACCAATTTGGTGTTGGGCTTGAACAGGGCCGCACTGGCCGAAGGCATGGTGTTTGCACAAACCCTGGGCATTCAACCCGCGACATTTTTACAACTGGTCTTGAAGACGCCAGCCCGATCAGAGGCTGCCGTTGTGAAAGGCCCAATGATGGTAGATGGGCAATTTGAGCCGCAGTCTCGCATTCGACAACATTTGAAAGATGTTCAATTGATGCTGGACATGGCGCAGAGCAGTTCGCAAAATTTGCCCCTCTCCCAGACCCATTTTCAATTGATGCGCAAGGCGATGGAGCAGGGCGATGGCGAGTTGGACAATGCCGCCATCATTTTGCAAATGCGACGAGAAAAAACAGTGCGTCAATCCAACCCATGAACTTCAACCATGCGTGATTTTTCACAAAGCAATGACTGGCTCTCTGTCAACACCGCCACGGTGCGGAAGAGCCGTGGTCAAGATTTGCCTTTGACCGACATCATCGAGGCGTGTGTTCGCCGTGACATCCAGGTGATATCGCCATGGCGCGATCAAGTCGCTGCTGTGGGTTTAAACACGGTTTCAAGGTTGGTCAAAAAATACAATTTGAAACTGTCGGGGTATTGTCGCGGAGGCATGTTTCCTGCCGCTACGGTGGCTGGCATTCAAGCCGCAGATGCAGACAACCGTCAAGCAGTTGATGAGGCCTGTGAGCTCAATGCAAATTGTTTGGTTTTGGTGGTGGGCGGGTTGCCTGGCGCATTGGCAGGTCAAGCTGTACACAAAAACATCGCACATGCCCGCGATCAAGTGTTGGAAGGCATTGAAAAACTGTTGTTCTATGCCAAGTCCTGCCACATGCCCTTGGCCATTGAACCCCTGCATCCCATGTACGCGGCCGACAGGGCTTGCATCAATACACTGGAGCAAGCATTGGATGTCTGTGACCAGTTAGACCCTGGTCAATCTGGAGCCTTGGGTGTTGCGGTGGATGTTTACCATGTCTGGTGGGACCCTAAACTGCAGCAACAAATTGAACGTGCGGGTCAAAGCAGGCTGCTGGCTTTCCACGTTTGCGATTGGCTGACACCTACCCGTGATTTGCTCAATGACCGCGGCATGATGGGCGATGGGGTAATCGACATCCCCAAAATTCGCAGTTGGGTGGAGGCGCAAGGATTTCAGGGCTTCAGCGAGGTTGAAATTTTTTCCACGGAAAATTGGTGGCAAAAAGACCATTCAGAAGTGCTTGACACCTGTATTGCCAGACATCGAAGCGTTGTTTGATGCTTATTCCGACAGGTGCATTAGGCTCTATGGAATCGTACTCGCCTGCGGTCAAGTCACCATACCTCAGGCGCCATGAAGGCTGCGGTGGATTTTTTGCGCCATGCGCCAGCAAAAGAACACCACCACTGGGGTGCTGAGCCCCGCCACCAATTCTGGAGACACCTTCACGCCCATGACTTGGATGGCTTTGCCCAGGTAACTGGTCATCAGGTGAGCGTGTGATGGCTTGTCGGAGCTGAGACCCATCTTGGCGCCAGGTCAAGCCTTCTGGTGCGATGTGCATCACGGCTTTTCATCGTTCGCTTTCACTGTGGTTTGTTCAGCGGCCTCTTGAGCCGCTTTTTCTCGCGCCCTCTGCTGGCGCGTTTGTTCCTGGGCCTTGCGCACGTCGCGCATTTGCCAAAACGCGAACACGAACACCAAGCCAAAAATACCCAGTTCCAACCAAATTCCCATGATTTCCCCCTTCTACTCGGCAATGTGTCATTAATTATTGACAGCCTTGATTATCAGGTTATATTGACACTTATGCCTGTCAGCTTGAGTTGACAGGACTTCTCGATCGGAGGTCCCATGAGTCTGTTGATACGCGCTGAGCAAGCCCTGAGCACCCATTTTGAATTGGCCGCAGGTGTGGGTGCACCGCCCCGGTTGGTCGCAGCCATGCGGCATGCGGTATTTTCAGGCGGTGCCCGAATCCGCCCGCAGCTGTGCATGGCTGTGGCCACCGCGTGTGGTGACGATGCACCCCAGCTGACCAATGCGGCTGGGGTGGCACTCGAATTGATGCACTGCGCTTCTTTGGTGCACGACGACATGCCTGCATTTGACAACGCCGACACCCGGCGTGGCCTGCCCACGGTGCACAAGGCTTTCAGCGAGCCGCTGGCGCTGCTGGCCGGTGATGGCCTGATCGTCATGGCCTACCGTGTGTTGCTGCAAGCCGGCGTGCAGCGGCCGGACCGGCTGATCCAGTTGATGGACAACATGACGGCCGGCGTGGGCTTGCCAAATGGCATTGTGGCTGGGCAAGCCTGGGAGTGCGAAACCAGTGCCGACTTGGGTCAATACCAACGCGCCAAGACCGGGGCCTTGTTCGTTTCGGCCACTTGTGCGGGCGCACTCAGCTGCGGATATGAGCCCGAGCCTTGGGCACCTTTGGGCAGCTTTTTGGGCGAGGCTTACCAAGTGGCCGACGACATCCGCGACGTCATCGCTGATGCGGCGACTTTGGGCAAGCCCAGCGGCCAAGACGCTTTGCATGCCCGTCCCAGCTCGGCTCAAGCACTGGGTCTGGATGGGGCGATCGCCCACTTTGACCATTTGATCGAGCAGGCTGCGTCGTCGATTCCGGCCTGTTCTTGCCGAGACATGTTGCGACAACTGGTGCAGTTGGAAGCCGAACGCTTGGTGCCCAAGTCCTTGTGCGAAGGCTATTTCAAAACCCATCCGGCGGTGGCCACGGCCCGCATCAGTGCCCCGCACTGAGCGAGCAGTTTGTAAGACACAAAGGAAACCGCATGTCCCAACCTCTGGATCTGGCCGCTGTGCAGGCCCACCCTTCGGACGCGGCCTTCAAGGACGCCTGGCAGGCCCGATTGGAGCGCTGGTACGCACACCCCGGTTTGTACCGTTGGTCCTTGGGCAATCCCATCACGCGCTGGCTGACACGCCGCCGCACCCGTCAATTGTTCGATTTGATGGCGGGTTTTGTGCACAGCCAAGTGTTGCTGGGTTGCGTCCGGCTGGACCTGTTTCGCGCCCTGCACCAGGCACCCGCTGACTTGACCGATTTGTCGCGCCGCACGGGTTTGGCCCCGGCCGTGCTGCAGCGCTTGCTGCTGTCGGCCGTGGCGCTGGGCCTGCTGGAGCACCGCAGCCATGGCCGTTTTGGCTTGGGTCCTTTGGGGGTGCCATTGGCACAGCATGAGGGCATCGCCCAAATGATCGAGCACAACCATCTGCTTTACCAAGACATGCAGGACCCGCTGCAGTTTTTGAGCAACGCCTGGAGCGGTGGCATGGCCGAGTACTGGCCTTACGCCCATGAAAAACCGCCTGTGGTCATGCCTGCAGCGGAGGTGGACAAGTTCACCCGTTATTCGCAGCTGATGGCCGCTTCACAGGGCTTTGTGGTGCAAGAAATTTTGACCTCCTACTTTTTTGCCGAGCACCGCTGCGTTCTGGACGTGGGCGCGGGCAAAGGACGTTTTGTGAGTGAGTTGGCTGCGCATGCACCGCATCTGCAGTTCAAGATGTTTGATCTGCCGCCCGTGCTGGAACTGGCCCGCGAGGGTCTGCAGGCCAAGGGTTTGACCCCTCGTGTCAGCTTGCACCCTGGCAGCTTTCTGGACGATCCCTTGCCCGAAGGTGCCGACCTGATCACCCTGGTGCGCGTGGCGCACGACCACCCCGATGCGGTGGTGCGTCAGATTTTGCAAAAAGCCCATGCCGCCTTGCCGGTGGGCGGCGTGTTGCTCTTGGCCGAGCCCATGGCTCAGCCGGACGAGGAAGCCGGTCAGCCCGAAGCTTCTGCCGATGCCTATTTCCACTTTTACCTGCTGGCCATGGGTGCTGGGCGTCTGCGTACCCCGCAAGAGCTGCAAACCATGATGCAAGAGGCGGGTTTTACGCACGTGGAACTGGTGCCTAACGCCATGCCCATCCATGCCCGCATCCTTTTGGGGCGCAAATCTCAGTGTTTACCCTCGGTTTTCAGTTAATGTGTCAATTAAATTTGACATAACTTACTGTAAAGCAAAAAATACAACCATGAAATCCCAAGCCGTTGTCTTCAACAACCCCAGGAGCCTGTCCTTGCAGGCCTTGGACTTGCCGCCATTGCAGGCGGGTCAGCTGGAAGTGGCCGTCGAATTCAGCGGCATCAGCACCGGCACCGAGCGCATGCTCTGGGACGGCAGCATGCCTCCTTTTCCGGGCATGGGTTACCCCTTGGTGCCTGGTTACGAGACGGTGGGCCGCGTGGTGCGCAGCGCTTCAGACACCGGTGTGCAAGCCGGTCAGCGCGTGTTCGTGCCGGGAGCCAATTGCTTCACTGGGGTCAAGAGTTTGTTTGGTGGTGCTGCTTCGCGTTTGGTCGTGAACGAGCAAAAAGTGGTGCCTGTCGCCGAGCATCGGGGCGCGCAATCGGTGCTTTTGGCCTTGGCCGCCACGGCCTACCACGCTGTCTCAGGCGGGGGTCTGCAAGAGCCCTTTGAAGCCCCCGAGCTCATCGTGGGCCACGGTGTCATGGGGCGCTTGTTGGCCCGTCTGACCGTGGCTGCAGGCCTTCCGGCCCCCACGGTGTGGGAAACCCAGCGCGAGCGCTCTGCCGGGGCAGAAGGTTACACCGTGGTGCATCCACAAGACGACGCGCGCCGCGACTACCGAACCATTTACGACGTGAGCGGCGACGGCAGCTTGCTCAATGGCCTGATCCAGCGCCTGCGCCCCGGTGGCGAGCTGGTGCTGGCCGGTTTTTACAAACAAGACCTTTCATTTGCCTACGCTCCGGCCTTCATGCGCGAAGCGCGCATGCGCATCGCCGCCGAGTGGAAGCGCCCCGATTTGTTGGCTGTCAACGAGCTGGTCAACACCGGCCGCTTGTCACTTGACGGTTTGATCACACACACCCAGCCATCGACCGATGCTGGTTCTGCCTACGAGACCGCCTTCGGAGATGCGAGCTGTCTCAAGATGATCCTTGATTGGAGTGCCTCCTCATGAACACCGATACCGCAACCACACAGCCCATCAAATTTGTCGAAGTGCTGCGCCGCGAGGCCGACGTTGAACCCGATGCCGTCAGCACCAGTGAAGTGACCAAAGAGACCCAAATCATTGCCATCTATGGCAAAGGCGGCATTGGCAAAAGTTTCACGCTGGCCAACCTGTCTTACATGATGGCGCAGCAAGGCAAAAAAGTGCTGTTGATTGGATGCGACCCCAAGAGCGATACCACCAGTTTGCTGTTTGGCGGCAAGGCTTGCCCCACCATCATCGAGACCTCATCGCGCCTGAAGCTCTCCGGCCAGGCCGTCAGCATTGGCGATGTGTGCTTCAAGCGCGATGGCGTGTTCGCCATGGAACTCGGTGGCCCCGAAGTCGGTCGCGGTTGCGGCGGCCGCGGCATCATTCACGGCTTTGAAACGCTCGAAAAATTAGGCTTCCACGATTGGGGCTTTGACTACGTGCTGCTCGACTTCTTGGGCGACGTGGTGTGCGGTGGTTTCGGCCTGCCGATTGCCCGCGACATGTGCCAAAAGGTCATCGTGGTGGCCAGCAACGACTTGCAGTCGCTGTACGTGGCCAACAACGTTTGCTCGGCCGTGGAGTATTTCCGCAAGCTGGGCGGCAACGTCGGTGTGGCCGGCATGGTCATCAACAAAGACGACGGCACGGGCGAAGCCCAGGCCTTTGCCTCCAACGCCGGCATTCCTGTGCTGGCCGCGATCCCGGCCAACGAAGACATCCGCCGCAAGAGCGCCAGCTATGAAATCATCGGCCGCCCCGACGGCGAGTGGGGTCCGTTGTTTGCCGAGCTGGCTAAAAACGTGGCCGAAGCGCCCCCCATGCGACCAAAACCCCAAACACAAGACCAGTTGCTGGGCTTGTTCAGCGCCGACGTGGTTGGCCGCAACGTGGTGCTCGAGCCTGCCACCGTGTTCGACATGGTGGGCAAGAACGAAGACATCAAGCCTTCGCTGGAAGTCGTCTACGACGCTGCTTGAACGCAGCCGCTGACACACCACAGGTAACAACCATGACACGTACCATCCCGATCCATCCCAGCCCTCAAGCTGCGAACCCGGCAGGCCTGCAAGGCGACGGCATGGGCTGCCACGCCGGCACCGAAGCCATGGTGGCTGCCGCCAAAGAAGCGGGTAAATCTGAAGTGCTCGACCAGTACGCACGAGATTACCCACGCCAGCCCGATGCCGGTCCGCACGATCAGCCGCAAAGCATGTGCCCGGCTTTTGGCTCGTTGCGCGTGGGCCTGCGCATGAAGCGCACCGCCACCATTTTGTCGGGCTCGGCTTGTTGCGTGTATGGCCTGACGTTCACCTCGCACTTTTACGGCGCCCGCCGCAGCGTGGGTTACGTGCCCTTCAACTCCGAGTCGCTGGTCACGGGCAAGCTGTTTGAAGACATTCGAGATGCGGTGCACGCCGAGGCCGATCCGGACAAAGTGGACACCATCATCATCATCAACCTGTGCGTGCCGACAGCCAGTGGCGTGCCTTTGCAGTTGTTGCCCAAAGAGATCAACGGCGTGCGCATCATCGGTATCGATGTGCCCGGTTTTGGCGTGCCCACCCATGCCGAAGCCAAGGATGTGCTGGCCGGCGCGATGCTCAAATACGCCCGCGAAGAAATCATGAGCGGCCCGGTGGCCGCACCCCGTGCAGGACGTGGCGACTTGCCCACGGTGGCCTTGTTGGGTGAAATGTTCCCGGCCGATCCGGTGATCATTGGTCAAATGTTGGCCCCCATGGGCTTAGCTGCAGGACCCGTTGTGCCCACCCGCGAATGGCGCGAGTTGTATGCTGCGCTCGACTGCAGCGTGGCCGCTGCGATTCATCCGTTCTACACCGCCAGTGTGCGTGAATTCAAAGCCGCAGGCCGCCCTGTGGTGGGCTCAGCTCCGGTGGGCCTCGAAGGCACACAAGACTGGTTGCAACACATCGGCCAGGCTGCAGGCATTGCCCAGTCGCAGATCGATCTTGCGCGTAACCAGGCACTCACGCAAATGCGTGGCCTGTTGATGCAAAAGCCGATTTCGGGCCGTATCACTTTGAGTGGTTACGAAGGCTCCGAATTGTTGGTGGGGCGCTTGCTCATCGAATGCGGCGCTGATCTGCGATACGTGGGCTCGGCCTGTCCCGCGACCGAGTGGAACGCGCACGATATCGAATGGCTCAAAGCCAAAGGCGTGCAGGTGCAAATGCGCGCCTCGCTTGAGCAAGACCTCAACGCCATGTACGAATACCGGCCGCAGCTGGCCATCGGCACCACACCGGTGGTGCAGATTGCCAAGCAAAACAGTGTGCCCTCGCTGTACTTCACCAACTTGATTTCTGCGCGCCCCCTCATGGGTGTGGCCGGTGCCGGTTCACTGGTGCAGGTGGTGCAAGCGGCCATGGGCAACCAGGCCCGCTTCGATGCCATGAAAGACTTCTTCGGCGATGTGGGGGCAGGCCATGCCGCCGGTGTTTGGGAGTCGGTGCCTAAAGACCGCCCCGAGTTCAAAGCTGAAACCCGCCGTCAGATCGAAAAGCTGATGAAAAAGCGCAAAGCCGAGGAGATGGGTTCATGAACCAAATCAATCCTCCACCCAGCAGTGTGGCCAAGCCCAAGTCGCCCCTGATCCTGGACCACGACCGCGCAGGTGGTTATTGGGGTGCGGTGTATGTGTTCACCGCCATCAAGGGTTTGCAAGTGGTCATCGACGGCCCGGTGGGCTGCGAAAACTTGCCTGTGACTTCGGTGCTGCATTACACCGATGCATTGCCGCCTCACGAGTTGCCGATTGTGGTGACAGGTTTGGCTGAAGAGCAACTGGGCCGCGAAGGCACAGAAGGCGCCATGAAGCGCGCACACGCCACACTCGACCCCGAACTGCCCGCGGTGGTGGTCACAGGTTCCATTGCCGAGATGATCGGCGGCGGCGTCACGCCAGAAGGCACCAACATCGCCCGCTTTTTGCCGCGCACCATCGACGAAGACCAATGGCAATGCGCCAACCGCGCCATGTACTGGCTGTGGAGCGAATATGGTCTGCGCAAAGTGCCTGCGCGCAAACCCTTTGAAGACCGTCCTGTGGGCGAAAAGCCCCGCGTCAACATCATCGGCCCTTGCTACGGCACCTTCAACAGTGCCAGCGACTTGGCAGAAATCCGCCGACTGGTGCAAGGCATCGGTGCCGATGTGAATATGGTTTTCCCGCTGGGAAGTCACTTGGCCGATGTCTCGCGCTTGGTCGAGGCCGATGTGAACATTTGCATGTACCGCGAGTTTGGCCGCATGCTGTGCGAGGCGCTGGAGCGCCCTTATTTGCAAGCGCCCATTGGTTTGCACAGCACGACCAACTTTTTGCGCAAATTGGGCGAGTTACTGCACTTGGACCCCGAGCCTTTCATCGAACGTGAAAAGCACACCACCTTGAAGCCCATGTGGGACCTGTGGCGCTCGGTCACACAAGACTTTTTCGCGACCGCCAGTTTTGCTGTGGTGGCTGGCGAGACCTATTCGAGGGGCCTGAAAAACTTCCTCGAACATGAAATGGGCTTGCCCTGCCGGTTCAGTGTGTCGCGCACCGCAGGCAACAAGACCGACAACGCTGCTGTGCGCGAACTGGTCAAGACCCAGACCCCACTCATCATGTTTGGCAGCTACAACGAGCGCATGTACCTGAGCGAAATTTCAGGCGGAAGCCCGATGCGTGCAGCCTTCATTCCGGCTTCTTTCCCCGGCGCCATCATCCGCCGCCATACGGGCACGCCTTTCATGGGTTACAGCGGTGCCAGCTATGTGATTCAAGAGGTGTGCAACGCGCTGTTTGATGCGCTGTTCCACATCCTGCCTTTAGGCACCGAGATGGACAAGGCCCCAGCAACACATGCGCGCGGCGTGGTGGCGCCGAATGCCAGCTGGCAAGACGAGGCCCAGCAGCGCCTGCGCGATGTCGTGCAAAGCCAGCCCGTGCTGGTGCAAATTTCTGCGGCCAAGCGCTTGCGAGACCAAGCCGAGCAGCTGTCCCAGTCACAAGGCCAGAACGAAGTGACCGAAGCCCATGTTAACGCGGCCAGCCGCGAACTGGGCCTGGGGGTAGCGGCATGAGTCGCACCCCAACCAATACACCAGCAGGTGCCGCTCCATGCGGCGCCGCTGATCCGATGTCGTGGCCTTTGGCTGCGGATGCCCATCTGCGCGGGCTGTGCGCAACCCGGGTCGCAAGGCCTCTTTAAAAGGAGCAAAACATGTCCACCAAGACATCAATTTCCGGACTCACCGATGAGGAAGCCCAGGAGTTCCACCATTACTGGATGCAAGGTACCGTGGGCTTTACAGCTGTAGCTGTTCTGGCCCACATCCTGGTCTGGGCGTGGCGTCCCTGGTTCTGATTCAGAGCCTGTTTTTTTAACCATAGATTGACGGAGTCACTGTCATGCAAAACACAACCCACCTCCATGAGGACCATTCGCGTGCGGATGAGTCCCCAGCCTATTGGTCCATTTTCCTTATCGGATTCGGATGTCTGTTCGTGCTCGTCGTTCTGGCCAAGCTGGTCGGCGTTCACTGGCGGGATCTGCTGCCTGGTGCTGAAGATGCCAAGAGCATGAGTCAGGGCGTGAAAGCTGCGGTGTACACCTTCATGTCCCACATCATTTAGGAGATTCACCATGTGGAGAATTTGGCGACTTTACGACCCTTTGCGTGCCATGGTGCTGCAGGGTATTTTCTTGTTTGGCCTGGCCGCGATGATTCACCTCATCTTGCTCAGCACCAACAAATTCAACTGGCTCGACGGCGCGAAAAAGCCTGTAGCAGCATCGGCGCAAAACTCGCCGCTGCCCGCTTCGGTGGCATCGCTGGCCGCCCCCAAGTCCTGATCCAGGACTTGCCGTCCAGGTGCTGCCATTGAGCCCCGTTCAATGCAGCACCTGTTCATCCACTGAAGGCAGGAGGACCCAACCATGGCCATGCTAAATTTTGAGAAAAAGTACCGTGTTCGCGGTGGTACCCTGCTGGGTGGTGATTTGTTCGACTTTTGGGTCGGACCGTTTTACGTCGGTTTTTTCGGCGTCACAACCCTTTTCTTTTCGTTCCTGGGCACAGCGCTCATTTTGTGGGGTGCCTCACAAGGCCCGACCTGGAACATTTGGCAGATCAGCATCGCACCGCCTGATTTGTCGTATGGCTTGCGCTTTGCGCCCCTGATGGAGGGCGGCCTGTGGCAGCTCATCACAGTGTGTGCACTCGGCGCATTTGGCTCGTGGATGATGCGCGAGGTCGAGATCTGCCGCAAACTGGGCATGGGCTTTCACGTGCCCGTGGCTTTCGGCGTGGCCATCTTTGCTTATTTCACCCTGGTGGTGATTCGCCCCGTGCTCATGGGGGCATGGGGTCACGGTTTTCCGTACGGCATCTTCAGCCACCTGGACTGGGTCTCCAATGTGGGCTACCAGTACCTGCATTTTCATTACAACCCGGCGCACATGATCGCCGTGAGTTTCTTCTTTGCCAGTGTGTTCGCCTTATCGCTGCACGGTGGTCTGGTGCTTTCTTCTACCAATCCGCAGCCTGGACAAGTGGTCAAAACCCCAGAGCATGAGGACACCTTTTTCCGGGATTTCATCGGTTATTCGGTGGGCACATTGGGTATCCACAGAGTCGGTCTTTTCTTGGCGCTGGCGGCTGTCTTGTTCAGCGCGCTGTGCATTGTGCTCAGTGGACCGTTCTGGACGCGTGGCTGGCCAGAGTGGTGGGGTTGGTGGTTGAACCTGCCCATCTGGTCGCAGTGGCCCGTTTGAATGGGTTTGACCCTCTCGCCTTCAATTAAAAACATTGCATAGGAGTACAGCAATGGCTGAATATCAAAATCTGTTCACAACGGTACAAGCCGTAGGACCTGTTCACGAGGGGGTCAAGCTTGGGCATGGAAACAGTCCCCGAAGCGGCCGTCCATTTCTTGTTTATTGGATCGGTAAGATCGGCAACGCCCAGTTGGGGCCCATTTATTTGGGTGGTCTGGGTTTGGCCTCATTGTTTTGTGGCCTTATCGCCTTCACCCTGATTGGTATGAACATGTTGGCCTCGGTCAACTACGATCCGATTCAGTTTGTTCGCCAGTTGTTCTGGCTCTCACTGGAGCCACCACCACCGAGCTATGGCTTGAGTTTGCCTCCCCTCAATCAGGGCGGCTGGTTTTTGATTGTTGGTCTTTTCCTCACTGCATCTATCTTGCTCTGGTGGGCGCGGACTTACCGGCGTGCCATTGAGCTGGGTATGGGACTGCACATCGCTTGGGCTTTTGCTGCGGCCATTTGGTTGTTTTTGGTGTTGGGTTTGTTCCGGCCCATTCTGATGGGTTCTTGGAGTGAGGCAGTGCCTTACGGCATCTTCTCTCATCTGGATTGGACCACGGCGTTTTCGCTCCGTTACGGCAACCTGTTCTACAACCCTTTCCATGCGCTCTCCATCGTGTTCTTGTACGGCTCAGCCCTGCTGTTCGCCATGCACGGTGCCACCATTTTGGCCGTAACCCGGTATGGCGGTGAACGTGAAATCGAGCAAATCACCGACCGTGGCACGGCCTCTGAGCGCGCTGCCTTGTTCTGGCGCTGGACCATGGGTTTCAACGCGACCATGGAATCGATTCACCGTTGGGCTTGGTGGTTCGCTGTGCTGTGCCCCATCACAGGTGGTATCGGCATCTTGTTGACCGGTACTGTGGTGGACAACTGGTACCTGTGGGCCATGAAGCATGGCGTTGTCCCGCCTTATCCTGATATTTACCCTGCGCTGCCCGACCCCTCGCTCAGCATTGGAGGCAAGCCATGAAAAACCTTATGAACACACATGTCCGCTCTGATTCGCCGACCACAGGCTTTTTGTTCAAGTTGATGGGCTTTTTGTTGATGGGTTTGTTGCTTACAGGTTGTGAGCGACCTGTTCCTGAATCCGTACAAAGTGGCTACAGGGGCACTGGAATGGCCCAGGTTTACAACCCAAGGCTGCTTGAAATTAAGACTGAAAAAAACCAGCCTCCAGATGTGATCCCTGCTGCGGATGCAGGAGGCCCCAAGGCATCGGAGGTTTATAAAAATGTAAAGGTCTTGGGTGACTTGAGCGTTGGTCAATTCACTCGGCTCATGGTTTCCATGACCAATTGGGTTGCCCCCAATGAAGGGTGTGCTTATTGCCATAACGTCGCCAATTTTGCGGATGACAGCAAATACACCAAGGTGGTGGCCCGTCGCATGACGGAGATGACGCAGCACATCAATGCCGAGTGGCAGCCTCATGTGGCGCAAACGGGCGTGACTTGCTACACCTGCCACAGAGGACAGCCAGTTCCGAGTGAAATATGGTTCAAGGCGGATCATCAGCCTCAAGGCTCCAATTTCATGGGCGACAAGGCTGGGCAGAACGAGCCCTCACCGGTGGTCAATCTGTCCTCACTTCCCAATGACCCATTCACACCATTTTTGCTGGAAAGCAAAAATATTCGTCTGGCAGGTCCCACGGCCCTTCCTTCTGGAAATCGCCAATCCATCAAACAGGCCGAATGGACCCATGGACTGATGGTGCACATGTCTACGTCATTGGGTGTCAATTGCACTTATTGCCACAACACGCAGTCTTTCCAAACCTGGGAAAACAGTCCGCCTCAGCGGGTCACTGCTTGGCACGGCATCCGCATGGCGCGTGATTTGAATCTGACTTATATGGAGCCATTGACCGAAGTTTTCCCGGCGCACCGCAAGGGCCCATTGGGTGATGTTGCCAAAGCCAATTGTGCAACCTGCCACCAGGGCGCTTACAAACCACTGAACGGTGCCCCCATGGCCAAGGACTTTCCTGAGTTGCTCAAGCCCGCTTTGACAGCGTCCAAAGTCGCGGCCAAGTAGTCCATCACCAGCCGCCGCCCCATTTGCTGGACATCCCGTCATGGACGCCATTGAACCACTTCACGATCCCCTGTCCGGGGTGGTCGTGGTGGTGTTGGTCGATTTCTTGCGAAAGCACCAAGGCTGGGGTTGGCTTCGATTGGTGGCTGGGGCCACGCCCTACAAGGATGTGCCGGGCCTGACCATGGCCAAGGTCATGGGCAGTGGTCACGGCGGGGGCTTCAGCTTGCGTCCCAGTGCCACGCACCAAGGCTTGATCTGCACCTTCAGTCATCTTGATTTGGCGCAGAAATTTTTGGAAAGCCCAGCGGTTCAAGCGTACCGAGAACGTGCCCGCGAGTGTTGGACAGGTGTTTTGACGGTGCAATCGGCAAGGGGCCATTGGGACAAACAAATCTGGCAAACCAGCAGTTCTGAAGCCATGGGTGATCAAAGCCTAGTTCAGGCCTCCATGACTGCGCAGCCTGCAGCCCCATTTGCTGTTTTGACGCGTGCCAGCATCATCCCCACCAAGGCCATGGCATTTTGGCGCTATGCCCCTGCGGCCCAAGCCGATCTGGACAAGTCCCCCGGATGTCTCTTGGCCATGGGCTTGGGCGAAGCGCCTTTGGTGCGCCAATGCACCTTCAGTTTGTGGCAAGACACAGCGGCCATGTTGAACTATGCACGCCAAGGCGCGCACCAGGTGGCCAGCGCCGCAGCCTACAAGCACCAGTTTTTTTCAGAGTCTTTGTTTGTGCGCATGCAAGTGCTGCAGATGGCCGGAGTCTGGCAAGGCCAGCCTTTTCAGTTTCAAAGAAAACCTCCTTCGCGTGAAGCTGACTTGGCTTCAGCATCCACAGCCGATCTGAGTGTGACAACCCCAGAGATCAGCCATGTCTGAGCACAAGGTGGTCATCATTGGTGCGGGCATGGGCGGCTTGAGCAGTGCCATCACACTGGCGCACCAGGGGGTAAACGTTACGGTGGTTGAGTCTGCCAGTGCGCCCGGCGGCAAAGTGCACAGCCGCGAAGTGGCAGGCGTGGCCATCGACAGCGGCCCCACCGTGTTCACCATGCGTTGGGTGTTCGATGCATTGCTGCGCAGCGTGGGCACCAGCGTGGAGGCCGAGATGCGCATCACGCCCCTGCAGGTGCTGGCGCGGCACTTCTGGCCCGATGGGAGCCAGCTCGATTTGTCTGCCAACGCCAATGAAAGCGAAGCGGCCATTGCCGCATGGTCCGGGGGAGATGAAGCGCGTCGTTTTCGCGATTTTTGCAAAACCACGCGCCAACTTTACGCCACATTGGAAGGGCCGATGATCCGTGCCCAACGCCCCAGCATGGGCGGCTTCATGGGCGATTTGGGGTTCAAAGGCTTGGGTGTGCTGGCACAACTGGGGCCCATGCGCAGCCTGTGGGATCAACTCGGCCAACAGTTTTCGGATCCGCGTTTGCGCCAGCTCTTTGCACGTTACGCCACCTATTGCGGCTCATCGCCATGGCAATCGCCGGCCACCTTGATGCTGATCGCCCAAGTTGAGATGGACGGTGTCTGGTCGGTGGAAGGCGGCATGGTCGCCATGGCGCATGCTCTTGAGCGGGTTGGCAGTCGCCGAGGGGCCGTGTTTCGCTACCACAGCACTTGCCAGCGCATCGAGCACCGGCAGGGCCGGGTATACGGGGTGCATTTGCAGTCGGGTGAATTCTTGCCAGCCGATCGGGTGATCTTCAATGGCGATACCGGTGCGCTGCGCAGCGGTTTGCTGGGCGAGGGCGTGCGTCGCGCTGTCACTTCATCCGCGCCGCCGCGTTCGCTCTCGGCGCTGACGTGGTCGATGTACTCCCCCACGCAAGGCGTAGCACTCGACCGACACAACGTTTTTTTTCACAGCAGTTATGCCAGTGAATTCGAAGACATCTTTGAACGCCAGCGCCTGCCTGAAAGGCCCACGGTTTATGTCTGCGCGCAAGACCAACCTTCAGCCGTCATGCCCGGCCAGGCCGAGCGCATTTTTTGTTTGGTGAACGCCCCCGCTTGCGGTGACGGCGACGGCATCACCGAGGAGGCCTTAGAGCAATGCCAAAACCACACCTTTCAGCATCTGCGCCAGCTGGGTCTGAACCTGGAGCCCACAACGGCCAACAGCATCCGCACGAGCCCGCAGGACTTTCATCGGCGATTTCCGGCCAGTGGCGGGGCGCTGTACGGGCAGGCGACGCACGGGTGGACGAGCATCTTCAGCCGACCTGGCTCCACCACACCCCTGTCGGGCCTCTATTTGGCGGGGGGCAGCGTGCATCCGGGACCGGGCGTTCCGATGGCGGCCCTTTCAGGCCAGAGGGCGGCCGAGGCCGTGATGGCGAGCCTCGCTTCGACCAGCACGTTCCCGATGGGGGCTACCTTTGGTGGTATGTCGACGCCATGAGCGACGACGGACAACACGGCATCACCCTCATTGCATTTGTCGGCAGTGTTTTTTCTCCTTACTACGCTTGGGCGCGCAAGGGGGGTACCGCCAAGGCAGACAACCACTGCGCCCTGAATGTGGCCATCTACAGCAAAGGCCAGGGCCGCTGGGCCATGACCGAACGCGGTCAGCGCCACTGTGCTCGCAGTGTCCGTGAGTTCACCATCGGCCCGAGCCAATTGAGTTGGGATGGCGATTGCCTCACCATCGACATCGATGAAGTGTGTGTGCCCATCCCGCGCGGCATCCGGGGCCGCATCAAGCTTTGGCCGCAGCAACTGTTTGGCTATTCCACGCCATTGGATGCGGCTGGCCACCACCATTGGGGACCCTTGGCCCCGTCCTCGCGCATCGAGGTGGCATTGGACGCGCCCGACTTGAAATGGCAAGGCAACGCTTACCTGGATTCGAACGAGGGCGATGAGCCTGTCGACCGGGGTTTTCACACTTGGGACTGGTCCAGGGCTCGCATGCGCGATGGCAGCACCGTGGTGTTTTATGACATGCAAGCACCCGGTGCCGAAGACCGTGTGCTCTCGCTGCGCTTCACGCCCCAAGGTGCGGTGGAGTCCATCGACACCCCCCTAGTCCAGCGTCTGCCCAAGACCGGCTGGCGCATTGAGCGCCGCATGCGCAGCACCCAAGGTGTTCGGGTGCAAGAGCAACTCGAGGACACGCCTTTTTACCAGCGTGCCTTGCTGCAATTTGATTACGCCGGTGAGCCCTTGCTCGCCTTTCATGAAACCCTGTCGGTGCCCCGTTTGGTGTCACCGGTGGTTCAAGCCATGCTGCCCTGGCGCATGCCAAGGCGGGCTTGAGATGAACAACCTTGAACACCATTTCAAGGCTACCCCATTCCTGGCCATGGTGGCCAAGAATAGCCCTCGTGCGGGCCGTGCACGTCTTCTGCAAGGAGAAAACGATGTCTAATTCAGACAAAGTCTGGCCAACGGGACTGACCGAGGCCGAATCGGAAGAGATTCACCGCAATCTTATCCAGGGCACGCAGATTTTCGGCATGATTGCCGCATTTGCCCATCTGCTGGCCTATATTTATTCACCCTGGCTCAAGTAAAGGAAAATCATCATGATCTACTCGAAAATGTGGTGTGTGGTGAAGCCTTCGGTTGGGATTCCAGTGTTCATTGCTGCTGTGGCCGTTGCGTCATTCAGCGTGCACCTGGCCCTGACGGTCAACACCACCTGGGTGAAGAACTTCCTCAACGGTGGCACCAAAGTGGTGGCTTCAGCGCCAGCTGCGGCCGATGCTGCGGTGAAGAAGTAAAGGGTGCAAGCCCGAACGGCCAGGCGCGCATGCGCCTGGTCTTTTCGCGATGAACAAAAAAAGTTCTCCTTTGGTGAATTCTCTGGCCAATCTGGGCCCGAGATTTATGCCGTTTGCCGACGCTGCCAGTGACGACTTGCCGCTGTCCCGTTTGCTGCGTTTGTCGTTGTTTCAAATTTCTGTCGGCATGGCCATGGTCATGCTGGTGGGCACCCTCAACCGCGTGATGATCGTGGAGCTGCAAGTGCCAGCTACGCTGGTGTCGCTGATGGTGGCACTGCCTTTGTTGATTGCGCCGATGCGGGCGCTGATCGGTTTTCGCTCGGACAACCACCGCTCGCAACTGGGTTGGCGGCGTGTGCCCTACATCTGGATGGGCAGTTTGCTGCAGTTTGGTGGATTTTCCATCATGCCCTTTGCGCTGTTGGTCCTCGCTGGGGCCGGTCAGGCCAGCCAAGCGCCGACCTGGGTGGGCCTGCTGGGTGCTGCGGGTGCCTTTGTCCTGGTGGGCATTGGCATGCACACGGTGCAAACCGCAGGCCTCGCGCTGGCCACCGACTTGGCCCCACACGAGCGTCAGCCTCAGGTGGTGGGACTGATGTACGTGATGCAGTTGGTCGGCATGATCGGCAGCGCCTTGATGCTGGGCCACCTGCTGCGCGACTACAGCCCGGGGCAACTGATACGTGTGGTGCAGGCCGTGGCGGTGATGACGCTGGTGTTGAATGTTATCGCCTTGTGGAAGCAGGAGCCGCGCAGCCGCATGCGCAAACCCGGCACACCCATCGAGCACACCTTTGGCCAAGCTTGGCAACTGTTTTGCCAAGGCCCAAACACCCTGCGGCGTTTGCTCGCTGTGGGCTTAGGCACCATGGCGTTCACAATGGAAGACGTTTTGCTGGAGCCGTATGGCGGAGAAATTTTGGGTCTGAGTGTGTCCACCACCACCTTGCTCACGGCCAACCTGGCTTTGGGCGGGTTGATCGGTTTCGTTTGGGCTTCGCGTGTGCTGGGTCGGGGGGCTGATGCTTACCGCATGGCCAGCTGGGGCGCCTGGTTTGGACTGCCCGCCTTTGTGGCCGTGATTGCTGCGGGTCCCTTGGCCTCTGCCCCCTTGTTTGCCGTGGGGATTTTCATGATCGGGTTGGGTGGGGGTTTATTTGCCCACGGAACCTTGACGGCCACCATGAAAACGGCGTTACCAGAGCATGTGGGTTTGGCAATGGGTGCCTGGGGCGCCGTGCAGGCCACTGCCGCTGGTGTGGGCATGGCACTGGGCGGCTTGGTGCGTGATGGTGTGGCCTTGGGCAGCAATTCGTTCATGGGGTATTCGGTGGTGTATGCCCTCGAAATCCTGTTGCTGATCCTGACCCTGTGGGCCATGGCGCCTTTGATCCGCCCAGCGTCTGGCCCTGTACGGCCACCGCTCAAGTCTGCATAATAAATCCCATCCTTTTGGACCCATCACCCTCAACCTAAGGAAAAACCATGGAAATCAAACACATACTCATCATCATGTTCGCGGTTTTTGGCCTGTTCATGCTGGCCAATTGGTTTAATCGCCCAAAAGGTCCACGCAAATGATGCGCCCCAGTTGAACCCACAAAAAAACCGCTGCACAGCGGTTTTTTTGTGTCTTTGCAATTCTTAAACTTGTCTGCTCATGGCCTGTTGCTCAAGCCACAGGCATCCGAATCGGCTGACCTGATTCAAGCAAGTTCAGCATTTGTTGCATCACTTGCAGGCCAGAGGCCGAATAGGGGTCGAAGTCGGGGTGCTGCAGTTTGACCATGGGATCATCCACTGACAAATGCACGAGCGCCATGGACCATTGGCCAAAACGGCGTTCATGGATTTCTTCGTAGTGCAGCATCTCCACGTCTTTGTGCCGGTTGTCGGCGCAGATGCGGCCATACAGCGCATTCACGCGGCTGCGTTCACCCTCGATGACCTGAATGAAAAACCCCTGGCCTTGGCACAATACGCCGGTGATGGCTTGGCTCGGGTTGTGTGCATGCGCTTGCGCCAAGATGGAGGTGGTCACCGTGGTGGTTTGTGGGCCCACCGCACGGCTCACATACAACAGGCGCACCAAGATGTTGCGGCTGTGGACTCTCATGGCGTGTGTTGCAGGGCGTTGCGGTCAAGGCGCTCGTTTTCTCGCCGTTCAAACAAATCCAGCATCCAGGCCACCCGTTGGGGCATGGCACGGTTAGGAAAATAGGTTGGAGGGGCTGTCTGCTGGGTGGCATCACGGCAGCCTTGCACCAGGTGCATGATGGCCGCCAGGGGAGCGGGGTTGTTGGCGGAGGTGCGAATCCAGTGCGTCTGGGTCCAAGCGCTGGCCAGCAGCATGAGCTTTCGCGTGGTGCTGACCACGGTGCGTTTGTTCACCGAGTCCAGGCCTTCGCGGCGCAGTTGGTGGCCAATCTCGGAATAGATCATGCTGGCCGCACAAATGGCCGCGCGGCAGTCGGGGGGCAGGGCGGCAATGCCCGAATGTGCTTGTTTGTAAAGGCGGTCGGCTTCGTCCAGCAGGCGGCTGATCACTTCGGCGATGCCGGGCGTGAAGGCGGGGTTGGCCATCCAGGCTTCGGGCTGCACACCAGCTTCTATCAACCAGCGGCGTGGCAGATACAGCCGACCGATGCTGGCGTCGTGTCCCACGTCGCGGGCGATGTTGGTCAGTTGCATGGCCACGCCCAGTTCGCAGGCGCGAGCCAGAGTGTCCATGCTTTGCGGCCCCATGATCCAGCTCATCATGGCGCCCACACTGCCGGCCACACGGGCAGCATAAGTGTGCAGGTCTTCAATGCTGTCGTAACTTTGGCCAGCGGCATCCCAGGCAAATCCTTCGATCAGCGCGTCCAGCAAGTGGCGTGGCAATTTGTATTGCTGCACCACCAGGCTCAGCGCGTGGTCTTCGACATGGTCTTGCGGGGTGCCCGCATATATGGCGTCCAGGCGCGTTTGCAGCACATCGAGCGGTGTATCACCCACCACCGCTTCGTCCACCAAGTCATCGGCTACACGGCAAAAAGCGTAAAGCGCGATAGCGGCGGTGCGCACCCGGGGCGGCAGCAAACGGCTGGCCGCAAAAAAAGTTTTCGAGCCGCCCTGCATCATGGCCACGCAGGCCTGCAAGTCTTGTGAATCGAAATCAAGGACGGGCGTGACCACGGCACCTGTGGGCTGGGGCGCTGATGTCGCTAAGCGAAGGTGTGGGCTGCGTTCAGACATGGACATGGGGTACCACCGTTTCCAAAGCTTTGGCTGACATGAGGACGCCGGGCACGCCAGCACCCGGGTGCGTGCTGGCACCCACCACGAACAGACCTGGCACATCTTCGCTGCGGTTGTGCGGACGAAACCAGGCGCTTTGCAGCAGCAGAGGTTCCAAGCCAAAACCTGCGCCTTTGTAAGACCACAAGTTGTCCTGAAAATCCTGTGGCGTGCTGACTTTGCTGGTCACGATGCTTTCGCGCAAACCCGGCAACACGCTGGCTTCCAAGCTCTCGGCAATGGCGGCGCGGTAGGTCTCGGCAAACGCAGGCCAGTCGGTGCCACTGTCCAGGTGTGGCACTGGGGAGAGCACATAAAACGTGTCACAGCCCTCGGGTGCCATGGAGGGGTCTGTGGCGGTGGGGCGGTGCAAATACAGGCTGAAGTCCTCGGCCAATTTGTGCTTTTGGAAGATGTCTTGCAGCAGGCCCTTGTAGCGCGGTCCCAGCACCATCATGTGGTGCGGCACGTCTTTGTACTGCTTGGAGGTGCCGAAGTACCAAACGAACAGGCCCATGGAGTATTTCCCATTGGCGATCTTGCGGTCGCTCCAAACACGGCGGTGCTCGGGGGCCACCAGGTTCTTGTAGGTCCAAGCGGTGTCGCCGTTGCTGACCACGATGTCTGCATCGACGAACTCGCCGTTTTGCAGTTCCACACCACAGGCGTGGCCGCCTTCGATCCTGATTTGCGTCACGGGTGCGTTGCAACGAACCGGTACCCCACGCTCCTGCAGCAAGCCGACCAGACCTTTCACGATGGCCCCGGTGCCGCCCATGGCCGAGTGCACACCCCAGGTGCGCTCCAGCGAGTTGATGAGCGCATAAGCACAGGTCACGGCAAAGGGGTTGCCGCCAATCAGCAGCGGGTGAAAGCTCATCACAATGCGCAGCTTGTCGTTGCGCATGTGTTTGGCCACCAAGCTGTAGAGGCTGCGCCAAGCGCCCATGCGCAAGAAGTCGGGTATGGCGGCCATCAGGTCGCTGACCTTGTCAAAGGCCATGTCGCCCATGCCCTCAAACCCCAAGGTCTTGCATCGCTCGGCTTCTTCCAAAAAGCGCTCGTAACCCGCCAGGTCTGAAGGCTCAAAGCGGGCCACTTCGGCACGCATGTGTTCGGCGTCACCGTTGTAATCGAACCAGGTACCATCTGAAAAGCGGACCCGATAAAACGGGTCCATGGCGACCAGTTTCACATCGTCTGAAAAACTTTTGCCGCACAGCGCCCACAGCTCTTCGAGCAAAAAGGGTGCGGTGATGATGGTGGGGCCTGCATCGAAGGTGAAACCGTCTTGACGGTGCACATAGGCGCGGCCACCGGGTGCATCGAGTTTTTCGAACACCTTGACTTCGTAGCCCATGACGCTCAGGCGGATGGCTGCTGCCAGGCCACCAAAGCCACTGCCAATCACCACCGCCACGGGGCGCTGTGGTGTGCGACTCACCTCACTGGCACTGGGGCGTGGTGGGATGCTCGGTGTGTCAAAGCCATCTGCGCGCAGGGCGGGGGTGAGGGTCAGGGTGTTCATGGAGGTCTTTAAGGGGGTGTGGTTAAAGCCGGTTTCGTGGTCTGGCCCATGGCCCAGCCCCACAGCCGCTCCAGTGGCCAAGGAAAAATCATGATGATGTGTTCAACGATCGCCAGCCCCAGCAAGGTGGCCAGCATGACCCAGCCGGTGGTGATGGCCACAGCGCCTTGTTGCGCCAGCCACACCAACCAAAACCAGGTCCCCATGGCCCCACCCATCGAAACCACAAACCACAGCGACATGCCGGTGGTGGTGCGGAAATAACTGGCCAAATACTTGAGGTGTTCGGGTAAGTATTGCGCGCCGTTTTGCGGCACGCCAAAAAACAAATTCAGTTTGGCCGACAAGCGCATGCACCACAGCAGCGCAAAGGTGCAAATGGCCACATGGCTGGCCTGGCCCTCTTGCATCCACCACAGCACAGCAAAATTCCCCAGCAAAGTCAGCTCGTGGTACAGCATGACTTGCACTGACTGCACAAACCGCGACCAACCCGTGAGGCCTGCGTCCAGCGGGGTTTTGCGTGGACCAGTGATCCAGCCGGTGAGGAAAGCCAACTCGTGCCAGCCCCACATGACGATCACGCTCCCAAAAGCGAGGTAGGCGTTGAACACGCTGACCTCTTGCATGCTGTGGGCCACACCCCAAAAACTCAAAGCCAAAAGCACCGTCCAGCCGGCGAGGCTGAAACGGAAGCTGCGCACAGGCAGCCGGTCGAGCCACAAAATCACGCCCGTGCCGAGCCACCAGCACAGGGCCGTGAAAACGCAAGCCCAGACGACTTCAGTCACCATGCCGGTTCCATGCGGACTTGGGGCGACAGGTCTTGTTTGATCACGGGCATGCAAAACAGACGGGCAAAGGTCGCGGCTGCTTTTGCGGCACACACGCCTTGCTGCAGTTTGCCGACCAGGCCACCGCGCGTTTTGGCTTTTTCCATGGCTTGCGACAGGGCAAACAGGCGTTCAAGGCCACGGCGGAAGTTGGGGTTGTCGGTGTCCAGCGCCAATGGAAAGACCTGTTGGGTGATGGCCGTGGTGATGCGGAACACTTGGTAATCGTATTCACTCGAATCGAGTCCCATGGCTTCATGCAGCATGGGGCGGGTGTGGTCGCGCACGTACATGGTGGCGTATACGGCCAGCAAGAAAAAGCGAATCCAAAGCTTGTTGGCACCGCTGAGCAGTTGGGGGTTGGCGCGCATGATCAGGGCAAACGATTCGCCGTGACGGAACTCGTCGTTGCACCACAGATCGAACCAGCGAAAGATGGGGTGAAAGCGTTTTTCGGGGTGCTTTTCCAACTGGCGGAAGATGGTGATGTAGCGCGCATAGCCGATCTTTTCAGACAGGTAGGTGGCGTAGTAAATGTATTTGGGTTTGAAGAAGGTGTACTTCTTGGTGCGCTTCAAGTTGCCCAGGTCAATGCCCAGGTTGAAGTCGCGCAGCGACAGGTTGATGAAGCCCGCATGGCGCGATTCGTCACGTGCCAAGTAGGTCATCAGCTGTTTGATGTCAGGGTTGGTGACGTTCTTGCGGATCTCGTTGTAAAGCACGCAGCCAGAAAATTCTGAGGTCAGTGAGCTGACCAAAAAATCCATGAATTCCTGGCGCATTTCGGGTGAAAGACTGGCCATGCCCGCAGCCACTTCGGCGGCAAAAGCCTCGTCGCGCTGGAAGTGGTCGTGGTTGTTGTCCCCTTCATACTCAGCCATCATCCTGTCCCACTCGGCGCGCACTGGCTCGATGTTGATCCGGTCCATGGCCGCAAAGTCGGTGGTGTAAAAACGCGGGCTGATCAAGTCGTCGTGCACCGCCTTTTTGTTGGCGTCTTCGGCGGTTTCGATGGTCTGGACAGCAGTGGCGTTCATGGTGTTCTCCGGGTTCAATCAAGTTCAGCGGGTGTTGTTCTGGGGTTTGGTCTCTTGCCCCGCCAGACGCAAACTGGCAAAAACAGCGGCGTTGTTAGGGCCAAAAGACTCCAGGTCAATGCGTTGTCCGGTGCTGGGGTCTTGCAGGGTCAGACGACCGTCGGTGCGGCCAATCAGCAAAAAGGGGGCGTCGCTGCTCAGGCTTTCGCGGTGGCGTTCACGCGCCAGGGCGCGCAGGGTGCTGCGTAAAAAGCCTTGTTCGCCTGTGAAGCTGGCGACTTGTTGCCCGGTGTGATGGTCCAGCACGGCGATGTCGCCACCGACCACGTCGCGAAACTGCAGGTCGCGCTGCCACTTGACGGGGGCATCGGGTGTGCGTGGGTCCAGCCCCGACCAGCGGGCCAGGCCCACGGCCACCAGTATGGCCAGCAGCATTACGCCAATCCAGGCCATGGGGCGGTTCAGGCCTTGGGCCTTTCGGGCCGAGGCGTTGGGTGTTGACCAGTCCTGTTGGGGCAAGGTATTCATGCCGGCATTCCTTGGTTGTGGGCTGATGCTGCCGGTTGCGCGGATTGGGCTGGAACATCGCCCAGCTGCAGGCTTTGCCCTGCACGTTCTGCACGCCACAGGTTCAGCAGTTGCTCACCGACTTGCTGGCTCTCGGGAATGCAGCGCAAGGTGGGCTGGGGCTTTGTCACGTACCAGGCGCGCTGGTGCGGCCACAGGTGAGCCCAACCGATGCGGTCTTCGGGGTGCAAAGCCAACGCGATATCGCCTGTGCCTTTGCCTTGAGGTTTGAGCGAAGCACCCACGATGCGTTTGAAAGGCAGGTTGAAGGTCAGCGTTAACACAATGCCAATGCGCATGACCACACGCTTGTTGGTGAGGGTGTAAAGCGTGTTGCGCGCCGACATCCAAGCTGTCCCCAACAACAAAGCCAGAGCCACCACATACAGGCTGGCAGCAACCACCATAGGTTTCCAGTCAACTTCTGCCAGGGGTTTCATCCCAGTACCGCTGTCAGGGGCCGTCAGGTTGATGGCCTGCACCGCCAGCATCAGTACAAAGTACAACGCGATTGTGCGCACATGAAACGCGTGGATGGCCAGACGTTTCCAGTCGGGCGCACCCTGCCAAACCACGCGTTCGCCCTTGGGCAGCGCGCTGGGCAAGCCGGGGGAGGCTTCCCACTCGTGTTCGTGGGTGGCTTTCATATGATGGGTTCCTGACGCTCAGGTGTCGCATACAAGGTGCCTGCGCCGTAATAGGCGGTGATCTTTTCCTCTTCCAGCAGCGTGATCTGGTCTTTGGATTTGGTTTGCGGTACGTTGGCAAACTGGTGGGCCAGAATCGCTTGCACATGCGAGCCATCTTTCTTGATGCGCGCAAAGGTCATGGGCAGCAAGACCCGTTTGTCGGAGTTCACCAGCTGAACTTCAGCGTAGCGGAACAGCATTTCCATGCGGTCTACCCACAAATCGACCACGGTGCCAGCGATCTTTTTGTCAGCGCCCCACACGGGCAGGCCGCGTGGATCAACGTCTTGCTTGGCGACCGAGTGGTCGGTGGCGATGCGCATGGGCACAATTTTGGGATGACCGTGCTCCATGTCGGGCACGTCTGCGCGCATGGCCCAAGCGCCAGGGCCCACGCCTGCGAGCAGCGGGTCGCCTACGGGTTCAAGCGGCGCTCCGTTCCATCCGTGTGTGGGTTGGCCGCTGTAAATACCGTCTGGCCGATTATGGTCGGGTGACAGATGGGTGTGACCGTCTTCGGTTTTGTAGACCACCGGTTCTGGGGCGGGTGGCCATCCTTCGATTTTGGGGCCGTTTTCGCGCCCCGAATCCATGGGGTAGCCTTCGCGGTGACCTTCTCGAATGAGGTAAAAAATAAGTCCCGCAAAAAATGCCCAGAACATGTACAAAACGATTTGGGCCACATCGACGTACTGTGTGATTGCGCCTGTTTCCATGGCTGTTCTCCTTCAAAAAAATCGGTGCATCAGCCTGGCAGTTGTGCCAAGCCAAAGGGTTGGGGGGTGTTGGTTTTTTGGGCCTCTGCTCGAGCAGCCAGGCGGCTGGCGCGCAACATCGGGCCCAGGGCCACCAGCACGACAAACAACAGATACATTTCCAAGTGGTAGATGAAGCTGTAGGCGGTGATGGGCGTGACCAGCACCTCGCCCAGTGCGCCAGACATGGCCAGCACCGACACGCCGTCGCGCAAAGCACCGCCCAGGGCCATGGCCGCCCCTGCGCTGGTGGCTTGCACCGCACCCCAGGTGCCGATGACCAAACCTCCGAGCTTGCCGAGTGGACTGCCGTCTTGGGCCATGCCCATGGCCGTGACCAGCATGCCCACAGAAAACAAGCCGCCGCTGAAACCGATCAGGCCGACGCCGATGCGGAACATCCAGGCCGCTTCCAGCGGTCCTGAAAAAATCACCATCGCAAAAGCGGGCAAGCCCAGCAGCACACCCAGGCTGGCCAAGCGACAAGCGTGCAGGCCACCCGACAACCAGCGGGCCGACAACAAGAAAGCCAGCAAAGCGCCACCGGCACTCAAGGCCGTCAAGGCGCTGGTTGAGCCCACATCAAGCTTCAAGATTTCTGCCGCGTAGGGCTCCAGCACGATGTCTTGCATATTGAAGGCGAAGGTGCCAATGCCCAGGGTCCACAAAAAGCGACGCATCTGGGGCTCGGCCATGAGTTCGCGCCAGCTGTGGGCAAAGCCGCCGGCCTCCCGGCGTCCGCGCTTGGCGCCACGGGCCTCTTGCTTCCACAAGGCGGTCAGGTTCATCACCGCCACCATCACGGCGCAACCTTGCACCAGCTGGATGAGTTTTTGCGGCGTGAAATCACTCAGGACCAGGCCGAACACTGCGCTGCTGGCGATCATGCCGACCAGCAACATGCTGTAAAGCAAGGCCACCACGCGGGGGCGTTTGTCGTCGCTGGCCAAGTCGTGCGCGAGCGCCATGCCCGCGGTTTGCGTGACCTGGATACCTGTGCCCACCAGCACAAAGGCCAGGCATGCGCCAAGTTGACCCACCCACAGGTTGGCGCTCTCAGGCTCAGACAGCAGCAACAAGGCAAAGGGCATGATGGACAGGCCACCAAACAGCAGCAAGGTGCCGCTCCACATGTAGGGAATGCGGCGCAGACCCAGCGCCGAGGGGTGGGTGTCGCTGCGGTAGCCGATCAAGGTGCGCAAAGGCGCAAACACCATGGGAATGGCCACGGCCAGCGCTACCCACCAGGCGGGTACTTGCAGCTCCACAATCATGACCCGGTTGAGCGTGCCCACCAGCAGCGCTGTGACCATGCCGATCACCACCTGAAACAGCGACAGGCGCAACAGACGCGCCATCGGCAGCTCGGGCGAGGCCGCATCGGCAAACGGCATGAAGCGCGTGCCGTAGGCCGTGAACCAGCGGGGCATGGGAACGCGCAGTTTCATGAGCGTGTCCACTCCCAAGCTTGCGAGGTGTAAAAGCCGCTGGCCACGCGCTGCATGCGCGCGGCTTGCCAGCCCTGCAAATCGGTATGGCCTTGCATGCGGGCCAGCAAGTCCGCATGCGCTACAGGTGAGAGTGAGGGCGAGCGGTCGCTGCGCGGAAACAAGCGGCCTGCGCTGTGCATCAGGGCCAAGAGCGGTGTGCGCGGCGCGAAGGTGAAGACCATGGAGCCGCGCGTGCGTTGCGCCAAACCGGCCAAAGCTTCAGCGATTTGGTCGCTGTCGTAGTGGATGAGCGAGTCCATGCAAACCACATGGTCAAAGTGGCCCAATTCGGGGCTGAGCATGTCGCCTGACAAAAATTCCACACTGCCGGGCAGGGTCGGGTGTTCAGCGGCCATGCGTTCGGCGGCCAGTTTGACCAGGGTGGGCGACAAATCAATCGCCACCACCTCGGCTCCGCGCAGTGCCGCTTGCAGGGCCAACGCGCCGGTGCCGCAACCGGCATCCAGCACGCGTTTGCCGCGCAGGTCTTGTGGCAGCCACGACAGCAGCGTCTCGCGCATGGTGTCGCGCCCGGCGCGCACGGTGGCGCGTATGCGGCCCACCGGCTCGTTCGACGTCAGACGGGCCCAGGCATCGGCTGCCGTGCGGTCGAAGTAGTGCTCGATCTGGCTGCGGCGTTGTTCGTAGGCGGTGGTATTCATGTCTTGCTTTCGGTGCGTTTTTTGCCGTGCGGATCAGTCAAAACCCAGCAGGTCAAAAATGTCGCGGTCTTTCATCGGGATGGACGGCAACGGATCTGCCCCCAACCACAGCGCAGCGGCCAGGCGCATGTACTCGTCTTGTACGGCTTTCACAGCCGGAGTCGGCTCCAGTTCGAACAATGTGCACTTTTGCAAACGGCTCTTGCGGATCTCGTCGAGCATGGGGAAGTGCGCCATGGTCTTGAGGCCGGTGACCGCGTTGTATTTGTCGATCTGGTCGGTGGCGTCGCTGCGGTTGGCGATCACGCCGCCCAAGCGCACGTTGTAGTTCTTGGCCTTGGCGCCAATCGCTTGCACGATGCGGTTCATCGCAAAGATCGAGTCGAAGTCATTGGCGGTCACGATCAGGGCGCGGTCGGCGTGTTGTAAGGGCGCTGCAAAACCACCGCACACCACGTCGCCCAACACGTCAAAAATCACCACATCGGTGTCTTCGAGAAGGTGGTGTTCTTTCAGCAACTTGACGGTCTGACCGACCACGTAGCCGCCGCAGCCGGTGCCGGCGGGTGGACCACCGGCTTCGACGCACATCACGCCGTTGTAACCTTTGAAGACGAAGTCATCGAGGCGCAATTCTTCGGCGTGAAAATCCACCGTCTCCAACGCGTCGATCACGGTGGGCATGAGTTTTTTGGTCAGGGTGAAGGTGGAGTCGTGCTTCGGGTCGCAACCGATTTGCAGCACGCGCTTGCCCAGTTTGCTGAAGGCGACCGAGAGGTTGGACGACGTGGTGCTCTTGCCGATGCCGCCCTTACCGTAAACCGCAAACACCTTGGCGGTGCCAATCTTGACCGTAGGGTCCATCTGGAACTGCACGCTGCCTTCGCCGTCTGCGCCGCGTACCCTCTGGATGCTGTTCACAGGGATGCTGGTGGTTTCGATCATGCTGGTTGTCCTTCGTATATGCCTTCAAGGCGGTCTTCAAGTTCTTCACCCGCACGCAGCAGGGCTGTCATGGTCTCGGCGTCGGGTTGCCAGTACTGGCGGCGGGTGGCCTCCAACAGCCGGTTGGCCAATTTGGCGGATGAGGTGGGGTTGAGCTGGGCCATACGCTCGCGCATGGCGGGGTCCAGCACAAAGGTCTGGGCCAGTTGTTGGTAGACCCAGGGCTGGACTTGGCCCGTGGTGGCTGACCAGCCCATGGTGTTGGTGAGGTGCGCTTCGATCTGGCGTACGCCTTCGTAGCCGTGCTGCAACATGCTTTCGTGCCACTTGGGGTTGAGCATGCGGCTGCGGGTTTCCAGGGCCACTTGTTCGGTCAGGCTGCGCACCACGCCGTCGCCTTGCGTCTGGTCGCCAATGAACACCGGTGGGGCTTCGGCCGCGTTGCCGTCGCGTTGGTGCTTGGCCTGCAGCACGGCGCGGCTGATGCCGCCCAAGGTGTCGAAGTAGGTGTCGATGCTGGTCACGCCCAACTCCACCGAGTCGAGGTTTTGATAGGTCAGTGAGACACTGGCCAGCGCGCTTTGCAGCACGGCGGTGTTGCGCACAGGGCGGCCTTCGCGGCCATAAGCAAAGCCTTTGCGCTGGGTGAAGGCGTCGCCCAGCTCGTTTTCGTTTTCCCAGCAGCTGCTGTCGATCAGGTGGTTCACATTCGCGCCATACGCGCCTTCGGTATTGCCAAACACCCGCAGCGCCGCGCATTCGAGGTCGCTGCCCGGGTGCTCGGCCAAGAAGGCCAAGGCATGCTTGCGGATGAAGTTCTGCTCTTCGGGCTCTTCGGCGCTGGCGGCCAGGAAGGATGCTTCGGCCAGCAGGCGGATTTGCATGGGCAGCAGGTCGCGGAAGATGCCCGAGAGGGTGATCACCACGTCGATGCGGGGGCGGCCCAGCTCAGCCAAGGGAATGAGCTGCGCACCGGCCAGACGGCCGTAGCTGTCAAAGCGTGGCGCGGCGCCCATCAAGGCCAGGGCTTGGGCCATCGGGCTGCCTTCGGTCTTGAGGTTGTCGGTGCCCCACAACACCATGGCCACGGTCTCGGGCAGGGCTTGGTGGTCTTGTTGGTAGCGGACCAGCAGTTTCTCGGCTTGGCGCTGGCCGTCGCGCACGGCAAAGGCCGATGGCATGCGGAAAGGGTCCAAGCCGTGCAGGTTGCGGCCGGTGGGCAGCACGTTGGCGTTGCGGATCAGGTCGCCGCCGGGGGCAGGCTGCAGGTAGCGGCCATCGAGGGCGCGCATGAGGCCTTGCATTTCATGGTCTTCGCCCAGCAAGCGGTTGCTGCGCACCAGCTGGCGCAAGGTCTCGGCTTGGGCTTTGTCGCCAGCGGTCAAGGCGGTGCTGAACTGCGCGCTCAGTTGCGCTTCGCTGGCGCCGTCGACCAAGGCGGCCATGAGCGCCGGGTTCTGAGCACCGGTCAAGCCCATGGCGTCGGCCATCACCTGGAGCGTGCCCAGGCGCTGCTCACGGGTGGGGGCCTGGCCCATGACGTGCAGGCCTTCGGGGATCAGGGCGTATTCGAGTTCGAGCAATTGGTTTTGCAGTTGTTCGATCCAGGCGGTGGGGTCACCACCCCAAGTGGCCGGCGTGGCCAAGTCAATGCTTTGTGCTTGTTCGTGGATGAGTTCAGTCAGGCTTTCGCGGTCTTGCGCTTGATCCGGTCCCATCTGCTGCCAGCGCTCGATGGATTGCTGCAAGTTGACCAACTCTTTGTACAGGCCCGAATGGGTCAGCGATGGCGTGAGGTAGCTGACCAGCGTGGCCGCACCCCGGCGCTTGGCCAGCGCGCCTTCGGACGGGTTGTTGGCAGCGTACAGGTAAATATTGGGCAGCGCGCCAATCAGGCGGTCGGGCCAGCACTGGGCCGACAGGCCAGTTTGTTTGCCGGGCATGAATTCGAGTGCACCGTGCGTGCCGAAGTGCAGCACCGCGTCGGCGGCGTAATCGTCGCGCAGGTAGCGGTAAAACGCGCTGAAAGCGTGGGTGGGCGCACAGCCGGTTTCAAACAGCAGGCGCATCGGGTCGCCTTCGTAGCCAAAGCCTGGTTGCACCGTGACCACCACTTGGCCAAAGGCCGCGCCAAGCACAAAGATCGACTGGCCGTTGGTCAGGTGCTTGCCGGGGGCCGGGCCCCACTGCGCTTCGATCTCGTTCAACCAACGTTCGTTTTGCACATGGTGGCCGGTGTCGATGGCGTGCAGCACATTGGCCTGCGTGCCGTACTGGCTGGCGTTGCCTTGCAGCAAGCGCTTGCGCAGGTCGTCCACGCTGGCGGGCATTTCGACTTTGTAGCCTTCCAGCGACAGACGCTGCAAGGTGTTGAACAGTGACTGGAACACCGACAAATACGCGGCAGTGCCCACGCTGCCCGCGTTGGGTGGGAAGTTGAACAGCACGATGGCCAGCTTGCGATCGGCGCGGGGCTTGTCGCGCAGGCGCACCAGACGCTCCACCCGCGCAGTGAGCATCTCGGTGCGCTCGGTGCAGGTGAACATGTCCTGGCTGCGTGGGCCGCTGGGAAAGGTGCAGCGCTTGTCGCAGCCGGTGCAGGTTTGACCGGCAGGGCCGGGGCGGCCACCGTAGACCATGGGCAAGATGGAGCCGTCGAGTTCGGGGATGGCTACCATGATGGTGTTTTCTACCGGCAGCAGGCCGCGTGTGGAGCCACCCCACTGCTCAATGGACTGGAATTCCAGCGGGTGTGCAGCGATGTAGGGCACGTCGAGTTCGCTCAAAGCGACTTCGGCCGCGCTGGCGTCGTTGTAAGCGGGGCCACCGACCAAAGAGAAGCCGGTGAGGGACACCAAAGACTGGATGTTGGAGGAGCCACCGTTTTTAAAGAAACGGTCCATCGCCGGACGGGCATCCAGGCCGCTGGCAAAAGCCGGGATGACGCGCAAACCGCGTGCTTGCAGCGAAGCAATCACCGCGTCGTAATGCGCGGTGTTGCCTGCCAGCAAATACGAGCGCAACAACAACAAGCCCACCGCCGGTTGGTCTTTGCGGCCGTAACCAGGCAAGTCGCTCAGTTGTTCGCTGATGCGGTTTTTCATTTGGGGGTGGTACAGGCCCACCTCCGGGTATTCGATCGGATCTTCGGGCTGAGCCAGGGCACGCAGCGGTTCGCGGGGGCCTTGTGCGTAGCGGTGCACCAGGGTTTTGACCAAGTGCTCGATGTTGTGTTCGGACCCGGCCAACCAGTAACGCATGGTCAAGAAAAACAGACGCAGGTCTTGGGCGGTGCCGGGAATGAAACGCAGCAGTTTGGGCAAGCGGCGCAGCATCGCCATTTGCTTGGCACCAGCACTAGAGGGTGCGCCGGTGTCTGAACCTGTGGCTTTGTTTTTGGCGCTGGGACGCAGTTTTTTCAGCAAAGCCATCAGGCCGCTCGACTCACGGCCCATGACCAATTTGCCCATTCGGGTGAGCTGGGTCACCTGCGGCGCTGACATGATGCAGACCATGGCATCGCAGTGTTCGCGGCGTGCTTGCAAGGCGTCAAGCACCGGCAGGAAGTGGTCTTCCATGAAGAGCATGGTGACGATGACGATGTCCGCTTGCGCCACGGCGGCCAGGCAATTGGCCAGGGCGGACTCGCTGTCGCGCCAAGCCGAGGCACTGTGGGTTTGCAGGTGCAGGCCTGGGAGGTCGCGCGCCAGACGCTCTGCGGCGCTCTCGGCGGCGCTGGCCAGGTGGCTGTCCATGGTCAGCAGCACCACGCCCATGCGCGGGGCCTGGGCGTTGCTGGACTTAGCGGCTGAAATGGGCTTTGGCATCGTAGAGCGTCTCCACGGTGATGGTCGCCACGCCCAGGTCTTGGGCAAATCGCTCGGTGTTACGGCGGGCTTTGCCACGCACAAAGAACGGGATCTTGCCCAGTTCCTTTTCGGCTTCGGGGCTCCAGGTGGCCTGGTTCGAAGCGGTTTGGGCTGGGGCAGCGACAGCGCGCACGCTGTCGCTGGACAAGGTGGGTACGCTGGCTGTGGTGGTTGCCGTTGCGTGCGTTGGCACAGGTGCGGATACAGGTGTCGACACTGGTGCGGCAACAGGTGCCTGGCTCAGTTCGGCTGCAGGTCGTGTGCTGCCCAAATGCGAAGGTGCGGCCCCAGCGTGGAATTCGAAGTCTTCGCGGAACATGCCAATCAGGTGCTCTTCCAGGCCCATCATCAGCGGGTGCACCCAGGTGTCGAACAACACGTTGGCCCCTTCAAAACCCATTTGCGGCGCGTAGCGGGCGGGGAAGTCCTGCACATGCACCGGGGCCGAAATCACAGCACAGGGGATGCCCTGGCGCTTGGCGATGTGGCGCTCCATTTGTGTGCCCAAAATCAGCTCGGGTTGCAGCGCGTTGATTTGGGTTTCAACTTCCAGGTAGTCGTCGGTGATCAAGGCCTCGACACCATAGCGCTTGGCACAGTCGCGCACTTCGCGGGCAAATTCCCGGCTGTAAGTGCCCAGACCCACCACCTCAAAGCCCATTTCCTGGCTGGCGATGCGGGCTGCGGCCACCACATGCGTGGCATCGCCAAAAATGTAGACGCGCTTGCCGGTCAGGTAGGTCGAGTCGACCGACTTGGCGTACCAGTGGGCGTGCGCGTTGGTCGGGTCTTGTGCGGGCTGGGGCAGGCCGGTCAAGGTGCAAACTTCGGCGATGAAGTCGCGCGTGGCGTGGCTGCCCAAAGGCACGGTCTTGGTGTAAGGCTGGTCAAACTGGCGCTGCAACCATTGTGCTGCGGCCAAACCAATTTCAGGGTAGAGCACCACGTTGAAGTCGGCCTCGGCCAACTTCTGCACATCGGCCACGCTGGCGCTCAGGGGCGCGACCACGGCCACGTCCACGCCCAGTTGGTTCAACAGCTGGGTGATTTCCTTGACGTCGTCACGGTGGCGAAAGCCCAGGGCGCTCGGGCCGAGAATGTTGCAGCTGGGGCGGGCCTTGGCCGGCTTGTCAGTAGCAGGCTTGTGCACCAGGTGGCGGCACAGTTGGTAAAAGGTTTCGCTCGCGCCCCAGTTTTCCTTGCGCTGGTAAGAGGGCAATTCCAGGGCCACCACAGGAATGGTCAGCTTCAGGGCTTGGGCCAGTCCACCCGGATCGTCCTGGATCAGCTCGGCGGTGCAGGACGAGCCTACCAACATGGCCGCAGGATTGAAGCGCGCCATGGCTTGGCGGGCGGCGTCCTTGAACAGTTCGGCCGTGTCGCCACCCAGATCACGCGCTTGGAAGGTGGTGTAAGTGACGGGGGGGCGGCGCGGCAGGCGCTCGATCATGGTGAACAACAAGTCGGCGTAGGTGTCGCCTTGCGGGGCGTGCAACACGTAATGCACATCCGTCATGGCAGTGGCCACGCGCATGGCGCCCACATGGGGCGGTCCTTCGTAAGTCCAGAGCGTCAGTTGCATGGGGTGTTCCTGAGCTTTAAGCGGCCAGCTTCATGCGGCGCTTAAGGGGGCGGCTGAACAAACCGGCCAGATCGGCCGCTTGTTCGTAGCCCTGAATGGGGGTGAAGACCAACTCAATGGCCCACTTGGTGGTGATGCCTTGGGCTTCCAGCGGATTGGCCAAGCCCAGGCCACACACCACCAAATCGGGGGCGTCGGCGATGCAGCGGTCCAGTTGCAAGTCCACGTCTTGGCCTTCGCTGATGCGGGTGCCTGCTGGAATGAGCGCGAGTTCTTCGGCCATGTGCTGGCGGTGCAAATAGGGTGTGCCCACTTCCACCAATTCCATGCCGAGTTCGCGGTGGACAAAGCGTGCCAGTGGGATTTCAAGCTGCGAGTCGGGGAAGAAAAAGATGCGCTGGCCTTGCATCATTTGGCGCTGCACAGCCAGGGCTTTTTCAGCGCGCAGGCGGGGTGCAGCCGTGGCTTGTTCAAACACCTCAGGGGCCACGCCAAACTCGGTGGCAGCCGCTTGCAGCCAAGTGGTCGTGCCTTCCACACCGAGTGGAAAGGGTGCTGGCAAATGCTGCGCGCCACGCGACTGCAGGGCGCGGGCGGTGTCTGCCAAAAAGGGTTGGGCCAACAAGAAGCGGGTGTTCGGGCCGACCACCGGCATGGCTTGGCTGTTGCGCGGTGGAAAGAAGCTGACGGCCAAGCCCATGCGCTCCAACAGGCTGCGCATCTGGTCTTCAACCACATCGGCCAGGGTGCCCACCACCATCAAGGCAGGCGTGGTGTCGGCGCTGGCGGGCAGGCCGGGGACCATGGCCGCCAGGCAAGCGTCTTCGCCTTGGGTGAAGGTGGTTTCGATGCCGCTGCCCGAGTAGTTCAGCACGCGCACCTTGGGGTGGTGAATTTGGTTTTGGCGTTCCGCTGCGCGTGACAGGTCAAGCTTGATGACCTCGGAGGGGCATGAGCCGACCAAAAACAACAAACGGATATCGGGGCGGCGCGCCAGCAGCTGTCCGACCACGCGGTCGAGTTCTTCGTGCACATCGGCCAAACCGGCCAGGTCGCGCTCATCGATGATGGCGGTGCCAAAGCGGGGCTCGGCAAAGATCATCACGCCGGCCGCCGACTGGATCAGGTGGGCACAGGTGCGTGAGCCCACCACCAGAAAGAAGGCGTCTTGAATCTTGCGGTGCATCCAAATGATGCCGGTGAGGCCGCAAAACACCTCGCGCTGGCCGCGTTCGACCAAAGGAACGACGTCGGTACAGCCGGCGGTTTGAGCGGAAGTTTCTGCGCGGATGGGGATGACGGTGCTCATGTGCTGGCCTGTGCACCCGTGTTGGGCAAAGAGGTGGATGAGGGTTGTTTTTGCATCCGCGCCATGCGCAGCTTGCGGATGTATTGCGCGGCGTTGATGGCGTAGCTGCCATAAGCGGCCAGAGCCAGCAGCAACTGGTCGGTCGCACTCCAAAGGCCTTGCCACCAAACCCACAGGTAGGCGGTGTGCAGGGCCAGCACACCCATGCTGACCACATCTTCCCAGTAAAAGGCAGGGGCAAAGAGGTACTGGCCGAACACCACTTTTTCCCAAATGGCGCCGGTGACCATGATGGCGTAGAGCACCACGGTTTTGAGCACCACCGATCCCAGGGCCCAGTCGGTGTGCTCGCCGGTCTGCAGACTGCGCAGCACCAGATACAGGCTGATGCCAAAAATCAGGAACTGCACCGGCGCCAAAATGCCTTGCACCAACGTCCAAGCGGTCGCGTCACGCCGGGCGCGTTGCGCTGGCGTGTACAAAACCTGGGGGGCAGAAGTGGGCATGAAGGACCTTCTCGGAGCGGGTAACTTGGAATGAATGTAAGGCTGCTCATACAAGGTGTCAACATAAATTGACAATATTTTTATAAACTAGGGTTTACACTGAATGGGTGTTGACAGAATTCATCCACACTCAAGCCAACGTCGGGCGGTGGCACGGGTGTGCCCTGATTCGATGCCATTCTTGCGACGACCACACCGATCTGCTGGGGCCTGCCGCTGGTGAATTTTTCTGATGATCGGTGTTTGTTATGGCTCACTTCAATCTCGACAATGTCTTGTCCCTGCCTCAGGTGCGTGAGCTGACCTTGCCGTTGCCTGAAGCTTTAAAACGCGTCTCGCCCGTGGGGCCGAGGTTGGTGGGGGGGACCTCCTTCGCTGGCCACATGGCCTTGGATGCGGTGCAGGTCCAGATTCTGGCGCAAGCCTGCCTGCAAGGATTGGATGCGGCCCGGCAGGTCGTCTTTGGCTGGCAAAGGCAGGGGCAGTCCTTGACCGACATCTACACCCGTGGCATTGCGCCTTGTGCCCGATTGACGGGTGACTGGTGGGTGGGTGATCAAGTCGATTTCGCCCGGTGCACCCTGGTTTGTGTGCATTTGCAACAACTTTTGCACGACTTCAGCACCGAATTTTTGCAAGAAGCGCCCCAGCCCGGAAATGGTTGGAGCCTGCTCTTGCTGACCGAGCCCGGCGCTCAGCACAGTCTGGGCTTGTTTATGCTCAGTGAATTTTTCAAGCGGGCCGGTTGGTCTGTGGTCATGGCGGTGCCCCAGGACATGGCCGATTTCAAGCGCTTGTTCCATTCCGAATGGTTTGACGCAGTGAGCATTTCGGTCAGCACCGACCGCCACCTGGATACCCTTGCCGACACGCTGCCCGCGCTGCGCAAGGGTTCAGACAACCTGGCGATGCGCTTGTTTGTGGGGGGACCCATGGCCCATGTTGCGCCTGAGCGTCTGCAGGGGCTGGGCGCCGAGGTGCTGGCCGAAGACGCGCTCACCACGGTGGCACGCATCACGCAAGCCATGCTGGATGCGGCTGTGAAGGCGAGCTGACATGGCGCGGTTTCTGGAAATTAAAACATTGAAATCAAAAGGCCGAACTATTTTAGAGCTTTTATCAGCCTATACTCGTCTGACAAATTCAAGTGTCAACTTCCTGATACTCAAACGCAGTTGGTTTACAGCATGAAGCTTCCCTCAATGGACCCGTCCATTTTATCCCTGTTGCTGGGTGTGGTCTCGGACGTCACCTTGGTGATGGACCAGCAAGGCGTGATCGAGGACGTCTCCACTGGGCGCGACACCCTGGCTGCTTTGGGTTGCCAGGCTTGGGTCGGGCGTCTGTGGGTTGACACGGTCACCACCGAAAGTCGCGCCAAAATTCAAGACATACTCCAGTCCAAGGGCGCTGCAGAATCCTTGCGCTGGCGGCATGTGAATCACATTGGCCCCTTGGGCAACGAAGTGGCGCTGCAATATGTGGTCTTGCCGCTGGGTCATCACAAATTACTCGCCTTGGGCCGCGACTTGGAAAGCTTGGCCGAGTTGCAGCGCCGACTGGTGGAAACCCAGCAGTCGATGGAGCGGGACTACTTGCGTCTGCGCCACATTGAGGCGCGCTACCGCGTGCTGTTTGACACCTCGGCCGAGGCGGTGTTGATGGTGGATGCCACCAGCCAACGCGTGCTGGAGGCCAATGTGGGTGCGCAATCCCTGCTCAAGGATGCGGGCAAAAGGTTGGTCGGACGCGATGTGCGTGAATGTTTTGAAGGCGAGAGTCAGGCAGAAGTGCAGTCTTTGCTGCGCATGGCGCTGGCCACGGGTCGCATCGAGCTGTGCTCGGCGCGGGTGGCGGGCTTGGCATCTGCCTGGACGGTTTCTGCCACGGTGTTTCGCCAAGAGGGTGGGGCACAGTTTTTGGTGCGCCTGGTGGCCCGCGAAACCATGGGTGTGCCAGTTCAACAAGGTGGCTCATCGTCCGTTTTGAGCGAAGCCATGGAGCGCTTTCCCGATGGGTGGCTGCTCACCGATACCGCTGGCACGATCAAAAGCGTCAACGAAGAGGGTATGGCCCTTTTGGGGCTAACGGCTTCGTCTCAGGTGGTCGGCCAAAACCTGGAGCGCTGGCTGTTGCGCGGTGCCGTGGACTGGGGTGTGCTCCACACCAGCTTGCGCCAGCAGTTGCCCGTGCGCAACTTCGCCACTGAGGTGCGGACTTTGTCGGGGATGACCTTGCCGGTTGAAGTTTCGGCCGTCTACCTGGCCCGGCCCGAGCCGATGTACGCCTTTTTTGTGCGCGATATGGACCGCCGTCTGCAAGGTGGTGCTTCTTTGGCGCAAAGCCAGACCAACCCCTTTGCCGATTTGTCGCAGTTGGTGGGCCGCCGCCCGATCAAGGACATTGTGGGCGAGACTGTGGACACCATCGAACGCATGTGCATCGAGGCGGCGCTGGATTTGACACACAACAACCGCGCTTCGGCTGCGGAAATGCTGGGCCTTTCGCGCCAAAGCCTCTATGTGAAATTGCGTCGCTTTGGCATGGTGGCTGAAGCGGAAGCAGAAAATTCCTGAAGACTGTCAATTATTGTTGACGATTAGTGTCAATCCTAGTTGACATTTAAAAAAGCCTCTCCACAATGGGGGCATGGACACTTCGCCACTGGCCCAGGCCAACCCACCCCAGGCAGCTCGTGCTGACGCGGACGCGGCCTTACGCCGTCGGCCTGAACTGCGCACGGTGGCCGAACTTCTCAAGCCCATCACCTGGTTTCCCCCGATGTGGGCTTTCGCCTGCGGCGCGGTGGCTTCCGGTCAGTCAATCACCGCGAACTGGGGCTTGCTGCTGTTGGGCTTGGTGCTGACAGGTCCCTTGGTCTGCGCAAGCAGTCAAGCCGTGAACGATTGGTTTGACAGGCATGTGGACGCCATCAACGAACCCCATCGACCCATCCCCTCAGGCCGCATGCCGGGGCGCTGGGGTTTGGGCATTGCCGTCGCTTGGACGCTTTTGTCATTGCTGTGGGCAACGCTCATGGGGCCATGGGGTTTTGCGGCTTGTGCACTGGCCATTGCGCTGTCCTGGGGCTACAGCGCGCCCCCTGTGCGTCTGAAAAACAATGGCTGGTGGGGCAACGCCGCCTGCGCTTTGAGTTATGAGGGCTTGGCTTGGCTCACAGGCACAGCCGTGATGCTCGGTGGGGCTTGGCCCGGTCCGCATTCGGTGGCGCTGGCCTTGCTGTACAGCGTGGGCGCCCACGGCATCATGACGCTGAACGATTTCAAGGCCATGGAGGGCGACCGCCGCATGGGTGTGGCCTCGTTGCCGGTGCAGTTGGGTGCCCACGGCGCAGCGCGCATGGCCTGCCTGTTCATGATGGTGCCGCAAGCGGTCGTGGCTGTGCTGTTGGCCTATTGGCAACTGCCATGGCACGCCTGCGCTGTTTTGGCCTTGGCCGTTTTGCAAGGGCCATTGATGGCCCAATTTCTACGTCAACCGGTGGAACGTGCCCTGCATGTCTCGGCCTTTGGCGTGCCGCTGTTTGTCAGCGGCATGATGGTCAGTGCCTGGGGGTTGCGCCAGATGGCGCTGTTGCAACACACCGTGGGGGTCTCATGAGCACAAACTCAAGCGCATCCATGTTTGGCTGGTTTCAGATCGTCCGCTTGGGCCTGATTCAAGCCTGTTTGGGCGCGGTGGTGGTGGTGACCACCTCCACGCTCAACCGCATCATGGTGGTGGAGTTGGCCTTGCCGGCCTTGCTGCCGGGGTTTTTGGTGGCTTGGCATTACGCGGTTCAAATGGTGCGCCCGCGCATGGGCTTTGGTGCTGACAAGGGCCGCCGAAGCACGCCCTGGATGATGGGCGGAATGCTGGTGCTGGGCGCAGGGGGCTTCATGGCCGCATGGGCCACGGTGTGGATGGCCTCCGAGCCGTTTTACGGGGCATTGATGGCCTGGTTCTCCTTCAGCCTGATTGGTTTGGGCGTGAGCGCTTGTGGCACCTCGCTCTTGGCCTTGATGGCCAAGCGCGTGCCCGACGAGCGCCGTGCGCCCGCGGCCACCGCGGTGTGGCTGATGATGATTGTCGGCTTTGCCGTCACCGCGGGGGTGGTGGGCAAGCTGATCGACCCTTACAGCCCGCAGGTGTTGTTGCAGGTCTCGGCAGGACTGAGTGTGGTCACCGCCATCATCACGGCGGTGTGCTTGTGGGGCCTTGAAAAGGGCAGTGGTTCGACACAGGCGGTTGAAGTGCCGACCCACGAAAGCAACGAACGGTTGCAAAAGCAAGATTTCAAAGCAGCCTTCAAAGAAGTGTGGGCCGATCCGGCGGCACGCACATTCACCGTGTTCGTGTTCATGTCCATGCTGGCTTACAACGCACAAGATTTGATTTTGGAGCCCTTTGCGGGCGCAGTGCATGGCTTCACGCCGGGGCAAACCACGCAGCTCTCGGGCTGGCACCACATGGGGGTCTTGATCGGCATGTTGGCCGTCGCCGGGGCCGGGTCGCGTTGGATGGCCGGGCGCTTGGGTTCGGTGCAGGCTTGGATGGTGGGCGGTTGTCTGTTTTCTGCTCTGGCCACCCTGGGCTTGGTCAGTTCTGCCCTGTCGGCCGTGTCTCCTGAGGTTTTGCCGCTCAAAGCCAATGTGGTGTTTTTGGGGGTGGCCAATGGCGCGTTCTCGATCGCCGCGATCGCCACCATGATGCGCTTGGCAGGTGAGGGCGGCGCGGGTCGCGAAGGCACACGCATGGGTTTGTGGGGCGCGGCGCAAGCGGCGGCCTTTGGCTTGGGCGGTTTGCTCGGCACGGCCGCCAGCGACCTGGCCCATGCGCTCTTGGGTGAACAGCGCGCGGCCTATGCCGCCGTGTTTGCCTTGCAAGGGCTGATGTTTGCGGTGTCGGCGGTGGTGGCTTTGCGCCTGCGTCCAGGCCCAGCTGCGCCACGCACGCCGATGCGTTTTGACAGTCCCGTAATGCTGAAAGGTGGGTCAAGCTCATGAACCAAACCGATTTTGATTTTGTGGTGGTGGGAGGCGGGCCTTCCGGGGCCACCGCAGCCCACGATTTGGTGCGCCAAGGCTGGCGCGTGTTGCTCTTGGACCGCCAAGGCCGCACCAAACCCTGCGGCGGCGCGATCCCGCCGCGCCTGATCAAGGACTTCGACATCCCCGACCACCTGCTGGTGGCCAAGGTGCGATGCGCCCGCATGATCTCGCCCGCCGACAACCAGGTGGACATTCCCATCGACAACGGTTTTGTGGGCATGGTGGACCGCGATGAGTTTGACGAATTTTTACGCGAACGCGCCGCCCAATCGGGTGCCGTGCGCCGTCAGGCCATCTTTGACAAGCTCGAGCATGACGACAGCGGTCAGTTGTGGGTGCAGTTCACCCCGGTCACCTCCAAAGAGCACGCTGCGCTGGAGCACGCCAAGCCGGTCAAGGTCTCTACCCGCATGGTGGTGGGGGCCGATGGTGCGCGTTCTGAAGTCGCGCGCCAGGCCATTCCCAATGCGCACAAAACCAAGTACGTCTTTGCCTACCACGAGATCATCGAGTCGCCCGTGGGTCAGCCCGGCTACGACGCGGCGCGCTGTGACGTGTACTACCAAGGCGAGGTCTCGCCCGACTTTTACGGTTGGGTCTTTCCGCACGGCAAAACCATGAGCGTGGGCATGGGCAGCGCCGACAAGGGCTATTCATTGCGCAGTGCCACAGCACGTTTGCGCGCCATCGCAGGCCTGACCGATGCGCCCACTTTGCGCCGCGAGGGTGCGCCCATTCCGCTCAAACCCTTGCCCCAGTGGGACAACGGCCGCGACGTGGTGGTGATCGGTGACGCCGCAGGCGTGGTGGCTCCCTCGTCGGGTGAAGGCATTTACTACGCCATGGACTGCGCCCGGCGTGTGGCGCAAGCCGCGCACCAGGCGCTCCAAACCGGCAACAGCGCTTGCCTGAAACAAGGCCGCAAGAGCTTCATGAAGCAGCACGGCCGCGTGTTTTGGATTCTGGGTGTGATGCAGTACTTCTGGTACCAGAACGACCGCCGTCGCGAGAAATTCGTCAAGATCTGCGAAGACCGCGATGTGCAGCGCCTGACTTTTGAGTCCTACATGAACAAGGAACTGGCCCGCAAGGACCCGATGGCTCATGTGCGCATTTTCTTCAAGGACATGGCGCACCTGCTGGGGCTGGCGCGGACCTGATTGTCAAAAACGGATGTTTGAGCAGGAGTGCGGACATGCAGTCTTCTTTGATGGCCACGATTTTCTTGTGCATGACGGGTCTTTGCGGGGCTGCCTGTTGGTGGCTGGATCGGAAAATGCTGCGGCTGTCCGACACCTTGCGCGACACCTACAAACTGGGTCTGATGATCGTCTACGGGTTGCAAATGGTGTTGTTGCTGATGTTTGCCATTTGACCGTGGCAAGGTCCACGGAGGTGGACTGCAGCGCATGAAAAGGCTTGGACTCATGCTGATGTTGACGGTATTGGCACTGCTGACTTGGGGCTTGTGGACGCCTGACTTGCCACGCGCTGAATTGGAGTCCCGCTACCTTGAGGCCCGATCTGATGAGCGAACAGTGGGGCCATGGCATTTGCATCTGCGTGACAGCGGCCCGCGGCAGGCGCCGGCCGTGGTTTTTCTGCATGGCTTTGGCGCCAGCTTGCAAACCTGGGATGCTTGGTCACCGGGCCTGATGAAAACGCACCGCGTGATTCGCTTTGATTTGCCTGGCAGCGGCCTGAGCCCGCCCGATCCCGCCAACGACTACACCGATGCGCGCAGCCTGCAACTGCTGCTCCATGTGTTGGACGACTTGGGCCTGTCGCGCGCCACGCTGGTGGGCCATTCGATGGGTGGACGCATCGCCTGGACCTTTGCAGCCCAACACCCTGAGCGCACCGAACGGCTGGTGCTGGTGGCGCCAGATGGCTTTGCCAGCGAAGGCTTTGAATACGGCAAACCACCGCAAGTGCCCGCGATCATGGGTTGGATGCGCCATGTGCTGCCCCAATTTGTGTTGCGCATGAACCTGAAAAGCGCCTACGCACAAGCCGACTTTTTGAGCGATGCGCTGACCACGCGTTACCACGAACTCTTGCTCGCGCCGGGTGCGCGTGGGGCCATGCTGGAGCGCTTGAAGCAAACCGTTTTGCAAGATCCCGTGCCGCTGTTGCGCCAAATCAAAGCCCCCACTTTGCTGGTTTGGGGGGAGGCCGATGCCATCATTCCATCGAGCAACGCCCGCGACTACCTGCTGGCGATAGAGGGCAGCCGCCTGTTTTTAAGTCCGGGGGCAGGGCATTTGCCGCACGAGGAAGCCGCAGAGGTCTCGCTGCAGGCCGTGGTCGATTTTTTGCGTTGACCCCTCTTTGCGGCTGTGCAAAGTGCCATTTCTCGGGCTGCTTTCTTGACTTTGGGGGCCTTTGGTACGGTTGTACCGCCTGATTTCTGAACTGCGAATTTCAAAAAATACGTTTAAATCACACGGTGAGACCCTTTAAATGTAATTCTTAGGAATTCATACCAAGGGTTTCTCATGCTTGTTGATCCAGGTCAAAAATTTTATAAACGCATTTCAGCAGCGGACCGGCAAGCTATCTCGCTGGCGAATTGACGCCCCGGTTTTCACCTTTACCCAAGTTGACACGCTCGTGCTGCAAGGAACGCTCATGTCTGAGTTCAGTGGTTTCCCTGACAAATCCAATGGTTTGCAGCGGTCATCCAGCCTGCGGGATGAATGCAAAGACTCCTTGTTGGCCGTGGTCGAGGAGCAGATCATTCCGCGGCTGCTCAATGTGCAGCAGTTTTTCACGGCCAAGACCATCGCCGTGACCGATGAAATCTTGAACTCAGAGCAACCAGAATTCGAGGCTTTCACGCAGCACTGCCTGAAGGGCGATGCCTTGAAGGCGAACCAGATCGTGGACGCGCTGAGTGATCGCGGGTTGGCGAACGACCGCATCTTTTTGGAACTGATCACCCCCGCCGCACGCCATTTGGGGGCCTTGTGGGACCAAGACCTGTGCGATTTCACCCAAGTGACCTGCGGCTTGGCGATGATGCACCAGATGATTTACAGGCTGGGTTACGAGTCGCCTGCCGGTCAAAATGCAGTAGGCGCGAGCGAGCGGGTCATGCTGGCCTGTGCGCCGGGCTCGCAGCATTTCCTCGGTTTGACCATCGTGGCCGACTTCTTTCGCCAAGCGGGCTCCGAAGTGGTGCTCGAAATCTCCTCTTCCGAATCCGAACTGCTGCGGGCCGTGGCGAATGAATGGTTTGACGTGGTGGGCATCTCGGTCGCCTTGGAGACGCAACTCCCAAAACTGCCTGACTTGATTGCCCACCTGCGCGCCAACTCGGGCAACCCCAAAGTCCGCGTGGTTTTGGGCGGTCCGATCTTCTTGATCCACGATTTCAGCCCCGACAACTTGGGGGCGGATGCCATTTTCACGGATGCCCGCGAGGCCGTTGGTGCGGTTCAGCGTTTGGTGCGTGCCGGCTGATTGCGGCTGAACGGCGATCCGTGACCCCTGCTTTCATCAGGGGGTACACCATTTCAAAATTTGTTGCGCTGTGCCTATCGGGTCTTGTTCATGGGCCAAATGGCCAAGACCGGGCTGCAACTGTTGCCGCGCTTGGGGCAGGCGCTGGCAGGCTTGGACGGCCAAGGCCGGGGGAACGGTCAGGTCTTGCGCGCCGATGTGCATGAACACCGGGTTCCGAATCTCGTGCAACCGCGCAGCCAGAGGCTTGAGCCGCCAAGCCGCCATCATCGACAGCACGCCGTGCACATGCCCCGAGTTGCTGAGCACACGGGTGTAAAGATCGACCCCTTGGGCATCGAGCACCGAACCGGTGCGCAAAAGCCACTCCGCCACGGCCCCGGGTTTGGCCGCCAGTTTGGCGGTGGCCCAGGCCGACAGGGGGTTGAGTGCCACCAGTTTGGCCGCCGGTCCGAACAACCATGAAGCCACGCCGGGCAGCGGCAGCCAAGCCGGATTCAATCCGATCAAGGTGCTGCGCGCAGCGCTGTCAAAGTGCAGCGCCATGTGCGCCGCAATGGCGGCGCCTGCCGAGTGGCCCACGATCACCTGGGGAGTGAGCTTGAGTTGCAACATCAGCGCGCGCAGGCCTTCGGCCATGCCGGGCAGCGACAGTGCGCCCTGCGGCCCTCGGCTGGTGAAGGCGTGGCCGGGCAGGTCGGGTGCCACCACGGTGAAATGTGGGGCAAGTTCGGGCAGCAGGCCGCGCCAGCTGAAACTGCCCGAGCCTGTGCCATGCAACAGCAGCATGCACGGGCCTTGGCCCATGTGCTGCACATGCCACTGGATGCCCCCCGCTTGCACCCAACGGCTGTGCTGCGCATGCGGCCAGATGCTGGGCTGGGCTTGGTGATCGGCCCAGGCCATGCCGGGGTAAAAGCTTTCAAACATGGCCGTTTTAGGCTTGGGGGCTGCGTACGCGTTCGATGGCGTGTGCCATGCGCTGCGACTGAACCTGCGGCATGGGCAGGTAGCTGGCACCCATGGTGGTGGCCAGTTGCTGCGCTTGCACGTCGGGCTGCAAGGACGTGTCGATCCAAAGTGCCCGGTGGCCACTGAGGCGCCAGAGCTGCCCCCAGTTTTGCGCATCGCTTTGCGCCTGAGCGCGGCCACCCAGGCCTTGCAGCGTGACGTTGGCGCGGCCATCGCTGAGCACCACCAAAATGGGTGTCACACCTTGCCGTTGCAACTGGGCCGCTTGTTCGTGCGCCATTTTCAGGGCCAAGGCCAAGGGCGTTCCGCCGCCACCGGGCAGGCCGGTCATGGCGCGTTTGGCGCGAACCAGCGAGCGGGTCATGGGCAACAGCAATTGGGCTTGAGCGCCCCGAAACGCCACGATGCAGACACTGTCGCGCCGGGCATAAGACTGCTGCAGCAGCAACTCGACGGCGCCTTTGGCTTCGGCCAATCTTTGCAACGCAGCCGAGCCCGAAGCGTCGAGCGCGAGGATCAGGCAGCTGGAGGCGCGCTGTTGGTAGCGCTGAATGTGGAAGTCTTCGGCGCGGATGGCCACGCGGCCGGTGCTGTGCGTTTGTCGCAGCCCTTGTTTGGGCGCGGCGGCACGCAAGGTGGCCAGCACATGCAGGCGCGCTTGACCGCCGGGGCGGCCGGGGCGAGGGGGCAGGGGGCGGCCCCGTTGTGAGCCTGAGCGGGTCTGGCCGCTGCGCCCGGAGGTGTTGTGGCTGGCCGCGCCCTGGCTTGTCATCAGCTTGTCGAGCATGTGCGGCGGCAAGCAGGCCAGGGCAGCAGCGACCATCATCTCTTGAAGGTCTTCGGCGCTGGGTTCGGCGTTCGGCTCGGGCGGTGGGCCGGGGTCTTGGTTGGCGTCGGTTTGGGATTCAGCGTCGTTGTCGGGCGCTTTACCGGGGTCTTGGGGCGGCTCAGACGGGGTGGTGTTTTCGGGTGGCGCGGTCTCAGGGGGAGGCTGTTCGGCAGACGGTTCAGAGGGCCATTGTGTGGCGCGCGGGGCCAGCACGCAGCGGGCCGCAAAGCCCAGGTCGTCGGCGTCCAGCGTGCTGCGTCCATTCAGTGCCGCATGGCCGCAGGCCACGCGCAGCGCCAAGCTGGGTACGCGCAGAGAAGCAATGCCCAGGCCCATCGCTGCCGCGCACAGCGCTTGCATGTGGTCGTCGCTCGCTTGCACCTGCGGGAGGCGTTCACGGGCGCGTGCCCAGGCGCCAGGGCTGAGGCGCACGTTCGGGTCGCCGCCGCTCTCAAGGGGCGCTGCATTGCAGGTGGCCCAGTCCGCGTGGATGTCGGTGGGCGAGAGTTCATGCAGGTCCAGCCACACGCCCAGGCGCTCGGCCAAGGCCACGCCCACACCGGGTTCATCGGGCAAAGATTCGTCCAAAGCCACCACGCCAAATCGGGTGGTGGTGGCCTCGGTGCTGTGCCGGGTGGGCGGCACCTGGCCTTGTTCCAAGGCTTGCACCAAAGGGGCCAGCAGCGCGGGCGACAAGCGCTCGGCCATCGGCAGGCACACCAAGCCTTGGTCGGCCTGTTGCAGCAGGCCTGCTTGCATCTGCAGCTGGCCGGTTTGCAAGGTATGGGCCAGGTCGATGCCGCCCAGCAGCCGCTCGCTGTCGACCGAGCCAGGGACTTTGATCAGGGCGAGGCCCAGACTGGCCAGTGCATGTAGCCAGCGCTCGCGCACGGGGCCGTGTGGCGCGCTCAGACGCACGCCGCCAAAACCGTGGGGGTCCAGTTGCAACAACTGCAAGGCGGTCAGCGCATCGTTCCAGCGCTCCATGGGTTCGGCTTGTGCGACTTCTCGGTTCATGCGCGCAGCACGGTCAGGCGGCCAGCACTTCTTGCACGCTGCGTTGCACCCGAGCACCCGAGTCGGTGTCGTCCAGCGGGTTGCGGCGCAGGCGGTGGCGCAAGGCCAAGGGGGCCATGCTTTGCAGGTGCTCTGGCTTGACGGCGCTGTGGCCTTGCAGCGCGGCATAGGCGCGGGTGGCGCGCAGTAAGGTGAGCTCAGCGCGCAGCCCGTCGGTGCCCAGCTGTTGACATAGGCGTGCGCACAGCATGAGCATCTCGTCGCTCACCTGCACTTGGTCGAGCAGCTCACGCGCTTTGAGGATGCGCTTTTGCAGCTTTTGGTTGTCCTTGTGCCACAGCGCCTTGAAGGCGGCAGGGTCTTTGTCGAAGGCGTCGCGGCGTTTGATGATGCTCACGCGCAGGGCCAGGTCTTGCGGCGTGCGCACTTGGACCGAGAGACCAAAACGGTCCAGCAATTGGGGGCGCAACTCGCCTTCTTCGGGGTTGCCACTGCCCACCAGCACAAAGCGGGCGGGGTGGCGCACGCTCAGGCCCTCGCGTTCGACCAGGTTTTCGCCCGAGGCGGCCACGTCGATCAAGAGGTCCACCAGGTGGTCGTCCAGCAGGTTGACCTCGTCGATGTACAAAAATCCGCGGTGCGCCTGGGCCAGCAACCCGGGGGCGAAGGATTTGACGCCTTGTGAGAGGGCTTTTTCCAGGTCAAGCGCGCCAACCACCCGGTCTTCTGTGGCGCCCAAAGGCAGGTCGACCACGGCCACCGGTTGGCGCTCAGCCACGACTTTGCTTTTCGGGTCCCGGGCTTGGCACACCGGGCAGGCACCTGCAGGTTTGGCAGGATCACATCGGTAGGGGCAGCCCTTGACCACATGGAGGGGCGGCAGCAAGTCGGCCAAGGCGCGCACGGCCGTGGATTTGCCGGTGCCCCGGTCACCCAGCACCAACACCCCACCAATGGAGGGGTCGACCGCCACCACCTGGATGGCGAGGGTCATTTCATCTTGACCAACGATGGCCGCGAAAGGGAAGGTCAATGCCATAAAGGGCGTTCCGCAAAGCTGTTCTCAGCCCATCATCCAAAAGACACGCCAAAGTGTCAAGTTAAATTTACACATGACCTCAGATTTGGGCTGCGAATGCGTCCGGTTTGTCGGGGCTGCCAGGGCTTTCTCCGCTGGGCATTTCTGGCAGCGCCGCGCCATGCTCAGCCAGCGCGTGTGAAGGGCATGACGCCCACCAACCACAGGTGCAACCCGCCCATGAGGAACGCGGCCCAAATGCCCGTGCCCACCAACACCGCCAACAGCGTGCCCAGTGGTTTGCCCTCAGGTGCGCTGAGCAGACTCAGGCGATCGCGTTGGCGCGCTGCGCGAAAAACCAGCACCGACCAGGCCAGGAAGGCACCAAACAAGAGCACATCGGCCAGGTTGCCATTCGCCAGTAAATGCCCCAGTGCCCAGACTTTGACGGACAAGGTCATGGGGTGGCGCAGTTTGGCCTTGATCTGGTTGCCGGGCACATAACTGGCCGCCAGCAACACCATGGCCACCCACATCAGCAACAAGGTGGCGTGCTGCATGCCGCGGGGCGGCGTCCACAGCACCAAGGGGTCTAGGCGCGCTTGGCCATAGCCTTGCACCAGCAGATACAGACCCAACAAAGAAATGGCGGTGTAGATGCCCTTGAAACCCAAAGGGCCCCAGCGCTTGATGGCGCTTTGCCGCATGTTGGGGGCGATGCTTTGCAGGGAGTGGATGCCCAAAAACAGGGCCAGACCGATGATGAGTTGCCACATGTCAATACCTTTGCAAGACAGAGCGAGAGTGCAATGCATTCTGACACGGCTGTGTCCATCGTGATTGACATTTTAATCACAGGGATTTCCTGTGTGATTTGCTCAGGTATCGGGTTTGGGGTGACAGGGTGACTGATGTGGCGCACAATGAACTGTCCAGTATTTTCTGGCTATCTCTTTCTGGAGCTGTCCATGCCACGTTTTGCCCATTCCACTTCGACCCGCCGCGTATTCATGATGCAGGTGGCAACGGCCGCCACCGCAGTTTTGGCCGTCAGCGAAGCTTCCGCCCAAGCCATGGTGGATGAAAAAGACCCTCAGGCTGTGGGCTTGGCTTACAAAGCCGATGCCACCAAAGTGGACAAGGCCAAGAATCCCAAGTACGCCGCGGGCAACAACTGCGCCAATTGTGCTTTGTACCAAGCCAAGGCGGGTGCTGCAGCCGGTGGTTGCCCTCTGTTTGCAGGCAAGCAAGTGTCTGCCAAAGCCTGGTGCTCGGCTTGGGCCAAAAAAGGCTGATCTTTACAGCTCTTTCTGGGCAAGCAACGCCTTGCCCAAACCGCAAAACCGCCCTTGGGCGGTTATTTTGCGGCCCTTGGGTATTGTGAAGTTAAGGTTTACCCTGATTTCCCCGCCTTCGTCCGGTCTTTGGCTACACAAAGTGTCAATCTGACATTACACTTTGCTTTGTCTTCAACCGACCGGAAAGCCCTTCATGGCCTCTTGGGTGCTCACAGCGATGGACCTGGCCTGCCAAAAGGCCCACCGAACACTGTTCGAGGGCGTCAGCTTTTCCGTTCCGGCAGGCAGCTGGTTGCACATCGAAGGCGGTAATGGCTGCGGTAAATCCAGTCTGTTGCGCATCCTGTGCGGACTTTCTCCGGCAGCACGCGGTCAGGTGATCTGGCCCACATCCGACCCCACGCGCCCCACCGCATCGTCCAACCCGCGACCTGATCGGTCGGTATTGCATTACATCGGACATGCCTTGGGCCTCAAGCCCGATCTGAGTGCGTGTGACAACCTCTGCTTCGACGCCCAAGTGGGTGGCTTGCCATTGAGCCGCGATCAAGCCATGCAGTCGCTGGCCGCGCAGGGCCTGCAAAGCCGTGCGCATTTGCCTGTGCGCGTGTTGTCGCAAGGCCAGCGCCAGGGCGTCGCGCTGGCACGCCTGCGCACCAGCGCGGCGCGGCTGTGGGTCTTGGACGAACCGCTGGTCGGCCTGGACGCCCAAGCCACGGCCACGGCCCGCGCCTTGCTGCAGTCTCATGTGGACGCAGGCGGCGCGCTGGTCATGACCAGCCACCACGATGTGCAGCTGCAAGGCCCCGGCGCGCGGCTGCAGTTGAGCCGTGAGGTGAAGCGGCCATGAACGCCCAGGCTGTCCTCTCCCCGGCCTTGCCGCCGGTACTGCCCAGCCCTTGGATCGCCCTTCAGGGGGTGATTCGGCGCGATCTGCGCTTGGCTTTGCGGCGCAAATCGGAGTGGTTGGGGGCGGTGTTTTTTCTCGTGGTGGTGGCCGCCTTGTTTCCGCTGGCCATTGGCCCCGAGCCTGCCACGCTGCACTTGATTGGACCCGGCGTGCTGTGGGTTGCGGCCTTGCTGGCCAGCATGCTCAGTTTGGGCCGCCTATTCGATGCCGACCACCAGGACGGCAGCCTGGAGCAGTTGGCTTTGTCGGCCGCACCGTTGTCATGGGTGGTGGTGGCCAAGTTGTTGGCGCATTGGTTGGTTTCCGGTCTGCCTTTGGTCTTGTTGTCGCCCCTATTGGGTGTGCAGTTTGGCTTGGGGTCTGAAGCCTTGGCCATGCTGGCCCTGACGCTGTTGATTGGCACGCCTGTGCTGTCTTTGCTGGGCGCAATCGGTGCCGCCCTCACTTTGGGCGTGCGCGGTGGCGGGGTGCTGCAGTCGCTGTTGCTCCTGCCCTTGTATGTTCCAGTCTTGGTGTTTGGTACGGGAGCGGTCGATGCGCAGATGCGCGGCTTGGGTGCAGAGGCCCATGTCTCGGTCTTGCTGGCGCTGTTGTTGGGCTGCGCCGCTTTCAGTCCCTGGGCATGTGCGGCCGCTTTGCGTCTGGCGCTGGAATGAAGAGAACCGATCCATGAAGCTCTTTCACTACGCCGCGCCGCAGCATTTTTACCCCTTGGCCGGTCGCTTGTGGCCTTGGCTGGCGCTCTTGGCCAGTGCCTTGGCAATCGCGGGTTTGTGGGTGGGCTTCATGCTCGCACCGCCCGATGCGCAGCAGGGCCAGGCCTACCGCATCATTTACATCCACGTGCCCGTGTCCTGGATGGCCATGGTCATTTACTTGGCCATGGCGTTTTGGAGTGTGTTGGGCCTGGTGTTCAACACGCGTTTGTCCGGCCTGATGACGCGGGCGCTCGCGCCCACCGGTGCTTTGCTGGCGTTTTTATCGCTGTGGACCGGAGCCTTGTGGGGCAAGCCGATGTGGGGAACCTATTGGGTGTGGGACGCGCGGCTGACCTCGATGCTGATTTTGCTGTTTTTGTATTTGGGCTACATCGCATTGACCTCGGCCATCGAAGACCCGCGCCGCTCCGACCGGGCAGGCGCCTTGGTGGCGCTGGTGGGCGCCGTCAACGTGCCCATCATTTACTTTTCGGTCAAGTGGTGGAACACCTTGCACCAGGGGGCTTCGGTTTCGCTCACGCAGTCGCCGCGCATGGCCAGCATCATGCTGACCGGCATGCTCTTGATGAGTCTGGCGGTTTGGTTGTACGCGATGGCCATCGCCTTGTGGCGTGTGCGCAGCTTGATTTTGGAGCGCGACAGCCATGCGGTCTGGGTTCAACAACTGCCTGAGGTGCTGGCGCACCGCACTCTGAGAGGTGCCGCATGATCTGGTCGAGCGCGAACGAATTTTGGGCCATGGGCGGCTACGGCGTCTATGTGTGGGGCAGCTTGGGCGGGAGTGCAGCCCTTCTGGCGTTGGAAGTGTGGCTCGCGCGCATGGGCCGACAGCAGGCGCTGGAGGCGGTGTGCGAGGCCACCGACGCTGCCGAAGATGGTCAGACAGGAGCTGTCACATGAAAAGCCGCCACAAGCGAATGCTCGGGATCGGGATGGGTGTGTTGCTCTTGTGTGGCGCAGCCTATTTCGTGCTCAACGCTTTTCAGAGCAACCTGGTGTTTTTTTTCACGCCCACGCAGGTTGCAGCGGGCGAAGCACCCAAGGACGGCCATTTCAGGGTCGGGGGCTTGGTCAAGGTGGGCAGCATCCAGCGCGACGGCATGGCGGTGGCCTTTGTGGTGACCGACACGCAGCGCGAGGTACCGGTGCGCTATGTGGGCCTGTTGCCCGATTTGTTCAAAGAGGGCAAGGGCGTGGTGGCGCAAGGCCGCTTGGACGCGGGCCGTCTGTTCGTGGCCAGTGAAGTGCTGGCCAAGCACGACGAAAACTACATGCCACCCGAAGCCCAGCACGCGCTGGACGAGGCGGCCAAGGCCCGCATGGGCGCGGCGGTCATGCGATGAAACGCGCATTTTTTCAGGAGCCATCGCATGTGGCCTGAAGCAGGACACCTGGCCTTGATCATGGCGGCTTGGGTGGCTTTGGCCCAGGCGGTGCTGCCGCTGTGGGGCAGTTTGTCCTCGCGTCGATCGGGCTGGCAAGCGCTGGCCCGGCCATTGGCAGTTTTCCAGTTGGTGCTGATCGTGCTGGCCTTTGGGGCTTTGTGGCACGCGTTTTATGTGCACGATTTCAGCGTGAAATACGTGGCCCACCACTCCAACACCTTGCTGCCCACACCTTACCGTTTGTCGGCCATTTGGGCGGGGCACGAAGGCTCGCTGCTGCTGTGGGTGCTGATGCTGGCGCTGTGGTCGGTGGCGGTGGCTTTGTTTTCCAAGCGCTTGCCGCAGGCGATGGTGGCGCAGGTGCTGGGCGTGATGGGCGCGGTGTCGGTGGGCTTTTTGGTCTTCATCCTCACGCTGTCCAACCCGTTTGCGCGGCAGTTCCCGGCCCCGGCTGAGGGGCGAGATTTGACGCCTTTGCTGCAAGACCCGGGTTTGGTCATTCACCCGCCCATGCTGTACATGGGCTATGTGGGTTTGTCGGTGGCCTTTGCTTTTGCCATGGCGGCACTGATGTCGGGGCGGCTGGACGCCGCTTGGGCGCGTTGGGCGCGGCCTTGGACGGTGGCGGCCTGGGGCTTTCTGACGCTGGGCATTGCACTCGGTTCCTGGTGGGCGTACTACGAGCTGGGCTGGGGCGGTTGGTGGTTTTGGGACCCTGTGGAAAACGCTTCGCTCATGCCCTGGCTGGTGGCCACGGCACTCATTCACTCGCTGATGGTCACCGACAAGCGCGGGCAGTTCAAAGCCTGGACGGTGCTGCTGGCCATTGGCGCGTTTTCGCTCAGCTTGCTCGGGACGTTCCTGGTGCGCTCAGGTGTGCTGACCTCGGTGCACGCCTTCGCCACCGACCCGGGTCGGGGTGTTTTCATCTTGTTGTTTTTGGTCGTGGTGGTGGGCGTATCGCTGGCCTTGTTTGCATGGCGCGCACCACAGTGGGCCAATGCCTCGCAGCCGGTGGCAGGTTCGCGTGAATCCTTCTTGCTGCTCAACAGCGTGCTCTTGGTGGTGGCCATGGCGGCGGTGTTGCTGGGCACTTTGTACCCGCTCATCATCGACGCGCTGAACCTGGGCAAGCTCTCGGTCGGCCCCCCCTATTTTGACCGCGTGTTTGTGCCCCTGATGGTGCCGCTGCTTTTGGCCATGGTGCCGGGGACCGTGGTGCCTTGGCATGTGGCGCGTTGGGCGGCGCTGCGCGCGCTGCTGGTGCCGGGGGCCATGGCGCTTTTGCTGGCCAGTGCTTGGGCCACTTGGGGCGGCGCACCCGGGGTGGAGGGCAGCGTCAACACCACCAACGCGGGTGGTTGGCTCACGGTCATGGGCGGCACGCTGGGCGGCTGGATCGCGCTGTCGGGGTTTTGGCAAATCGCGCAGCGCCTGCGCTTGCCTGGGTCACCGGCTTTGGCTTGGTGGGGCATGCATGTGGCGCACTTGGGCGTGGCCGTGTTGGTGCTGGGCATCACGGGTGTCAAATCATTTCAGGTGGAGCGCGATGTGCGCCTGGGTCTGGGTGAGGCGGTCACCGTGGCGGGTGTGCGCTACCAACTGGTCAGTGTGGACAACCATTTGGGGCCGAACTACCTGGCCTTGCGCGCCCAATTCAAGCTCTTCGAAGGAGCGTCAGGTCAAGAGCAGCAAGTCGGCACGTTGAGCCCTGAAAAACGCCGCTATGTGTCGAGCGCCATGCCCATGACGGAGGCGGCGATTGACCGCAACCTGTGGCGCGACCGCTATGTGTCTTTGGGCGAACCCTTGGCAGGTGAGCCGCCGCAGTGGAGCTTCAGGATTTACCACAAGCCTTTTGTGTCGTGGATCTGGTTGGGTGCAGTGTTCATGGTGTTGGGGGGTGTTTTGGCGACTTGGGATCGGCGTTACCGACAAGCCCATGTGCCCAAAGTTCCAACCCCAATGATGGCAGGTGCCCCCTCATGAGCACACCGGTCAGGCCCAAAGCGCCAAGCCCGCGCATGCCACGCTGGGTGTATGCGCCTCTCGTGCTGTTTTTGGGCATGGTGGTCTTTTTGGCCGTGGGCCTGACGCGCAACCCACAAGAAATTCCCTCGCCGCTCATTGGGCGGCCTGCCCCCGCTTTCGAACTGCCGGTGGTCGGCGGGCCAGGCGTGTTCAGCACGGCCCAGTTTCAGGGGCAAGTGACCTTGGTCAACCTGTGGGCCACTTGGTGCGCAGGTTGTCAAGAAGAGCACCCCTTGTTGATGGCTTTGGCCCGCCAGCCTGGGCTGCAGATGTTGGGCATCAACTACAAAGAGTTGCAAGCTTCGGAGTTGTCAGGCCAAGACCCTCAAAGTCAAGCATCGGTGCAAAAAGCCACCGACCGCAGCCAGGCCTGGTTGCAAAAACACGGTCAGGCTTTTGCTGTGAACCTGCTCGACATGGATGGGCGGGTGAGTATGGATTTTGGCGTGTATGGCTTGCCCGAGACTTATCTGGTGGACCGAGAGGGTGTGGTCCGCTTCAAGCATGCAGGCGCCCTGACGCCCGACGTGGTGCAACACAAGTTGCTGCCCCTGATGAGGAGTTTGCGGTGATGCGTCGGATGCTGCATTGCTTGTTGGGCAGCCTGTGGCTCTGCTGTGCAGGTGGGGCCGCAGCCGTGCCGAGCGGGCAGGCGGCTTTGCCCGGTGTCGCCGTGCCCGTGGTGTTGCAGACCGATGCGCCCATGTCGCCCCCAATCCAGGCGCGCTGGGACCACATCGCCGCCGAGTTGCGCTGTCTGGTGTGCCAAAACGAGTCGCTGGCCTCGTCCAATGCCGAGTTGGCGGTGGACCTGCGCCGTGAAGTGCGCAGTCTGATTGAGCAAGGCCAAAGCGACGAGGCCATCCGAAGCTTTTTGGTCACCCGTTATGGCGACTTTGTGCTGTACAAGCCCGAGGTCAAACCCGTGACTTGGCTGTTGTGGTTTGGTCCCTTTGTGCTGTTGCTATTGGCTTTGCTTGTGGCGCTGCGCTTGATGCGCCGCGACCCCGTCGGGCCGGCACCCTTGACCGACAGCGAGCGCGAGCGCGTTCGCCAATTGCTGGAGTCCTGATGTCGATGTTGCCGCCCTGGCTGGGTTTGTTGTGGGTGTTGCTGCTGTTGGGTGGGCTGGGCGCTTGGGTCCTGCAGCGCGGTCTGAAAAAGCAAACGGACACCGCAGCCGGTGTCCAGGAGACTTCCGGCAAAGATGTCCAGAGCGCCAGTCTTCGGCGCATCCATCAGCAGCACCTGGCCGATCTGGACAGTGCCTGGGCCGAGGGCCGTTTGAATGCGGCTCAGCATGCCGCTGCGCGCGACGAAGTGATGCGCCATGTGCTGGCCGATGCCGCGCGCATGCCGGGCACGCTGGCTGCGACAGATCCTGTGCGCTGGGTTTGGATCGCCTTGGGTCTCGTGGCGCTCAGCGGTTTGAGCTATCTGCAATTGGGCGCGCAGCAGACCTGGTGGCCCGTGCCATTGAGTCAACGGGTGCAAATCAGCGCCAACACGCCCGATCAATGGGCCGAGCAAACCCGCGTTTGGCAACAAGCCACGCAAGCCCGACCCGAAGATGCCGAGGCTTGGTTGACTCTGGCGCGTTTGCACGCCGCCCAAAACGCGCACGGCTTGGCCGAGCAAGCCCTGGCGCGTGTGTTGGCCTTGTCGCCGGAGCCCGATTTGTGGATCGAGCGTGCCCAGATGAAAGCCTTGGCCGCAGGCGGTGTCTACGCCGGAGAGCCTTGGCAGTGGATTCAAGACGTGTTGCGCACGCAGCCGCAACACCTCAATGCCCTGGTGTTGGCGGGCAGCGCGGCCTTGTCCGAAAAACGGCTTGCGGACGCGCAAGGGTTTTGGCAGCGTGCCTTGGTGTTGGTGCCTGCCGACAGTGAGGCGGCGCAAGGCTTGCAGCAGGCCCTGGCGCTCACCTTGCCCAAAGATGCCAAGGGGAGTGCAGAGGGTGTTCAGGCGCCGGGGGCCACTGTGGCGGGTGATGCCAGGCCGGTCATTCAGGGCGAAGTCCGTGTCTCGCCCGCGCTACAACAACACATCGCTGCAGGCGCGACCTTGTTCGTTTACGCCTTGGCCGAAGAAGGTTCGCGCCGTCCGGTGGCCATCTGGCGCGGCACGCCCACATCCTGGCCAGTTTCTTTTGCTTTGAGCGACAGCATGGGCATGGGTGCGCCACCCTTGTTGTCATCGCTGGCACAGGTGCGCCTGGTGGCCCGCATCTCCAAAACCGGATCGGCACAAAAGCAAGAGGACGATTGGCAGGTGGAATTGCCCGGCGTGAAGACGGGCGTGCAAGGCGTGGTGCTGTTCATTTCGGGGCCCTGATCGCCACGGCCTTGCGGTCAGCCCCCCTGAGGGTGAGCCGTCCCTGGTCTAAGCGGCCTGCTCATTTTTGGCGCAGGGCCCGCGAATGGCTGTGCACCGCCTCGACCAGCGCCGTGACATGCTCAGGCGGGGTGAACTGGCTGATGCCGTGGCCCAGGTTGAAGATGTGCGTAGGGCCTGTGGTCGTGGGGTCGGTGTGCGGCGTGCCAAAGCT
>NZ_CAMBNZ010000003.1 GCF_945869175.1 Limnohabitans sp. Rim8 | reverse complement strand
ATTGAACGACACCCGCGAAGGGGTGGAGTTTACTTCAGGATGTCGCCTACACACAGGTATTTGATTTCCACGTAGTCTTCGATGCCGTGGCTCGAGCCTTCACGGCCCAGGCCCGATTGCTTGACGCCCCCAAAAGGCACATGCTCGGTGGCCAAAATGCCCACATTGATGCCCACCATGCCGTATTCCAGCGCCTCGCTCACGCGGAAGATGCGGCCCACGTCGCGGCTGTAAAAGTAGCTGGCCAGGCCGTATTCGGTGTTGTTCGCCGCATCGATCGCTTCTTGCTCGGTGGTGAACTTGAAGATCGGGGCAAGGGGGCCAAAGGTTTCTTCCTTGGCGCAGACCATGTCGGCGGTGGCGTCGGCCAACACGGTGGGCTCAAAAAACTGACCTTCCAGACGTTTGCCGCCTGCAAGCACCCGTCCTCCCTTGGCCAAGGCGTCTTTCACGTGGCGCTCGACCTTGTCCAAGGCCGAGGGCTCGATCAGCGGGCCTTGGTTCACCCCATCGGCAAAGCCGTTGCCTACTTTGGCGGTTTTGACTTTGGCCGCGAACTTGCTGGCGAACTCCTCGTACACCGACGCCTGCACATAAAAGCGGTTGGTGCACACACAGGTCTGGCCCGCGTTGCGGTATTTGCTGGCAAAGGCGCCTTCCACGGCGCTGTCGATGTCGGCGTCTTCAAACACGATGAAGGGCGCATTGCCGCCCAACTCCAGCGACATTTTTTTCACGGTGGGGGCCGATTGGGCCATGAGGATGCGGCCCACCTCGGTCGAGCCGGTGAAGCTGATGTGGCGCACCACGTCACTGGCGCACAGCACTTTGCCGATCGCAATGCTTTGCGGGCCGTCGGCGGTGATGATGTTGAGCACCCCCGCTGGAATGCCTGCACGGATCGCCAGTTCGGCCGCAGCCAAGGCCGTGAGCGGGGTTTGCTCGGCGGGTTTGATGACCACGGGGCAACCTGCGGCCAAGGCCGGGGCCACCTTGCGGGTGATCATGGCCAGTGGGAAGTTCCAGGGCGTGATGGCCGCGCAGACGCCGATGGGCTGCTTGAGCACCAGCAGGCGGCGGTTGTTGTCGAAGGGGGGCAGGGTCTCGCCGTTGACGCGCTTGGCCTCTTCGGCAAACCACTCGACAAAGCTGGCGCCGTAGGCCACTTCGCCACGCGACTCGGCCATCGGTTTGCCATTTTCCGCGGTCATCAGGCGGGCCAGGTCTTCGGTGTTGGCGATCAGCAGGTCAAACCATTTGCGCAAGATGATGCTGCGCTCCTTGGCGGTCTTGGTTTTCCAAGGGCCCCAGGCGGCGTTGGCCGCAGCGATGGCCGCTTCGGCTTCGACCGCACCCAGGTTGGCCACGCTGGCCAAGTGAGCGCCTGTGGCGGGGTCGGTCACGTCAAAACGCTGGTTGCCAACGACCCATTGGCCGTTGATCAGGGCGTCGGTTTTGAGCAAAGTGGGGTCTTTGAGCAGGGCGAGGGGCGATGTGGTCATGGTGTTCAAGTGGGACGGTGAAAACCCGGCTGCGGGTGCTGGCCGGCTGAAAACGGGGCATGGCGTACCCAATCCGGGTGTTGCATACCTGCCCCAGTTTGGACTACCGCTTGGCCAAGGCATTATGCTGTTTTCCAACGTTGTCCCCCGTGCCGGCCTTTGTCCCACTGCAACGGCTGTCGGCCACAAAAACAGTAACATTGGATGTCTGAATCATTTGGGAGTTTGCGGCGTGACCACCGATGAGCCTACCCGCCTTGTGAGTGGCTCGGGTACCCCCTTACCCTTGGTGGCGAGCGTCTCGGAGCCCAAGTCACGCTTGCGCGTGCTGTTGCTCGGGGCGACCGGCACCATCGGTCTGGCCACTGCGCGGGCCTTGCTTCGGAATGGTCACGAGGTGGTTTGTCTGGTGAGGCTCCGCCAAGGGTTTGGCGCCATGCCCCCTGACACGTCACTGTCGGAGCGTCTGGCTGGGGCCACGCTGGTATGGGGAAATGCGGACGAAGAGAGCGTGTGGACCCAGCCGGGTTTGGCGCAAACCCATTTTGATGCGTTGGTTTCGTGCATGGCCTCGCGCAAGGGCTCACCCCAAGACGCTTGGCGGGTCGATCACCAAGCGCACATGTGGGCGCTCAAAGCGGCTCAAAGGGCGGGCGTGCGGCATTTTGTGCAGCTGTCGGCCATCTGTGTGCAAAAACCTGTGTTGGCGTTTCAGCACGCCAAATTGGCGTTTGAAAAAGCCTTGATCGAGTCCGGTATGACTTATTCGATCGTGCGCCCCACCGCTTTTTTCAAATCGCTCTCGGGGCAACTGGAGCGGGTCAAAAAAGGCCAAGCATTTTTGATTTTTGGCGACGGGCAACTGACCGCCTGCAAACCCATCAGCGACGACGACTTGGCCGATTTTCTGGTGGGTTGTCTGGACGATGTGGCGCGGCACAACCAGATCTTGCCCATAGGCGGGCCAGGGCCTGCCATCACGCCGCTGGCGCAGGGGGAGCATTTGTTTGCCCTTTTGGGCAAGCCGCCTCGGTTCAAACGGGTTCCCTTGGGCATGATGGATGCCATCGTGGCGGTGTTGAGCGTGTTGGGCAAGTTCATTCCTGCGGCTGCGGACAAGGCCGAGTTGGCCCGCATTGGGCGCTATTACGCCTCGGAATCCATGTTGGTCTGGGACGCTGCGGCCCAGCGCTACGATGAGCAGGCCACACCCTCACACGGATCACAAACGCTGTTCGACGCCTATGCCCGGTGGGTCCGGGGTGAAGGCGCCCCCGACCGAGGCGATCACGCTGTTTTTTAAGCCGGTTTGTGCCGCATTTCAGGGCTTCAAACACGAGAGCTTGCCGCTTGGCTCACTCGGGAATGCCCAAACTTATAATGGCGGGTTGCACTTAGAGCGAAAACACCCCATGAGCCAAGCCACTTTTTCCGTCTCCGACATCCGCAAGACTTTTTTGGACTTTTTTGAGTCCAAGGGCCACACCGTGGTGGCGTCGAGCCCCTTGGTGCCGGGCAACGACCCCACCTTGATGTTCACCAACTCGGGCATGGTCCAGTTCAAGGACGTGTTTTTGGGCTCCGACAAGCGCTCGTATGTCCGTGCCGCCTCTGTTCAGGCCTGCCTGCGCGCCGGTGGCAAGCACAACGACCTGGAAAACGTGGGCTACACCGCCCGCCACCACACTTTTTTCGAGATGCTGGGCAACTGGTCGTTTGGTGACTACTTCAAGCGCGAGTCGCTCGAGTGGGCGTGGGAGCTGCTGACCCAGGTTTACAAGCTGCCCGCCGACAAGTTGTACGCCACCGTTTACATGGAAGACGATGAGGCCCATGGCATTTGGGAGGGCATTTTCGTCAAGGCCGGCTGGACACCTGAGCGCATCAAGGCAGAGAACCGCATCATCCGCATCGGCGACAACAAGGGCGGCCGCTACAAGTCAGACAACTTCTGGATGATGGCCGACACCGGTCCTTGCGGTCCTTGCTCCGAGATTTTTTACGACCACGGTGCCCACATTCCCGGTGGCCCACCCGGCAGCCCCGATGAAGACGGTGACCGTTTCATCGAAATCTGGAACAACGTGTTCATGCAGTTCAACATGGACGACACCGGTGCCGTCACGCCGCTGCCCGCGCCCTGTGTGGACACGGGCATGGGCCTCGAACGTCTCGCAGCGATTCTTCAACATGTTCACAGCAACTACGAAATCGACATTTTTGACGCGCTGATCAAGGCCGCATCACGCGAAACCGGTTGCACCGACCTGAACAACAAGTCGCTGCGCGTGATCGCTGACCACATCCGCGCCACGGCATTTTTGGTGAGCGACGGCGTGGTGCCGAGCAACGAAGGCCGGGGTTATGTGCAGCGCCGGATCATCCGCCGCGCCATTCGCCACGGTTATTTGTTGGGCCAAAAAACCCCGTTTTTCCACAAGCTGGTGCCCGATTTGGTCAAGCTCATGGGCGCGGCTTACCCCAACATGGCCGATCAGGCCGAGCGCATTGCGGACGTTTTGCGTTTGGAAGAAGAGCGCTTTTTTGAAACACTGCAAAGCGGCATGCAAATCTTGGACGCGGCCCTCGAAGGCGGCGTCAAAGTGCTGCCCGGTGAAGTGGCTTTCAAGCTGCACGACACCTACGGTTTCCCCCTCGATTTGTCTGCCGATGTGTGCCGCGAGCGTGGCTTGAGCGTGGACGAAGCGGGTTTCGCCACCGCCATGGAAAAGCAAAAAGCCCAGGCCCGTGCTGCGGGCAAGTTCAAGATGGACAAGGCGCTCGACTATTTGGGCGCGGGCAACGACTTTGTGGGTTACGACGACCTGACGGCCCATGCCAAGGTATTGGCCTTGTACGCCGACGGCAACGCCGTGAGCGAACTCCAAGCGGGTCAAGCGGGCGTGGTGGTGCTGGACACGACCCCGTTTTACGCCGAGTCCGGTGGCCAGGTGGGTGACCAGGGCGTGCTGAACAACGCGGGCGGTCAGTTCACTGTGGCCGACACGCTCAAGATCAAGGCCGATGTGTTTGGCCACCATGGCGAAATCAAATCCGGCAGCCTGAAGGTCGGCGACGCGGTGCAGGCCCATGTGGATTTGGCCGTGCGCGCCGCCACCGTGCGCAACCACAGCGCCACCCACCTGATGCACAAGGCCTTGCGCGAAGTGCTGGGCGGCCATGTGCAGCAAAAGGGCAGTTTGGTCAACGCTGAGCGCACCCGTTTTGACTTTGCGCACAACGCCCCCGTGACCGATGCCGAGATCCGCCAGATCGAAGCCCAAGTCAACGCCGAAATTTTGGCCAACGCCCAGGCTCAGGCCCGCGTGATGGACATCGAAAGCGCCCAAAAAACCGGTGCGATGATGCTGTTTGGTGAGAAATACGGCGAGACCGTGCGTGTCTTGGACATTGGCTCGAGCCGCGAACTGTGCGGCGGCACCCACGTCAAAGCCACGGGCGACATTGGCCTGTTCAAGATCGTGGGTGAAGGCGGCGTGGCCGCTGGCGTGCGCCGCATCGAAGCGGTGACCGGCGAAAATGCTTTGGCCTACCTGCAATCACTCGAAGACACCGTGACACAAGCCGCAGGCACCCTCAAGGCCCAGCCTGCCGAGTTGAACGCCCGCATTGCGCAGGTGCTGGACCAGGTCAAGGCGCTCGAAAAAGAATTGGCCGCGGCCAAAGGCAAACTCGCTTCGGCGCAGGGTGACGAATTGATGACGCAGGCCTTGAATGTCAAGGGTGTGAAGCTGCTGGTGGCCCAGCTCGAAGGGGCCGATGCCAAGACCTTGCGCGACACCATGGACAAGCTCAAGGACAAGATGAGAACCGCAGTGATTGTCTTGACCGCCGTGGACGGTGACAAGGTGCAGATTGCCGCAGGCGTGAGCGCCGACACCATCGGCAAAGTCAAAGCGGGCGAACTGGCCAACTTTGTGGCGGGCCAAGTGGGCGGCAAGGGCGGTGGCAAGCCCGACATGGCCATGGCCGGTGGCACCAACGCTGCGGCACTGCCCTCTGCCCTGGCCAGCGTGCAGGCCTGGGTGACCGAGCGACTTTGATGGCGCCATTGCCGGCCCCGAATCGTCGGCCCCGAATCGCCGAGTTTTAACCTGGCTGGTTCAGCGGGTCCCAATCTTGCAGCCAGTCCACAAATCGGCCCAAGCCCTCGTCGAGCGGGGTGTCAGGCCATGATCCGATCATGCTGAGCAGTCGGGTTTCACTCGCGCAGGTCAGTTTGACATCGGCTTTTTGCATCGGTGCGTAGGCGATGATGGGCGCAAGGCCCAGTTGATCGGCCAGACATTTCACAAAACTGTTCACACTCACCGGGCGGTGGTGTCCCAAATTGACCACGGTGGAACCTTCCCAGCGGGCGTCGGGTCTGGCCAGCGCGGCAATGGCGGCCACGGTGTCATCCACGTAAGTGAAATCTCGGAGCAGTTCGCCCTCGGCAAACAAGGTCAGAGTTTCTTGTCTCCGTATGGCTTGCGCAAAGAGAAAGGGGGCCATGTCGGGGCGCCCTCGTGGGCCGTACACCGTGAAAAAGCGCATGCCCAAACTGCGCAAACCATATTGCGCGTGGTAGGCCTTGGCCATGGCTTCATTGGCTTGCTTGGTGGCGGCATAAAAAGACTCCGGGCTGTCCGTGCGGTCGTCTTCCAAAAAAGGGGCCGTGTCGCGCATGCCATAAACGCTGGAGGAACTGGCGTACAGCAAGCGCTGGACCCCCTGCCGGTGGCAGGCGTCCAGCACATGGGCAAACCCGATCAGGTTGGGCCCCACAAAGTCCAGCGGGGCTTGCATGGAGTGGCGCACACCTGCTTGCGCCGCCAAATGAATGACCACGTCGGGCTGCCGCTCGCTGACCCATGCCGAAAACGCACCAGGCGCTGCCAAATCCAATTGCGACAGGTGAACGCCAGGCGTTTGCGCCAAAATGCCCAAGCGCTCGGCCCGCAGTCTGGCCAGAGTGCTGTCGGCTGGGGTGTCGAGCGGGGTTCGCCCCGAGCGGTCAGACCAATCGCAGGCGTGCACCCCGTGTCCCATTTGGGCCAGATGGAGGGCCAAGCTCGAACCGATGAATCCTGCGGCACCGGTGACGGCGATTTGAATGGTCATGAATGTGTGTTTCTTTGGACGCCAAATTATGGTGGCAAAATAAGATGGTTATGCCAGAACCGCACATTTCAGGGGGTGTCCCGACCCTAAAAACCTCCTGGATCAGCGTGTCCTTGGCTTGTCTGTTGGTGGTGGGGGGGCTGGTTCTTCACGGCTCCCCTTGGAACCAAGAGTGGTTGATTTGGGGGCATCGCAGCAGTTGGTTGCCCGACCAGTTTTGGTTGTTTGTGACGCAATGGGGCGATTCTGCGCAAGCATTGCTGCTCCTGCTGGCCTTGTTCCTCCTGCACCCTGTCCCATTGGCCTGGGCCCTCAAAACATGGTTGATGGGCGTGATCGCCTCGCCTTTGCTCAAGGCGGCTTGGGATGCCCCACGTCCCTTGTCGGTGTTGGAGCCCCATTGGCTGCACGCCATTGGACACCCCCCCATGGGGGGACACTCCATGCCTTCAGGCCACTCACTGGCGGCCGGCTCCCTGGCCGCTTTGCTCTTTTTTGCAGCAGGCCGTGAACGTGTTGTCTGGCGCATGACGTTGGTGCTGTTGGGCAGTCTGGTTGCGGTGTCGCGTTTGGCGGTCGGCGCCCACTGGCCGGCGGACGTGCTGGTGGGGCTGGGTTTGGGCTTGTTCTTGGTGTTGCTCGCGCAATGGTGGGAGCGAATGCAGCCATGGGCGGCGCATTTGACATCGGCGCGTGCACAGAGGCTGTTGTCCGTCTTGATGCTGCTCTTGCTTTACGCGGTTTGGCATTTGCCCTCGGAAGGTTGGGGCATGACGGGTGCTCGCCTGCTGGTCTGTGCGGCGGCTGTTTGGTCGCTGCTTGGGCTTGTTCGCGTCCAGCGCCAGCTTCGCCAGGGCGCAGGCGGCAGGCATGACTGAAACGGTCAAGGTGCGCCGGGTGAACCCACTGAAACTGACGGCCTTTGTGTTGGGCAGTGTGTTGGCCCTGTCTTTGCTAGCGTGGGCTTGGCAAAGTGTCGACCCCCAAGCCTTGAAGGCAGTCTGGTCAACCGTTCCTGTGTGGGGTTGGCTGATGGCGGGGCTGTTGTGGTCGGGGAGTTTGGCCTTGCGTGCCGAACGCTTGAGGCGAGAATGGCAATGGAAACGCTGGGTGCTTTGGCGAGAAGCCATGCGGGTGATCCTTTTTCACAATGCGGCGGTCCTGCTTTTGCCCATGCGTGCGGGTGAGCTGGGCTACCCCATGCTGGTCAAACAGGTGTTTGGGGCCAGTTGGCAAGCGTCTTGGCGCAGTTTGGTCTGGTTGCGTTTGCAAGATGTGATGGTCTTGGCCACCTTGGCTCTCTGGCTGTGGCCTGGTGTTCCAGTGGCTTGGCGAGTGCTCATGGCCCTGTTGTGGGTCGGCTTGTTGACCGCGCCCGCCCGTCTGTGGCTTTGGCTGTTGAAGCGCCGCATCAAGGGCATGGTCTTTGTCCGCTCATTGATGCACCGGCGCAGTGGCTTGTCGGGATGGCTCTTGAGTTGGGGCAACTGGCTCCTCAAACTGCTGGCGGTGGCTGGGCTTTTGCACAGCCTGGCCCCAGAGAATGCGTCCTTGGACTTTGCACAGGCATGGGCCGGGGCCCTGGGCGGTGAGTTGGCCGCTATGCTGCCGGTGCAAGGGCCCGCGGGTTTGGGCACTTACGAAGCCGGTGTTTGGCTGTTTTCCGGCTTGCCTGTGGCCGCTGCACCTATGCTGGGGCTGGTCGCTTTGGGGGTCCACGCATTTTGTCTGGCGATCTCCTTGGGCTTGGCCGGCGTTTGGGGCCTGGGTGCTTTGTCGAGCGCAAGGACAATTTCAAAATAAAAGGGTGATGTATGCAAGAAAAACCAAAAGATCTTTTCACCCTACCCATGCCTGCGCACCGCTTGTCGGTGGTGGTGCCCATGTACAACGAAGAGGAGCTGGCCCGCGATCTGATCGATGCGGTGAACAACGCTTTGGCCGAGTACCCCCATCCTTGGGAGTTGGTGGTGGTGGATGACGGCAGCCGTGACCTGACCTGGCAATTTCTGAAAGAGCGAGCGCTTGAAGTCGGGCCCCACATCCGCGTTGTGCGTTTGTTGCGCAACTTTCGGCAGACTGCTGCCATGCAGGCGGGCATTGACGCGGCTCGGGGCGATGTGATCGTCACCATGGACGGTGACCTGCAAAACGACCCGAAAGACATTCCTTTGCTGGTGCGCAAGCTGCTTGAAGAAGACCTGGACTTGGTGGCAGGGTGGCGACAAAACCGGCAGGACGGCTTCTTTTTGCGCAAACTGCCCTCGCGCATGGCCAACCACCTGATTCGAAGCGTCAGTGGTTTGGCGTTTCAGGATTTGGGCTGCAGCCTCAAGGCATTTCGAACCGAGGTGCTGCGCAAAATCCGCTTGTATGGCGAGATGCACCGCTTCATTCCGGCGTGGATGGCCACGGTCACTTCACCCGACCGCATGGCCGAGGTGGCGGTCAGTCACTATGCGCGCACCAAAGGCCAATCAAAATATGGCCTGTCCCGCACCTTGCGTGTGTTGGTGGACTTGTTGTCCATCCACTTCTTTTTGCGCTTTGGCACGCGGCCGGGCCATTTTTTTGGGGGGCTGGGCTTGTTGGTCGGGGGCGCAGGGGCCTTGATGCTGGCCTACATGGCGGTGCTCAAAATGATGGGCGAATCCATTGGCACGCGGCCCTTGATGTTCGTGGGTTTTTTCTGTTTGGTGGCCGGTTTGCAGTTCCTCACCACGGGCGTGCTGTCGGAGTTGTTGATGCGCACCTATTTCGACGGAGGTCGGTCCATGGCCTACCACACGACCACCCAAAAGGTGCTTGACGATGCAGAGGCCTGGCATGTCAAACCCTGAGGTGTCAGGGCATCCCGCCAGGCGGCAGTGGCCTGAGCGCCCACCCACCTGGATGTGGGGATTGGCTTTGGGCTTGCTGGCGTTCTTGCTCTTGGGATTGGGGCAAGCGCCTTTGTTTGATGTGGACGAGGGTGCTTTTTCAGAGGCCACACGAGAAATGCTGGTCTCGGGTGATTGGGGGCACACCACCCTCAATGGTGCGGACCGCTTCGACAAGCCCATTGGCGTTTATTGGTTGCAAGCGCTGGGTGCCTTGGTCTTTGGCGTCAATGAGTTTGCGATGCGCTTGCCCTCGGCTTTGGCCACTTGGGCGGCTGCTTTGGCGGTGAGCGGTTTTGTGGCGCCCCGTTGGGGTTGGCGTGCGGCGGCGCTGGCTGCCGTGGTCCATGTCACCAGTTTTGGCAGTTGGGCCATGGCCCACGCCGCCACTGCCGATGCCCTTTTGGGCCTGTTTTTGATGCTCAGTGCGCTGGATCTTTGGCGTTACATGGCGCGTGGCGACCTGTCCTCATTGCGCCGATTGGCCGCCTGGGTGGGGTTGGGACTGCTGGTCAAGGGGCCCGTGGCCGTGTTGATTCCCGGGGCGGTGTTCCTGTTGGCCTGCTTGACAGAGGGCCAGTGGCGTCTGCTGAGACAGGCCTTGTTGGATGTGAAGGCGTGGGCCATTTTGCTGGCCATCGCTGTGCCTTGGTACGCCTACGCTTTGTGGCGTCACGGCCAGGGCTTTGTGGAAGGGTTCATCTTGCGGCACAACATTGACCGCTTTGCCGCACCCATGGAGGGGCACGCGGGGGGCTGGTTTTATTTTGTGCTGGTGGCCCCTTTGCTTTGGCTGCCTTGGACGCCTTTGCTGCTGGTTTGGTGGCGGCGTGTGGGCTTGCTCTGGCGCGATGTCGTGGTCAGGCGCGCCTTGATTTGGGTGGCATTTGTGCTGGTTTTTTTCAGCCTGTCGAGCACCAAGCTGCCGCACTATGGCATTTATGCAGCGCCAGGGATGGTCGTTTTGCTGGTGGCCGGACTGGCGCATTGGCGGTCCTGGCAGGGCCTGCTGTGCGGGGTCATGCTGGTGTTGTGGCAAGCCCTCATGCTGGTTTTGCCCATGGTTTGGCTCCATCAAACGCAGGGCCTCCCAGTGGGTTGGGCTTGGAGTGAGCCTTTGGCGCTGTACACCGCGCAGCTGTGGCCAGTGGGCATGGCCTGGGCCTGTGCTGTGGCCGCTTGGCTGTGGTGGCCCCGGGCCCGCCAACGGTTGGGCGCTGTGGGGGTGTTGTCGGTCATGGCTTTGGTGCATGCCCTGGTGATGACGCTGTTCATCTGGCCCTGGTGGTCCAACCATTTGCAAGGCCCGGTCAAAACATTGGGCTTGGCGGCACGCGCATGGACAGGGACCGTGGCGCAGGTGGGCGGCAATTGGCCCTCATTCGCTTTTTACAGGCAAGAGGCCATGGTGAAACAGCTCGAACGGGCAGATATGGTGCTCGTGCCTGTCAAACGCGCCGCTGAATTTGCCCATTGGGAAACCTTGGCGACGGTGCAGGGCATGACGGTGCTGCGCCGCCCCGTTGAGGTCGCCAAGCCATGAAGTCGCGCCACCGTTGGGGTGTCATGTGGGGCGCTTGTTTTGTGCTGGCATGCGGCATTTTTCTGGGGTGGCCAGAACTGGATTTGTGGGTCGCTTTGCGTTTTTATGATTCGGCGGGCCAGTTTCCGGCCAAACAATGGGTGTCGGTTCAGGCGGTTTATGTGTGGGCCCCACGCCTGGGGTGGGTGTTGACCGCATGGACGCTGCTGGTGCTGGTCCTGCGTTGGCTGCGGCCTGAACGCATCTCGCGGGGTTTGTCTCGCAGGTGTTTGGCCTGGATTTTGGTGGCTTTTTTGGGCAATGGCTTGTTGGTGCATGAGGCCCTGAAAAACCAGGTGGGCCGTCCACGGCCCAACCAGGTGCAGGAGATGGGTGGCGCGGCGGCCTTTGTGCCGGCGTTCCAGGTCAGTCAAGCGTGTGAGCGCAATTGCTCTTTTGTCAGCGGTCATGCCGCCTTGGGGTTTTGTGCATTGGCTTTTGGCATGTGGGCCGCTCCTGGTGGACGCAGGCGCTGGCTTTTGACGGGTCTTGTTTTGGGCAGCGCCATTGGCTGGGTGCGTATTGTCCAAGGGGGCCATTTTTTGAGTGACATCGTCTTTGCGTTTTTGGCGATTTGGGGCAGCAGCCTTGTCATTCAGGCGGTTTGGTTGCGTTGGCGCTGGTGGGGTCTGAAGCGTTTGCCCACCACGGGCTGATCACAGCGCCAGCTGGCGCTGGCTTTCAAACGCGTGGGCTTGACCTGTGATCGGGTCGGTAAAACGCACCGACTGGGCCAGCAGTTGCAAGGGCTGGCCGAAGTCTTCGGGGGCGTCGGGGCCACGCAAGACGGTGGGGTAGAACTGGTCGCCCTCGATGGGCAAATCCAAGGCGTTCATGTGCACCCGCAGTTGGTGGCGCTTGCCGGTGACGGGTTCGAGTTGGTACAAGGCCCGCAGACCGGAGGTGCGCAACAGGCTGATGCGGGTTTCACTGTTGGGTGTACCCGGCACCTCTTGTGTTCTGAAAAACGGATCCCCCGGCACCAAACGGCTGGCGTAGACCGTGGGCACAGCCCGGTCAGCCCGCCAAGGTGCGACGGCATGGTAAAGCTTGTGGATGTGGTGGTCCCGAAAAAGCGCATGGTAGGCATCGCGGTCTTGCAGGCGTTTGCCCAACAGCACCAAGCCGGCCGTTTCCCGGTCAATGCGGTGCAAGGGCACCAGATTGCTCAAGCCGGTCCGGCGTTTGAGCTGCACCAGCAGGCTTTGTTGCACGTAGCGCCCTGAAGGGGTGACCGGCATGAAATGCGGCTTGTCGGCCACCAGCAAGTGCGCGTCTTCAAACAGGATCTGCACCTGAAACGGCAAGACCGGTTCGTTGGCCAGATGGCGGTAGTAATACAGGCGTTGGCCGGGTTGGCAGGCTTGGTCGGGCAGGGCAGTTTGCCCGTTTTCATGCAGCACCAGGCCTTGCGCCAAGCGCTCGGCCCATTCGCTGCGTGAGATGCCCGGCATGCGTTGGGCCAAGAAATCGAGCAAGTGGGGTGCGCCTTGCGGCACCGATACGACACTGGCACTCACGCCATCGCGCATGGGCCAATGAACCGCTTGCCTTGAGTCGTGCATATCAGACCCGGCGGAATACCAAATCCCACACACCGTGGCCGAGTTGGAGGCCCCGGTTTTCAAACTTGGTCAGGGGCCGGTAGCCAGGCTTTACAGCAAAGCCATCGGCGGCATCGCTGGTGTTCACCAGCAAAGGCTCACCCCGCAGCACGCCCATCATTTGTTCGGAATAGGGCTGCCAGTCGGTGGCCAAATGCAGGTAGCCACCGGGCTTGATGTGCCCTGCCAGGCGATGGATGAAGGGCGACTGGATCAAGCGGCGCTTGTGGTGGCGGCTCTTGTGCCAAGGGTCCGGAAAGAAGATGTGCACGCCGTCCAGACTGTCTGCGCCCAGCATGTGGTCCATGACCTCGATGGCGTCGTGGCGCACGATGCGGATGTTGACGATGTTTTCTTCGCCGCAGCGTTTGAGCAAAGCGCCGACGCCGGGCTCGTGCACTTCGCAGCACAAAAAATTGTCGTCGGGGCGCACATGCGCGATTTTGGCGGTGGCATCGCCCATGCCAAAACCGATTTCAAGAATCAAAGGTGCGTTGCGCCCAAAAGCGGCCTGCACATCCAGACGCTCTGGGCTGTAGGCGATCAAAAACTGAGGGCCGAACTGCTCAAAAGCCCGCACTTGGCCCGAGCCCATCCGCCCTGCACGCAGCACATAGGTTTTGATTTGCCGCATGAAGGGGGCTTCTGGGGCTTCAAGGGCGGGGTCTGCCGGGGCGGTCGTGCGGTCTTCAGGCGTCGTCATGGATGGGCAGGGGGTGTGTGCAAAGCCTGTGATTATCGTGGCGATCCGCGCATGGCCGCCCACTTTGCCAGCGCTTGTTCTGTGACCGTGTGCTCAGGCACCAGCGGCAGGCCCAGCACTTGCGCCGCAGCATTGAGTGCAGTCAACACGGTCTGCTGTGTGTGCAAGTCCAGCGCCAGAGCCCCATTTTGCTTGCTGAGTTTTTCGCCATTTGCAGCCAGCACCAGGGGGGTGTGCAGGTAGTCTGGGGTGGGCAGGCCCAAGGCGGCTTGCAGCAGGATTTGCCGGGCCGTGTTGTCGGCCAGGTCTTGGCCGCGCACCACATGGGTGATGCCTTGAGCGGCATCGTCCACCACCACCGCCAGTTGGTAGGCCCACAGGCCGTCGGCGCGGCGCAACACAAAGTCGCCCACTTCCTGCCCCACGTTTTGCTGTTGCGGCCCCAAGCGGCGGTCTTGCCAGCGGGTGATGGTGGGCAGGCCCAAGGCCGCTTGCACGGCCTGCACGTTGAGTCGCCAAGCGCGTGCGGGCCGGCCGTTCAGGCCATGGCGGCAGGTCCCGGGGTAGATGGCGGCACTGTGCCGAGCCACAGTCTGGGCCGATTCAATGTCTTTGCGCGAGCAGCCACAGGGGTAGGCCCAGCCTCGCGTCACCAAAGTTTGGAGCGCGGTGGCGTAGAGGTCGTTGCGCTGCGTTTGCCACACCACGGCTTCGTCAGGGACCAAACCACAGGCTGCCAGTTGCTGCAAGATCGCTGGGTCGGCTCCCGGCACGCAGCGCGGGGTGTCCACATCTTCGATGCGCACCAACCATCGGCCACCGTGGGCGCGGGCATCCAGCCAGCTGGCCAGAGCGGCCACCAGCGAGCCGGCATGCAAATGGCCGGTTGGCGAGGGCGCAAACCGGCCTGTATAGACCTCAGACATACGGGGTCAGCATGCTCAGGTCATCGTTTTTTGAGCACCGCCAAAGCCAACTCGAGGCCAGACACAAAGGCGTCTTCCACCCGGTGGCCCAAGCACCAGTCGCCGCACAGGCCAATGCCTTGGTCTTTCGACCACCAGAAACTGTGGCCCAAAGGCTGCGCAGTTTTGGCGTAAAGCCATCGGTGAACTTCGGCATGCGCCGGGGTCACGCGGATGCCGGTGATTTCTGCAAAGGCCTTGATCAGCTTGCCTTTGACGCGCTCGGGGGTATCGTTGACATGTTCGGCCGACCAAGGGGCGCTGGCTTGAACTGTCCAGCGTTCAATGCGTTCACGGCCGGGCTTGGACGATTCGCGGGCCATCCAGGCGATGCGGTGGTGTGTGCTGCGGGCGGCGTTCCATTGCGGCCCCAAGGTGATCAGACCCGGTTGGACGGCTTGGGGGTAGGCCAACATGAGGGTCCAGCAAGGGTCCACCCGAACGGAGGCCAAGGGCTGCGCCAAGGCACTTTGCCCCGAGGCTTGGAGCAAAGCGCTGGCTTGCTCTGGCGGAATGGCCAAGATGACTTTGTCAAAACCAGCGTAGACGCGGTGCCCGCCGTCTTCGGTTTCGGTTTGCAACTGCCAACCGTTTTTCCTCAGGGGGTCGGCCATGATCTGCGTCACTCGGGTTTGCAGCTGCACATTGCCGTCGTCCAGCAGGGGCGCCGCCCAGGCTTTGACCAAGGCGTTCATGCCGGGTGCAGCCACCCAATGGCGCTCGCCGCCCGGCAGCCCGGCTTCGATCACGCGCCCATTGGGATCGAGTACACGCACGGCATTGGCGCTCCAGGGCTTGCAGACGCCCGGTGCGGTGCCCATCGCCAGTTCAAAACGGGGATCGCGGACGGTGAAGTACTGGGCTCCGTGGTCAAAACTGCCGAATGCGCTGGCGCGGGTGGACATGCGTCCTCCGAGGCCCCGGCTTTTTTCAAACAAAGTGACGTTGTGTCCGGCTTGGCGCAAGGTGCGGGCGCAAGTCACGCCGGCCATGCCGACACCAATGATGGCGATGTGTTGTGTGGTCATGCTGCCACTTTAGCCCAGAAATGCGCGTGATTGTCGTTTGGGTGGGTTTGTCCCGATGCCCCTTGGCCTCAGGGCTTGACTCCCAGCAAAGCTTCCCGCGTCGCCGCCTTGTTGAGCTGTGCCGTCCACCACAGCAAGGCGTGGCCTGCTGGACTCAGGCGGCTGTCGCGCCATGCGGCATGCACGCTGTTCAGACGTGTTTGTTCGGTGGTCTTGATCACCAGTTGACCCTTCGCGACAAAGGGCTGCGCCAGACGTTGCGGCAAAAATCCTGCGCCAAGGCCCCGCAATTGCGCTTGCAATTTGCTGGGCATGTCAGGCACCGTGAAAACATCTTGACCGCCTTGCAGGCCCACCGTGAGGCCGCTGCCACGCTGCACCGAATCGGCCACGGCGACCACCCGGTGTTGCAGCAGCAAGGCATTGCTCAAGGGCTCTGGTGCATGGGCCAAGGGGTGTTGGGGTGCCACAGCAAAGACAAATGGCACGTCGCCCAGAGCAATGTGTTGGATGTCGGCGGCCATGTGCTGTCCCAGCACAACCCCCAAAGCCAAGTCGGCCTGCCCCGAGGTCAGTGCGGCCATGGTGCCGGACAAAGCCTCGTTGCGAATCCGCAAGCGGGTGGGGCTGTTCAGCGCCAAAAAGGCCTCGCACATGTCCATCACCACGTCGCGGGCCATGATGCTGTCGACCGCCACCGTGAGCACACCCTCCCAACCGGTGGCCACACGTTTGACGCGGTTGGCCACGCTGTCGATGTCCAGCAGCAAGCGCCCCGCCTCGCGCAGCAGTTCCTGACCTGCTGCGGTCGGGCGGGCTTGACGCGCACTGCGGTCAAACAGCAACACATCGAGTGCGTCTTCCAGCTGCCGCACACGGTAAGTCAAGGCGCTGGGCACCAGGCCCAAATGGCGCGCGGCGGCTGCAAAACTGCCTTGCTCGGCAATGGTTTGCAGCATGAACAGGGCGTCTGGCGTGAGCCAATCTTTGGGACTTTGCATGGTCTTGCTATTTTATTTCAAATAATTTGAACGATGACGGCAAAACCATTGCACTGCAATAGGTCGTTTTTTCCCTACAGTTCAGGTCTGTTTTGAGGAATCCCCCATGTTGACCCTGCGCAAATCATCGGAACGCGGCTACGCCGACCACGGCTGGCTCAAGTCCTTCCACAGCTTTTCTTTTGCCAACTACTTTGATCCGGCCCACATGGGTTTTGGCAATCTGCGTGTCATCAACGAAGACCGCATTGACCCCGGTACAGGTTTTGGCACACACGGCCACCGTGACATGGAAATCATCAGCTACGTCTTGTCGGGCAACTTGGCCCACCAAGACAGCATGGGCAACGTTAAAGGCATTCCGCCGGGCGACGTGCAACGCATGAGCGCAGGCAGTGGTGTGCGCCACAGCGAGTTCAACCACGCTGAAGGCGAACAAACCCACTTTTTGCAGATTTGGATTGAGCCCAATGTCATGGGCATCGATCCTGGTTACGAACAAAAAACCGTGCCGGAAAGCGTCAAGCGCGGTCAGCTGGCCTTGGTGGCCGCACCAGCGGCTGACGTGCAGTCGGCCCCATTCGCGGTGCAAATCCATGCCGATGCCCGCTTGTTTGCGGGTCTCTTCACAGGATCTGAGACTGCCCAACTTGCGCTCAACCCAGCTCGCAAAGCCTATGTTTTTTTGGTGCGCGGCAGTTTGCAGGTCAATGGCCAGCTGCTCAGTGCCGGCGATGCGGCGCTGCTGCAATCCGAATCGGCCCTGACGCTGAGTCAGGGCGAGAACGCCGAAGTGCTGGTGTTCGACTTGTCCGCTTGATTTCTTTCTCAACCCTTTGGAGTTTTTTCATGGCTAAAACAGTTGTTGTCTACCATTCCGGCTACGGCCATACCCAGCGCGTGGCCCAATTTGTGGCCCAAGGCGCCAACGCACAAGTGATCGCGATCGACGCCGATGGCAACATCACCGACGCCGACTGGACCGCTTTGGACGCGGCGGATGCGATCATCTTCGGCTCGCCCACTTACATGGGCATGGCCTCTTGGCAGTTCAAGAAGTTTGCCGATGCCACCTCCAAGCGTTGGTTCACCAGCGCCTGGAAAGACAAAGTGGCAGGCGGTTTTACCATCTCGGCCAGCCCCAGCGGTGACAAGTTGTCGACCCTCCAGTACTTCATCACCTTGTCGCAACAGCAAGGCATGATTTGGGTGGGTCAGCCCGCCTTGAACGACGGCACCATCAACCGCATCGGCTCCAACTCTGGTGTGATGGCGCAAGTGGGGCCCACCAGCCCCGCAGAAGACATCCCCCAAGGTGACTTGGACACCGCCAAAGCCTACGGCGAGCGCGTGGCTGCTGTGGCGGCCAAACTGCGCGGCTGATCGCCCCGGTCGAGCGAGGGGCTCGCTCACGCAAGAGTGGCCCCGGCAAGAGTCACCTCGCCTCGGTTAGCATGGCAGCATGAAAATCATCACCATGCTGCCGTGGGCCGACTGGCTGGCAATCGTCACTTTTTTTGCTTTGTGGGTGGGTTATGCGTGGTTAGCCAAGGTGCGCGGCCTGCGTGACCAAAGCCTGATCGCCAACACCAACCGCTACCGCCAAAAGTGGATGATGCAAGCCACCCGTCGGGACCCACGTGTGCTCGATGGCGTGATCACCCAGAACCTGTCGCAAACTCCCGCTTTTTTCTCATCCACCAGCATCATCATCATCGGGGGTCTGTTTGCACTTTTGGGCACCACCGACAAAGCCGCCGAATTGGTGGGTGAAATCCCGTTTGCCCAGCCCACGCCTTTGTTGGTGTTCGAACTCAAAATTCTGGTGATGGTGGGCATCTTTGTGTATGCCTTTTTCCGGTTTTCATGGTCCATGCGGCAGTACACCTTTGTGGCACTGGTCATTGGCGCCATGCCCTCGCCAGAAGACTTCGATGCCCATCTTCACGACCGCCAACACTTTGCCGAAAGAGCCGGCAATTTGGTCAGTGCGGCCGCTGAAACCTTCAACGACGGTTTGCGGGCTTATTACTTTTCATTTGCCGCCATGGCCTGGTTTTTCTCACCCATGGCGCTGGTGCTGGCCACGGCCTTGGTGGTCTTGATTTTGTACGGGAGAGAGTTCCGCTCCGAAGTCCTGCATGTCTTGCGCGACTGAAAATACACACCTTTTGCCGCAGGGTGACCTCCTACAATGACAGGCTATGTTTGTTCACCTGCGCCTTCACACCGAATTTTCTGTTGTTGACTCGACCTGCCGCATCGACGATGTGGTCAAGATCGCGTCCCAAGACGCTCAGCCTGCGCTGGCCATCACCGACCTGAACAACCTGTTCGGAACGGTCAAGTTCTACAAAGAAGGCCGGGGCAAAGGGGTCAAACCCATCATCGGTGCCGAGATTTACCTCGAAGGATTGGGTGGTGACCCGAGCGCCACGAGCCGGATCGTACTTTTGGTACAAAACCACCGGGGCTACTTAAACCTTTGCGAGTTGTTGGCCCGTGCCTGGACGCAAAACGTGGCCAAAGGCTTGGCCGTGGTGAAGCTGGTTTGGCTGAAAGAACTCTCTGAGGGCCTGATTTTGTTGTCCGGTGCACAAGCCGGGCCGGTAGGTCAAGCCCTGGTGCAAGGTGACCACGACAAAGCCGCCGATCTGGCCTTGCAATTGGGCTCCTTGTTTCCCCACCGTTTTTACCTCGAGCTGCAACGCGCGGGCCGCCCTGAAGACGAACGCCAAGTGGCCGGTGCGGTGGCCTTGGCCGCCCGTTTGCACCTGCCTGTGGTGGCCACGCACCCGGTGCAGTTCCATGGGCCTGACGATTACGAAGCCCACGAAGCGCGGGTGTGCATCTCGGAAGGTGAAATTTTGGCCAACCAGCGCCGAGTTCGCCGCTTCACCCGCGAGCAGTATTTCAAGTCGGCCGAACAAATGTGCGCCTTGTTTGCCGATGTGCCCAGCGCCATTGCCAATACGCTCGAGATCGCCAAGCGCTGCAACCTGACTTTGGTGCTGGGCAAACCCCAGTTGCCAGACTTCCCCATCCCACCCGTGAACGGTGTGGTCATGTCGGTGGAAGACTATTTCCGGCATGTGTCTTTGGAGGGCCTGGAGGCGAGGCTGCTTCGCCTGTATCCGGCCGAGGCCCGACGCCAGGAAGAGCGCCCGCGCTATGTGGAGCGGCTGGAGTTTGAGCTGAACACCATCTTGAAGATGGGGTTTCCAGGTTACTTTCTGATCGTGGGCGACTTCATCCAGTGGGCCAAGGCCAACGGCTGCCCCGTCGGTCCCGGCCGGGGTTCGGGTGCGGGCTCACTGGTGGCCTATGCGCTCAAGATCACCGACCTCGACCCCTTGCAATACAAGCTCTTGTTTGAGCGCTTCTTGAACCCCGAGCGGGTCTCGATGCCCGACTTCGACATTGATTTTTGCCAAGGCAACCGGGATCGGGTGATCGACTATGTGAAGGACAAATACGGCCGTGACGCCGTCAGTCAGATTGTGACCTTCGGCACCATGGCTGCGCGTGCAGCGATTCGCGATGTGGGCCGCGTGCTGGACATGAGCTACACCTTTTGCGACGGCATCAGCAAGCTCATCCCCAACAAACCGGGCATGTCGGTCACGCTGCAATACCCGCCCGCCACGCCCAAAGAGGGCGACAAGAACAACTACGCGATCGCCATGGAGCCGATCTTGGCCGAGCGCATTGAGCGCGAGGAGGATGTGAAAACCCTCATCGAGTTGGCGCAAAAACTCGAAGGCATGACCCGCAACGTGGGCATGCACGCGGGGGGTGTCTTGATCGCGCCGGGCAAGCTGACCGACTTTTGCCCGCTGTACCAGCAGCCCGGCAGCGAATCGGCGGTGAGCCAGTACGACAAGGACGATGTGGAGGCGGCAGGTCTGGTGAAGTTCGACTTCTTGGGCCTGGCCACCCTGACGATTTTGGAGATTGCTCGCGGGTTCATCATCCAGCGCCACAAAGGCCAGGACCACTTCACTTTTGAAGACATCCCCCTCGACGACGTGGCGACCTACAAACTGTTCTCAGACGGCAAGACCGAGGCGGTGTTCCAGTTTGAAAGCCGTGGCATGCAAGGCATGCTGCGGGACGCACGCCCGAGTCGGCTGGAGGACCTGATTGCCCTGAACGCGCTTTACCGCCCTGGCCCCATGGACCTGATCCCCAGCTTTGTGGCCCGCAAGCATGGGCGCGAAGCGGTGGAGTACCCGCACCCCGCAGTGGCAGAGATGCTCAGCGAGACCTACGGCATCATGGTCTACCAAGAGCAGGTGATGCAGACGGCGCAAATCTTGGGGGGTTACTCACTCGGTGGCGCCGACTTGCTGCGCCGCGCCATGGGCAAGAAAAAGGCCGAAGAAATGGCCGAGCACCGCGAAAAGTTCCGCGCCGGTGCCCTGGCCACGCACAACATCCCCCAGGACAAGGCCGACGAGGTCTTTGACCTGATGGAAAAGTTCGCGGGCTACGGCTTCAACAAGTCGCACGCGGCCGCTTATTCGCTGCTGGCCTACCACACGGGCTGGCTCAAGGTGCATTACACCGCCGAGTTCTTCTGCGCCAACATGACGGTGGAGATGGACGACACCGACAAGCTCAAGGTGCTCTACGAAGACGCGGTCAAATTTGGCATCACCTTTGACCCGCCCGATGTGAACCGCGGCACGCACCGCTTTGAGCCGGTCACCGACAAGGTGATCCGCTACGGCCTGGGGGCCATCAAGGGCACGGGCCAACAAGCGATCGACGCCATCGTGGCCGCCCGCAACGAAGGCGGCCCCTTCACCAGCTTGTTTGACTTTGCTGTGCGGGTGGACCGTACCCGCATCAACAAACGCACGGTGGACGCGCTCATCAGGGCTGGGGCTTTTGACGCGCTGCACATGAACCGTGCGGCTTTGTCGGCCAGCATTGACCGGGCATTTGAGTTCTCGAACGCCACCACGGCCAACGCCAACCAAGGCGGCTTGTTCGACATGTTGGGCGACGATTCGCATGGATCGAGCACCCAAGAGCCCGAACTGGTGGAGGTCATGCCTTGGGGCATCAAAGAACGCCTGCTGCTTGAAAAAACCGCTGTAGGCTTTTTCTTGTCCGGCCATTTGTTTGACGCGGTCGAGCGCGAAGTGCGCCAATTTGCCCGCCGCAAAATCGACGACCTGATCGACAGCCGCGAGTCCATGGTGCTGGCCGGTATCGTCAGTGACTTGCGCATCATCAACGGTCAGCGCGGCAAGGTGGCGATCTTCAAATTGGACGACAAATCGGGCATGTTGGAGGCCACGGCCGACGAGGCCTTGATCAACTCGGCCAAGCACCTGCTGAAAGACGACGAACTCATCATCGTCACGGCCAAGATGCAGGCCGACCGTTTTTCGGGGGGCTTTCGCCTCAAGATCGAGCAGATCATGGACTTGGGTGCCGCCCGCTGCCGCTATGGCAAATACCTGCGCGTGGCCGTCAATGGCCGTGCACCCGACATCCCCCGCCTTGTCAAAGAATTTCCCGCACAGCGAGAGCAGACCGAGCAAGGCGATTTGTGGCGCGGCCTGCCTGTGCGTCTGGTGCTGGAGCGCAGCAACGACCAACTGGCTGCCCGCGCTGAGCTGGCACTGGGTGACGCTGTCAAATTCTTCCCCACCGACGCGGCCCTCGCCAGCTGGATGGCCCAGGCCGACCAGGGGCAGGCGCGGATTGTTTACGATGAATCCTCCAACGCTTAAGGACCCCCCCATGAAAGCAGCCTGGTACACCCAAAACGGCGAAGCCCAAGACGTGATGCAAGTGGGTGAGCTGCCCACGCCCAGCCCTCAAGCGGGGGAAGTGTTGGTGCGCTTGGCCACTTCGGGCGTCAACCCATCGGATGTGAAATCGCGCCGGGCCCGCCCCGTCAGCGATCCTTTGATTGTTCCGCACAGCGATGGCGCGGGTGTGATCGAAGCCGTGGGGGAGGGTGTGCCCGCCTCGCGTGTAGGCCAACGCGTCTGGATTTGGAACGGCCAATGGCAACGCGCCATGGGCACCTGCGCCCAACACATCGCCTTGCCCGATGCACAAGCCGTGAACTTGCCCGATGGCGTCGATTTTGCGGCCGGCGCTTGCATGGGCATTCCCGGCCTGACGGCTGTGCAGTCGGTGATCTTGGCCGAGCGGCTGGCCGGTGATTTGCACGGGAAAACGGTGTTGGTCACCGGGGCTTCTTCGGCTGTGGGCCACTACATCACGCAGATGGTGTGCTTAGCCGGTGGCCGCGTGATCGGCACTGTGGGGTCTGAGGCCAAAGCGGCGCATGCCCGCGCGGCTGGTATGGATGAAGCCATTTTTTACAAAACCGAGTCGGTGCCCGAACGCGTGAAAGCGTTCACCCAAGGACGGGGCGCCGATGTCATCATTGACATGGATTTTTCCACCACGGCCCGCTGGGCGGCCGAGGGCGCTTTGGCCCCGCATGGCCAGGTGGTGTGCTATGGCTCCAACGCTCTGGAGGTGCCCATGCCGTTTCGTCCCTGGTTGTACCAGTCGATGGGAGTGAAGTTCTTTCTGGTCTACGACCTGACCCCTGCCGACCGCCTAGTGGCTGTGGCCCGTCTGTCGGCGATGCTGTCACAACAGCAGTTGCAGCACAGCATCGGTGCCTGCTTTACGTTGGACCAGATCACTCAGGCACACCAAACGGTGGAAGCGGGACAGACCGTAGGCAATGTGGTTTTAGAACTTTGAAGTGGAGGCGGTGGTTGGCCTCAGTCCTGAGGCCTGAATCTAAACGGGATCACAGAGGGTACTTTCCCATCGGCGTCTTTGGGCAAGACCTCCGTCTTGTCGATGGCCCGCAACACGGCATCGTCCCAAGCCCGGTTGCCGCTCGACTGAACAATGCGTCGGCTCAAGATGGTGCCATCGGGGTTGACCTTTACTTCCACATCAGCGGATGGGTTGCCCGTGACTTCGCCGGTGTAAATGATATTGGGTTTGATTCTGGCAGCCAGACGACCCAAATAACTGGCCGAGGGACCTGATGATTTGAGTGCGTTGCCAGCGGCGTTTTCGCCGCCGGATGCACCCGCCATGCCTTGCATGCGTTTGAGGTTTTCTTGGCGCAGGGCTTCAGCCAGAGCCGCATCGGCTTTTTCAGCGCTGGCTTTTTCCGCAGCTTTTTTCTTGTCGCGGTCTTTCTCTTCTTGAGCCTTTTTCTCTTTGGCCGCTTTTTCTTTGGCTTTGTCTTCTTTCTCGCGCTCTTTTTCACGTTCCTTGCGCTTGAGTTCAAGCTTTTCCTTGTCGGTTTTTTCCTTGTCCTTTTTTTCTTTCTCGGCCTTCAACTTTTCAGCTTTCTCGGCTTCTTTTTTCTTTTATTGTTGCTTTTTCTTTTCGATTGCGATATGGGCGTCACGGCGCTCGGCTTGCAGGTCGGGCGCAGGCGGTGGCGGTGGATTGGGTTTAGCGGTGGGCTTGGGCTTTGGTTGAGGCGCGGGTTCAGGCTCCGGCTCAGGTGGGGGGTCTTGTAGGCGCGGCGCGGCAGCTTGCGCTGTGGCCGACCACAGCTCGGCTTCGGCTTGCACGGTTTGGGGTTGGCTCTTCCAAGCGGTGGCCAGGCCCAAGGCCAAGAAAAGCAGCGCGTGCACCAGACCTGCGGCCAACCAAGCTCTGCCCGCACCCGGCTGTGGCGGGGGGGCAAATTCGAGGTGCGCAGCGGCCTTGACGTTCAAGGGCAAATCCTCAAGGGGCCAGTTGGACCGACAAACCCACGCGCGCAATGCCCGCGCGTTGCAGGCTGTCCATGACCTTGACCACGGTCTCGTATTTCACGGTGCGGTCTGCGCTGATGACCACGGCGGTGTTGTCGCTGTCACCCACGAGGCCTTTGACGCTGGCCGCCACGCTGGCGAGGGTGGCGCTGTCGGTTTTGCCGTCGCGCACGAGTTGCAGCCGTTCATCTTTTTGGATCACGATCTGGATGACTTTGTCCGGTTGTTTGGCCGCTTTGCCTACACTGGGCAGGTCCACCACGCTGGGCGTGATCATGGGAGCGGTCACCATGAAAATGATCAGCAGCACCAACATCACGTCGATGAAGGGCACCATGTTGATTTCGGAGATGGTACGGCGACCACGGCTGCGTGAAGAGACGGCTGGCATGGGGCTTCCTTTCAGCGGCCTGAGGCCGAGCTGTGGGCTGCGCCCAGGCTGCGCTGCAAGATGTTAGAGAACTCTTCAATAAAGGTTTCCAGCTTGATGGCGATGCGGTCCACATCGTGTGAGAAGCGGTTGTAGGCCAGTACTGCAGGAATGGCCGCAAACAAGCCAATGGCCGTGGCGATCAGCGCTTCGGCAATGCCGGGGGCCACGGTGGCCAGCGTGACTTGTTGCAAGTTGGCCAAGGCGGTGAAGGCGTGCATGATGCCCCACACGGTTCCAAACAGACCGACATAAGGCGAGATGGAGCCCACCGATGCCAAGAAGGCCAGCTGCGATTCGGCCACGTCCATCTCGCGCTGAAAGCTGGCCCGCATGGCGCGGCGTGCGCCGTCGAGCAAGGTGCCTGGATCGCTGATTTGACGCTCGCGCAGTTTTTGGTACTCGCGCATGCCGCTGGCAAAAATGCGCTCCATCGGGCCGGACAGTTTGGCGTTCTGACTGGCCGAATTGAACAGCTCGTTCAAGCTGGTGCCCGACCAAAACACGCGCTCAAACGCTTCGTTCAGGTTTTTGATGTGCTTGATGGCGGTGAGTTTGCGCACGATGGCCGCCCAGCTGGCCACCGAGATGCCGAGCAAAATGAGCACCACCAGCTGGACGACAAAACTGGCGTGCAGCAACAGGGAGACGATGGACATGTCTTGGTTCATTTCAGTGCTTCCAGAACAGGGGCCGGAATCCGGCCCGGTTTCAAAGTTTGGCTGTCGACCCAGCCCAGGCGGATGGTGCCTTCGGCCAGCAGCCGATCGGTTTGGCCCGTTGAGCGCAAGAGGGCGCGTTGGGCAATGGTCAGGCTGGCTTTGCCACCTTGCTGCAACTCGGCGGTGACGATCAGGGTGTCGTCCAAGCGGGCCGGAGAATGGTATTTGACGGCGGTTTCAGACACGACAAACATGCCACCCGATTGGTCACGCAACGCGTGCTGACCAAAACCCAAAGCACGCAGCCATTCGGTGCGGGCACGCTCAAAGAACTTGAGGTAGTTGGCATAAAACACAATACCTCCGGCATCGGTGTCTTCCCAATAAATGCGAATCGGGTGCTCAAAGGCCGTTTGTGCGGGGCTGAAAGCGGTCATGGCTGCAACCAGGCTTTCAGGCGGTCGATGGCGGTTTGCAGTTCGCCCATCGAGTTGGCGGTGGAAAAACGCACAAAACGAGCGGTTTGGTCGGTGCCAAAGTCGCGTCCCGGCGTGATGGCGACATGGGCGTGTTCCAGTGCGGCCAAGGCAAAGTCCCAGCTGTCTTTGAGGCCCAGTTGTTGGCAGGCAGCGGTGCAGTCGGCCCAGGCGTAAAACGCGCCATCGGGGGCCACGGGCACGCTCAGGCCCAGCTCGTTCAGGGCCGGGATGAAGTAATCGCGTCGGGCCTTGAACTCGGCGCGACGGCGCTCGTATTCGGCCAGGCTCTCGGGCTCAAAGCAGGCCAGGGCCGCTTGTTGCGCCACGGTGCTGGCGCAAATGAACAGGTTTTGCGCCAAGCGCTCCAGCACGGGAGTGAGATGTTCGGGCACCACCAGCCAGCCCAGACGCCAGCCGGTCATGTTGAAGTATTTGCTGAAGCTGTTGATGCTGATGACGTCTTCACCCAGGGCCAATGCGCTTTGGCCAAAGGCGTCGTCGTGGCTCAAGCCCAGGTAAATTTCGTCGATCAGGGTGATGCCGCCGTGCGAACGCACCACATCCACGATGCGGGCCAACTCGGCCGGGTCGATAGACGTGCCCGTGGGGTTGGAGGGCGACGCCAGCAAGACGCCGCGGGTGTGGGGACCCCATGCGGCAGCGACTTTGGCCGCACTGAGCTGAAAGCGCTCCTGGGCGGTGGTGGGGAGCAAGACCGCTTTGCCGTCTGCCGCGCTCACAAATTGGCGGTTGCAGGGGTAACTCGGGTCGGGCATGAGGATTTCGTCGCCCCTGTCAATCAGCGCCAAGCAAGCCAATTGCAAAGCCGCTGAAGCGCCTGCGGTGACCACAATGCGGCTTGCGGGCACCACCACGCCAAAACGCTGCGCGTACCAGCCACTGATGGCTTGACGCAAAGCGTCCAAGCCCAAAGCTGGGGTGTATTGGGTGTGTCCGGCCTCGATGGTGGCCTGCGCGAGTTGTTTCACGCGGGGGGGGGCGGTGAAGTCGGGTTCGCCGATGTTGAGGAACACCACGGGCCGGTCGGTGTGTGCAACCTCAAGGGCTTTTTGGGATGCGGCTTTGGCCACTTCCATGACCCAAAAGGGTTCGATCCGCTCGGCTCGCTCAGAAATGCGCATGGTGTCTGGGGTGTGGGGGGTGTCGTTTATCTGGCGCGACCAGATTGGCGGTCGGCTTGGACTTCGGCGCTGCGCAGCTCGGGAGCCAGGCCGCCCAGCACGGCGTTGACGTACTTGTGGCCATCGGTGCCGCCAAAGTCCTTGGCAAGCTCGATGCATTCATTGAGGACCACGCGCCATGGCACATCCAGGCAGTGCTGCATTTCGTAAACGCCAATCCACATGATGGCGTGCTCAATAGGCGAAATTTCGGCAAAGCTGCGGTCCAGCTTGGGCGCGATCAGGGCGTCCATGGTTTGCGCTTGTTCGATACAACCGAAGAGCAGGGCGTCGTAGTGGGCCGAGTCGGCTTTGTGAAAACCGGACAAGTCGCGTGTGAACAGGTCGATGTCCGACGCCTCGTTGCGGCCGACGATGTGTTGGTAAAGCGCCTGCAAAGCAAACTCGCGCGAGCGACTGCGGGCAGGCTTGGCCGAGGATTTGCGTGTTCCAGCTGCGGTCGATGGCGTGCCATCGTTGGCGGTCTCGGCTGTGCGGGTCGGTTGGGTCATCACGCGGGGTCTTCTTCGTCGAAATCGTCGGCCAGCTCGGCCATGTCGGCGGCCAGGTCGTCCATGATGCAGGCCATTTCGACCGCCACGCGGGCTGCATCGCGCCCTTTTTCGGTCTGGCGTGCAAGGGCTTGCTCCAGGTTTTCGGTGGTCAAAATCGCGTTGGCAATCGGCAGGTTGTAGTCCAGCGACACGCGGCTCACACCCGCGCCAGACTCGTTGGCCACCAATTCAAAATGGTAGGTCTCTCCGCGGATGATGCAGCCCAAGGCGATCAGCGCGTCGTATTCGGCACGCTCGGCCATGGCCTGCAGGGCCACAGGCACTTCCAGAGCGCCGGGCACCATGACGTGGTCGATGCTGGTCACCCCCAAGGCTTCGAGTTCGGCAATGCAGGCTGCGGCCAAGGCGTTGGTGATGTCTTCGTTGAATCGGGCTTGCACGATGCCGATGTGCAGAAATTGGCCGTCGAGTTCCTCGGCTTGACCTTTGTTGGCTTCGAGCATGGTTATTCCTTGGAGATGTAAGCGGTGATTTCGAGGCCGTAACCCGTCATGCTGGGCATGCGTCGGGGGTTGCCCATGAGTTTCATTTTTTGCACGCCGCATTCACGCAAGATTTGGGCCCCCACACCGTAAGTGCGCAGGTCCATCTTGCCGCGCTCAGGCGCTTGGGCCGAGCGGGCTCGGCCTTCAAATTGGGCCAAGAGTTGGTCGGCCGATTCACCGCAGTTGAGCAGCACGGCCACACCGCAGCCTTGGGCATGGATGTATTTCAAACTGGCGTCCAGGCTCCACGAGTGCATGGCGCGGTTGATTTCCAGCGCATCGAGCACCGACAGCGGCTCGTGCACGCGCACTGCCACTTCCGAGTCGGCGGACCATTGGCCTTTGACCAGGGCCAGGTGCACGGTTTGGCTGGGTTGGTCGCGAAAAGCGTGGGCGGTGAATTCGCCGTGGGCGGTTTGCAAGGTGCGGCTGCCGATGCGCTCCACCAGGCTTTCATTGCGGCTACGGTACTGGATCAGATCGGCAATCGTGCCGATTTTGAGGCCATGTTCGGCTGCAAAAATTTGCAGATCGGGCAAGCGGGCCATGGTGCCGTCGTCCTTCATGATCTCGCAGATCACCGAGGACGGTGAGCAGCCGGCCATGGCGGCCAAATCGCAACCGGCTTCGGTGTGGCCAGCACGCATGAGGACACCGCCGTCCACGGCTTGCAGCGGGAAAATGTGACCGGGTTGCACCAGATCGCTGGGCTGGGTATTTCGCGCCACGGCCACTTGGACTGTCTTGGCGCGGTCGGCAGCCGAAATGCCGGTGGTCACGCCTTCAGCGGCCTCAATGGACACGGTGAACGCGGTGCTGTAGACGGTGCCATTGCGCGCTGCCATGGGCGGCAACTTCAAAAATTCGCAGCGCTCGCGGGTGAGTGTGAGGCAAATCAGGCCCCGGCCGAAGCGGGCCATGAAGTTGATGGCTTCAGGCGTGACGTGGTCAGAGGCCAGCACCAGATCGCCTTCGTTTTCGCGGTCTTCTTCGTCCACCAGGATCACGATGCGGCCGGCTTTCATCTCGGCCACGATCTCTTCAACCGGCGAGATCGCCACGGGTGTTGCTTGTTTGGGGGCGTTCATTCATGCTCTTTCTGAATCAGGCCCGCGCTGAGCATGCGCTCCACGTAACGGGCAACGGTGTCGATTTCAAGGTTGACGGGACTGCCTGTTTGGAGGTGCCCAAGTGCGGTGTTTTGCACCGTGTGCGGGATCAGGTTGATGCTGACTTCGCAGCCTGCAGCTTGGTCGGTGACCCGGTTGACGGTGAGGCTCACACCATTGACCGTGATGGAGCCTTTGTAGGCCAGGTATTTGGCCAGCGACAAAGGGGCCAGCACGCAAAGTTCCCAGCTTTCGCCAATTTCCTCGAATCGGCTGACCGAGCCCACGCCGTCCACGTGACCGGACACGATGTGGCCGCCCAATCGGTCGTTGGCGCGCAAGGCTTTTTCGAGGTTGACGGTGCCTTCTTGGTCCAGACCGCTGGTCTTGTCCAAGGATTCGGCCGAGATGTCGATGGTGAACTGACGGCTCTCGGGGCTGAAGGTGGTGACGGTCATGCAGGCGCCGTTCAAGGCGATGCTGTCGCCCAGACCCACGTCGTCAAGGTAACCGGCAGGGACCTCGATGGTGAGGCGTTTGCCGTGTTGTAAAGAGCGACCCAGGTCGTGGATGGCGACGATTCGCCCCACGCCGGTGATGATTCCGGTGAACATAGCGGTGTATTTTCGCAGGTAAAGAGGGTGAAACGATGTGACCTCCAACAAAAAACCCTGCGCGGGCTTTTTGAAGGGTCAGCCAAAAGGGATCAGGGTTAACCAAGGCTTGAGAGGCCTGGGTGTGTGCCTAGAATGGTCCATTGCAGCAGATTTGCAATGGTCAGTCAGTCATCAGGAGTTTTTTTTGCCCGTCAAGCCGTCCGCACCGTCGATGAAATCAGCCAAGTCGGCATCTTCGCGCACGCCAGACCTTGTGCGAACCATCAAGAAATACCCCAATCGGCGCTTGTACGACACGGAAACTTCCACGTATGTGACCCTGACCGAAATCAAAAAACTGGTCTTGAGCGCCTCGCCTTTGGTGGTGCTGGATGCCAAAACAGGCGAAGACCTGACCCGCGCCATCTTGCTGCAGATCATTTTGGAAGAGGAGTCTGCGGGGGTGCCCATGTTCAGTGAAGCCGTCTTGTCCAACATCATTCGGTTTTATGGCCATGCCATGCAGGGGCACATGGGTTCATATCTCGAGAACCATGTGCAGTCCTTCATGGATTGGCAAAGCAAGCTGGGTGAATCCAGTCCCGCGCTGAGCCCCGAGGTGTGGGCGCAATTCATGCAACTGCAGACCCCGTTGATGCAAAACATGTTCTCTGGCCTGGTCAATCCCTCCGAAAACGTGATGACGCAATTGCAAGAGCAGCTGCAAAAGCAAATTCACAAGAACACAGAACAGTTGCTGGGCGTGATGGGTTTGAGAACTTGAGGGGCCCTTCATGACCTTTTGTCATAACCCGGTCGTTTTTACGGGGACAATAAGGTCATGAGTGAAATGATCCCAATTGCAACCCTTCCCGCAATTCTTCCGTCCCCCAAAGTGGGTTTTGTCAGCCTGGGGTGTCCCAAAGCACTGACCGATTCCGAGCTGATCCTGACGCAACTGAGCGCCGAGGGCTACCAAACCTCCAAAACCTTTGAAGGCGCGGACTTGGTCATTGTGAACACCTGTGGTTTCATTGACGAAGCCATCAAGGAAAGCTTGGACACGATCGCAGAAGCCCTGAGTGAAAACGGCAAAGTGATCGTGACCGGTTGCTTGGGGGCCAAAACGGGCGAGGGCGGTGGCAACATGGTGTTGGAAATGCACCCCAGCGTGCTGGCCGTGACCGGACCGCATGCCACACAAGAGGTGATGGACGCGGTGCACACGCATTTGCCCAAACCGCACGACCCGTTTTTGGATTTGGTCCCCGGTGGTTTTGGGGAGGCGGGTCTCAAGCTCACGCCCCGTCACTATGCGTATTTGAAGATCAGCGAAGGCTGTAACCACCGCTGTACGTTTTGCATCATCCCATCCATGCGCGGCGATCTGGTGTCGCGCCCCATTGGAGATGTGCTCAAAGAAGCCAAGGCCCTGTTTGAAGGTGGCGTGAAAGAGCTGTTGGTCATCAGCCAAGACACCTCGGCTTATGGGGTGGATGTGAAATACCGCACCGGATTTTGGGATGGCAAACCGGTCAAAACCCGGATGTTGGAGTTGGTTCAAACCTTGGGCGAGATGGCCCGCGAGCACGACGCTTGGGTGCGCCTGCACTATGTGTACCCGTACCCGAGCGTGGACGACATCATCCCCTTGATGGCGCAGGGCTTGGTCTTGCCTTATTTGGATGTGCCGTTTCAGCACAGCCACCCGGATGTGCTCAAACGCATGAAGCGACCAGCGAGTGGCGAGAAAAATCTGGAACGCATCCAGCGTTGGCGCGAACTGTGCCCGGAGTTGGTCATTCGCAGCACCTTCATTGCGGGCTTTCCGGGTGAGACCGAAGAAGAATTTGAGCATCTGTTGGGCTTTTTGCGCGAAGCGCAAATTGACCGCGCCGGTTGCTTTGCCTACAGCCCGGTGAAGGGCGCCACAGCCAACGACTTGCCCGGTATGTTGCCAGAGGCTGTGCGGGAAGAGCGTCGTGCCCGTTTCATGGCGGTGGCCGAGGAGGTGTCGATTGCCCGCTTGCACCAGCGTGTGGGTTCGACCATGCAGGTGTTGGTGGACTCTGCCCCAGCCATGGGCCGTCGGGGTGGTGTGGGCCGAAGCTTTGGCGATGCCCCTGAGATCGATGGCGTGGTGCGTTTGTTGCCACCCGAAAAATTAAGCAAGACCTTGAAAGTGGGTGATTTCACCCGAGCCCGCATTGTCAGCGTGGAAGGCCATGATCTGGTGGGGGTTCCGGTTTGATGCCATCGGCTACGTTCTTGGCCAGCTTTCGGTTGGCTTGGGGTATCCATCAACAGATGACAGGCAACAAAAAAGCCGCTGATGCTGGACCAACGGCTTGCGCTGTTTTTAACTTACCCGGTTCGATCGCATTGGTGCCCAGAAGAGGACTCGAACCTCCACGATGTTACTCGCTAGTACCTGAAACTAGTGCGTCTACCAATTCCGCCATCTGGGCGCCTCAGGAATGAAAGGATTGTATATCAAAAAAGCACTGCCACCCAGCGGCTTGCTGGAAGAAATCGAGGGCAGTGTCCAAGGACACCGCGACGGTCATGGCTTCTTGATCCGAGACAGCGGAGAGTCGGACATTTACCTCTCGCCCAATGAGATGCGTGCTGTTTTGCACCGTGACCGGGTCAAAGTTCGCATCGTGCGCCAGGACCGCAAGGGTCGGCCTGAAGGGCGCATTGTCGAGATCGTTGAACGCCCTGAGCAGCCCATCATTGGTCGCTTGCTGCACGAAGGCGGTCTGTGGTTGGTGGCACCAGAAGACAAACGTTATGGCCAAGACGTGATGATCCCCAAAGGGGCCATCGGCCCGGCCAAGCCTGGCCAAGTGGTGGTGGTCGAGTTGACCGAGCCGCCCGCTTTGTTTGGGCAACCCGTGGGCCGTGTCAAAGAGGTCTTGGGCGAAATTGACGACCCAGGCATGGAGATCGAAATTGCGGTGCGCAAGTACAGCGTGCCACATGAGTTTTCTGCCGCTTGCATCGACCAGGCCAAAGGATTGCCTGACAAGGTGGGTGCCAAGGATCGCAAAGACCGTGTGGATTTGCGCGATGTGCCCTTGGTCACCATCGATGGCGAAGATGCCCGCGATTTTGACGATGCTGTGTATTGTGAACCGGCCAAAGTCGGCCGTGGCAAGGGCTGGCGTTTGCTGGTGGCGATTGCCGATGTGAGTCACTATGTACAGACCGGTACCCCTATTGACATTGATGCCTACGACCGTGCCACCAGTGTCTATTTCCCGCGCCGTGTCATTCCCATGTTGCCTGAGAAGCTGTCGAATGGCCTGTGTTCATTGAATCCTGATGTGGACCGTTTGTGCATGGTCTGCGACATGCTGGTCAACGCCAATGGCGATGTGCATGCCTATCAGTTTTACCCTGCGGTGATGCACAGCCATGCGCGGTTCACTTACACCGAAGTGGCCGCCATATTGGGCAACACGCGCGGGCCCGAAGCCCTCAAACGCAAAGCGCGGGTGACGGACTTGATGAATTTGCAGGATGTTTACAAAGCCTTGTTGGCTTCGCGTGCCGTGCGCGGGGCTGTGGATTTTGAAACCACTGAGACGCAAATCGTCTGCGACGAGAGCGGGCGCATTGAGAAGATCGTGCCACGTGTGCGCAATGAAGCGCACCGCCTGATCGAAGAAGCCATGCTGGCCGCCAACGTCTGCAGTGCTGATTTCATTCAGCAGGGCAAGCACCCCGGTCTGTTCCGTGTGCACGAAGGCCCCACGGCTGAGAAAAAGGACATTTTGCGCAATTACCTCAAGGCCTTGGGCTTGGGAATGAGCATCAGTGACGATCCGCACACCTCGGAATTTCAGAAAATCGCGCAAGCAACCAAGGAACGCCCGGACGCGCAGCAGATCCACACCATGCTGTTGCGCTCCATGCAGCAAGCCATTTACACGCCCGTGAACAGCGGACACTTTGGCTTGGCTTATGAGGCCTACACCCACTTCACCAGCCCGATCCGGCGTTACCCGGATTTGCTGGTGCACCGGGTCATCAAATCGATTTTGCTCGGCCGAAAATACACGCTGCCCAGCTTGCCCGTGCCCGGCGAAGCGCATGCCAAGCTCAGCAAGCGGCTGGAAAAAAGCCGTGCCGCCAAAGGTGACGCGCACGAATCTCAAGCCCCACGCGTGCGCATGTCGGCCGCCGATCAGCGGGCCTGGGAAGCGGCGGGTTTGCATTGCAGCGCGAATGAGCGCCGGGCCGACGAGGCCAGCCGCGATGTGGAGGCTTGGCTCAAGTGCAAGTACATGCGCGAGCATTTGGGTGAGGAATACGGTGGGGTGGTCTCGGCCGCTACCAGTTTCGGCATTTTCGTGACGCTGGACAGCTTGTATGTCGAAGGCTTGGTGCACATCACCGAACTGGGTGGTGAATACTACCGCTTTGATGAGCTGCGCCAAGAGTTGCGCGGGGAGCGCACGGGTATCCGTTATGCCATTGGCAGCCGGGTGCAGGTCCAGGTCAGTCGTGTGGATTTGGATGGCCGCAAAATCGATTTTCGTTTGGTCAATGCGGGCGACGACTTGTTGCCCCGCGCCATGCGGGACAAGGGCTTGTCGGCACCCGTTGAAGGCGGGCGAGGCAAAAAGCAATCGTCGACCGATCGCCGGCTGGCCGATGCTGAGCGCAACCGTTCGCCGATTCAGGCGCTCAAAGCCTCGGTGAAAAAAGCGGCGGCCAAGAAAAAAGGGTCACGCTCGACCAAGCCGCGCCGCTGATTGACCTCAGGCCAGTTGCCGGGCCAAGCGGCTGGCGGTGAGGGCCCAGCCTTGCGGCCAGTCGTCGGCGACTTGGCCATGTTGGGCCACGGCCATGCAAGCGGCCTCAAATGCGCTCGAGCCCTGCGCCATGCGGGCACCGATAAGACCGGCGAGCACATCGCCCGTTCCGCCCATGGCCAAGCGGCCATTGCCTGTGGTGTTGATGCGTGGTGTTTGACCGGGTGCGGCGATCACCGTGCCCGAGCCTTTCAAAACCACGGTGCATTCAAACAGATTGACCAAGTTTTGTGCAGCCTTCAGGCGGTTATTTTGAACTTCGCTGGTGCTGCTGTTCAGCAGGCGCGCGGCTTCCAGGGGATGGGGCGTGATCACGGTGGTGTGTGACTGAGCGCGTTGGCGCAGCAGCCCTTGCAGACGGGGGTCTTGCGACACGGCATTGAGACCGTCCGCGTCCAGCACCAGTTGCTTGGATCGACGCATAACGTCTGGCAATGCGGCTTTCACTGCGCTCCCGCCACCACAGCCGCACACCACCTGCAGATGTTCCAATTCCAAACTTTGCCAATGGCGTTGCATCAGGTCGGGGGGGGCGGTGTCCATCGCTTGCCCCGAAAGCGTGCTCAAGAGAACGCGCCCCGCGCCCGCATGCAAGGCCGCTGAGGCGGCCAATAGAGCAGCGCCGGTCATGCCCATGCCCGCGTCATCCGCTTCTCCGCCGATCACCGCCAGGTCGCCATGGCTGCCTTTGTGGCTGGCGTGGCTTTTGGTTGGGCGCACTGAGCCTTTGTTGAGCCAAGCGACGGGTTGAGGCCCCTCAAGGTCAACAGAGTTGCCCAGGTTGGCCAGCCAGATTTGCCCGCACACATCGCGCCCATGCCCCATGAACAGGCCGGCTTTGGCGGCGATGAAGGTCAGGGTGTGGTCGGCTTTGACGCAGTGAAACTCATGGGTTTGCCCAGACAGTTGGCCCGAGTCGGCATCCAATCCCGTGGGCACATCGACCGCCAGCACTTTTGCACAGGACTGGTTGATGGCTTGAACCCAAGGGACCATGGGGCCTTGCAATGGCCGCGTGCTGCCGATGCCCAAAAGGGCGTCGATGATCAGGTCTTTCGGCCCCAAATTGTTCAGCCCATCGATGGGCATCGTATTGGAAATCGGAACCCCGGCATGGCGTGCGCGTTGCCAAGCGGCTTGGGCGTCAGCAGGCAGCTCCTCGGCTTGTCCGATCAGGCTCACAGCAACCGACTTGCCCCATTGGTGCAGGTGGAAAGCTGCTTCGATTCCGTCACCGCCGTTGTTGCCTGGGCCGGCCGCCACCCAGATGTGTTGTGCATGAGGGGCCACGGCCAAGGCCAACTGGGCCGTGGCCAGTCCCGCTTGCTGCATCAGCGGGTCAAGGCTGCGCGCTTGCAGCAACGTTTCCAATGCCCGAATGCCAGCGCGGTCGTGCACTGGCCATGCACAGTCGGGGTTCAGGCTCTGCAAGGTGTTCATTGGTGTTGCAGCAACGGCTCCAGCAGCAGGGCAAGCTGCAAAATGGTGTCATCGTGCATGGCGGTGTGCCAAGCCATCAAACCCACGGGCATCTCCCCAGGCGCGTGGCAGGGCAAGGAAATGGCACAGCCGTCCAGTGTGTTGATGGCACTGGGATTGCGCAGCAGCAAGGCATTCACTCGGAAAAATTCTGCATCGCGCTCGGTGCCTGGTGCCACAGCACGGATGAGCGGAGACGTGATGGGCGTCGTGGGCGACAACACCGCGTCAAAGCGATGCAAACGTTTTTCCATGCGGCAAATCCAGTCGGTGCGGGTTTTGAGCAACTGGATGTACTCATGAGCCGCCATCTGGGCGCCCCGTTGGATGCGCATCGCCACGCGCGGGTCGTATTGATCGGCATGCTGAGCCAGCAGCTCGCGGTGCCAGGCATGGCTTTCGGCGGGGCTAAATCCTCCTGTGGCCATCATGGGGGCGATGTCGAGCAGTTCGGTCAATGGGATTTCTTCGATATGGGCGCCAGCGGCTCGCAGGTTTTTCAAGCTGCGCTCAAACGCACGGGTGACGCCGCTGTCCATGCCGTCTTGCATCAAGTTTTGAGCCACCGCCAGTCGGTAAGAGGACAGGGGGCGTGTGGATGTGGGCACTTTTCGGGCAGAAAGCACTTCATGGGCCAATACCGCGTCTCTGACCGAGCGGGTCATGGCACACACCGTGTCCAGCGTGGTGGACAAGGGCAAAGCGCCTTGGGTGGGCACCCGCCGAGCGGTGTTTTTGAAACCCACAATGCCGTTCAGGGCGGCGGGGATGCGAATGGAGCCCCCCGTGTCCGAGCCAAGGCCAATGAACGCAGCACCCGTGGCCACCGACACCGCTGCGCCCGAGCTGGAGCCACCGGGCGCATGGGCGGCCAGAGGTGAACCTGCAGGCGTGTCGGTCAAAGCGTCCCAAGCGGCAGGTGTGCCGTGGTGTGGGTTGATGCCCACCCCAGAAAAGGCAAATTCAACCATGTGGGTGCGGCCAATGAAGCCTGCGCCTGCGGCGCGTAACCGTGCGACGGCTGCGGCATCATGCGCCGCTGGCGGCTGGTTTTGCAGCACGATGGACCCTGCGGCGGTGTTTTCTCCCTGCATGTCAAACAAGTCTTTGACCGAGACGGCCAAGCCTGCCAGTGTTTGATGGGGTGCATGGTGGTGAGCTGCGGCGGTTTTCAAGCTTTCGCCAGAAATGCTTCTGAAGACATGCGCACAGGCCGCGCTTTCTGCGATGTCCAGGCAAGCCTGCGCAACCTCCAGAGCCGTTTTTTGGCCGGTGAACAGGGCTTCGCGCGTCGCGGTCAGGTCGGATTTCATGGGAAAACGCCTCGAAAGTAGGGTGTCTGGGTGCTATAATCCTAAGGCTTTGTGTACCGCGAACGGTGTCTTTTGGGAGTCAACTCCAAAAGACCTGTTTCAGGTCAACAAAGTTCATCCGCGAACCCGTCCCGTCAAGGTGTTCCTCTTGCTTCCTCAAGCGAGCCGAATCAGTGGACTGGTTTTAGACACAACCTTTGGAGTATTCACTATGTCCGTTACCATGCGCGAAATGCTGGAAGCCGGTGTCCACTTTGGCCACCAAACCCGTTTCTGGAACCCCAAGATGGCCCCCTTCATCTTCGGTCACCGCAACAAAATTCACATCATCAACCTGGAAAAATCGCTGCCGATGTTCCAGGACGCGATCAAGTTCGCCAAGCAATTGTCGGCCAACCGGGGCACCATTTTGATGGTCGGCACCAAGCGCCAAGCCCGTGAAATGGTGGCTTCAGAAGCTCTGCGCGCCGGTGTGCCTTTCGTCGACCAGCGCTGGTTGGGCGGCATGTTGACCAACTTCAAAACCGTCAAGACCTCGATCAAGCGCCTGAAGGACATGAAAGCTCAGCAAGAAGTGGGTCTCGAAGCCTTAAGCAAAAAAGAGCAACTGATGTTCAAGCGCGAGATGGAAAAGCTCGAAAAAGACATCGGGGGCATCCAGGATATGGCCGCTTTGCCAGATGCCATTTTCGTGATCGACGTTGGTTACCACAAAATTGCCATCTCGGAAGCCAAGAAATTGGGCATTCCATTGATTGGTGTGGTGGACTCCAACCACTCGCCCGAAGGCATTGACTACATCATTCCGGGCAACGACGACTCGGCCAAGGCCGTGGCCTTGTACGCCCGCGGCATCGCTGACGCCATCATCGAAGGGCGCGCCAATGCGGTCAACGATGTGGTCAAAGCCGTCACCGAAGGCGCTGACGAGTTTGTTGAAGAAGAAAACGCTTCTGCCTGAGTTCCCAAGACTCGATGAAAGGGGCTTTGTGGCCCCTTTTTTTTAATTTAACTTTTTGACTGAATACGGAGAAATCAAATGGCTGCAATCACCGCAAGCATGGTCGCTGAACTGCGCGCAAAAACCGACGCCCCCATGATGGAGTGCAAAAAAGCCCTCACGGAAGCAGAAGGCGACATGTCCAAAGCAGAAGAGCTGCTGCGCGTCAAGCTGGGCACCAAGGCCGGCAAGGCTGCCTCTCGCGTGACCGCGGAGGGCGTCGTGACCAGTTTTGTCAACGGCACCACAGGCGCCATGATCGAAGTCAACTGCGAAACCGACTTTGTGACCAAAAATGACAGCTTCTTGGCTTTGGCCAATGCCGCTGCCCAGTTGGTGGCCGAACACAACCCTGCTGACATCGCTGCTTTGGGCGAGTTGCCTTACAGCCAAGACGGTTTTGGCCCCACCCTGGAAGAAGTGCGCAAGGGCCTGATCGGCAAAATCGGTGAAAACATGAGCTTCCGCCGCTTCAAGCGTGCTGCCGGTGGTGCCCAGATCGCCAACTATTTGCACGGTACCCGCATCGGCGTTTTGGTTGAGTTTGCAGGTGACCCCACAGCCGCCAAAGATGTGGCCATGCACGTGGCCGCCATGAAGCCGGTGTCTTTGACCAGCGCTGAAGTGCCTGCCGAGTTGATTGAAAAAGAGCGCTCAGTGGCTGCTGCCAAAGCGGCTGAATCTGGCAAGCCTGCCGACATCGTCACCAAAATGGTCGAAGGTTCTGTTCAAAAGTACCTCAAAGAAGTGTCTTTGTTCAATCAGACTTTCGTGAAAAATGACAAGCAAACCGTTGAGCAAATGCTCAAGGCTGCTGGGACCACCGTGAACGCCTTCACTTTGTACGTGGTGGGCGAAGGCATTGAAAAGAAAGTCGATGACTTCGCAGCCGAAGTGGCTGCTCAGGTGGCAGCGGCTCAAGGCGCAGCCTGAGTCCATTGACCCGTTCAATCGCCATTTCACCTTTCAAATTGACCACCAAGGAGTCCATCATGTCTTCAGCCAAGCCAGCCTTTAAGCGCATTTTGCTCAAGCTGTCCGGCGAGGCCTTGATGGGCGACGATGCTTTTGGCATCAACCGTGCCACCATCGTGCGCATGGCCGAAGAAATCGCTGAGATCAATCGGCTGGGGGTGCAAGTGGCCGTGGTCATTGGTGGCGGCAACATTTTCCGGGGTGTGGCAGGGGGTTCGGTGGGCATGGACCGCGCAACGGCCGATTACATGGGCATGCTGGCCACGGTGATGAACTCCTTGGCCCTGGCGGATGCCTTGGACAAGGCGGGGTTGACGGCGCGTGTGATGTCGGCCATTGGCATCGATCAAGTGGTGGAGCCTTACGTTCGCCCCAAAGCTTTGCAGTACCTGGAAGAGGGTAAAGTGGTGGTTTTCGCGGCGGGCACGGGCAATCCATTTTTCACCACCGACACCGCGGCAGCCTTGCGGGGGGCCGAAATTGGTGCCGAAATGGTACTCAAGGCCACCAAGGTCGATGGTGTTTATTCGGCTGACCCTAAAAAAGACCCCAATGCGACGCGTTACAGCAAAATCAGTTTCGATGAAGCCATTTCGCGCAATCTGGGCATCATGGATGCCACCGCATTTGCTTTGTGCCGCGACCAAAAGTTGCCGATCAAGGTGTTTTCGATCATCAAAAACGGCGCTTTGAAGCGCGTGGTTTTGGGTGAAGACGAAGGCACTTTGGTGCACGCTTGAGAACGTTCTGACGAGGAGAACCCTATGACCATTCCAGACATCAAGAAAAACTGCGAAAACAAGATGGAGCAGTCCATCGCGGCTTTCAAAAACAACCTGACCCGTATCCGCACCGGTCGTGCCAACCCGGCACTGCTCGACACCATCCATGTCGATTATTACGGCTCTTTGGTGCCTTTGTCCCAAGTGGCCAACGTGTCATTGATGGACGCGCGTACCATCAGCGTGCAGCCTTGGGAGAAAAGCATGGCGGCCAAAATTGAAAAAGCCATCCGCGAGAGCGAGTTGGGCTTGAACCCTGCCTCCTTGGGTGAGTTGATCCGTGTGCCCATGCCCGCCATGAGCGAAGAGCGCCGCAAGGAAATGACAAAATTAGCGCGCACCGAGGGTGAAAACGCCAAAATTGCCATTCGCAATTTGCGCCGAGACGCCAATGAATCGGTTAAAAAGTTGGTCAAGGACAAAGAGGCTTCCGAAGACGATCAAAAGCGCGCCGAGGCCGATGTCCAAAAATTGACCGACAAACGCATGACCGAGATTGACCAGTTGGTGACCGCCAAAGAACAAGAGATCATGGCCGTTTGAGTTTGAATTCCCTGCCGTGGCACACCACGGCCTGACAGGCCGCCCCATGGCGGCCTTTTTTTCTGGACTGTCCATGCTCAAACAAAGAGTGATCACCGCGCTGATCTTGCTGGCTCTGTTGCTGCCGGCCTTGTTTACCGTGAACCCATGGCCCTTCATGGTGTTGACGGTGGTGATCATTTCGGCGGGCGCTTGGGAATGGGGGCGCCTGAACGGTGTGTCATCCTCGGTGGCTTGGGCTGGCGCCTTGCTGTGTTTGTTGGCGTGTGCCTTGGCCCATCAAATGGGGTGGGTTCAGTACACGCCCCCGCTGGTGTGGTTGTTTGCAGGGGCTTTTTGGGTCTTGATTGGGGGCTGGATGATCCTGCGCGGCGTGTCGGGTTGGGTGCTTTGGCCGCGCAACCTGCGTTGGTTGGGCGGCCTGTTGTTGCTGTCTTTGGCGTGGGTGGCCATGGCGCAGGCACATCAACGGGGTGTCAATTTCTTGTTGTCCTTGCTGGTCTTGGTGTGGGCCGCCGACGTTTTTGCTTATTTTTTTGGCAAGGCGGTGGGCGGCCGATGGATCAAGACCAAACTGGCGGCCAGCATCAGCCCTGGCAAAAGCTGGGAGGGTGTTTTGGGCGGTATGTTGGGCGTCTTGTTGGTGGCTCTGATTTGGGTCGAACTTGACCGCCGTTGGGGGCTTCTTGATTTGAGCCTTTACTCTTTGTTGTTTGCCAGGGGGGCTTGGGTGGCCTTGCCTGCCTTGCTGTTCCTGTCCGCCATGAGTGTGGTGGGCGATTTGTTGGAATCTTTGGTCAAACGCAGTGCCGGCATGAAAGACAGCTCAGGCTTGTTGCCCGGGCATGGTGGCGTGTTGGACCGGGTGGACGCCTTGCTGCCAACATTGCCTTTGGCCATGATGTTGGTTTTCTGGATTTGATTGGAGATCGCTCATCATGCAAACAAAGCAACGCATCACCATTTTGGGCTCCACGGGTTCCATTGGCCAAAGCACACTGGATGTTTTGGCCCGTCACCCTGATCGGTTTTCTGTGTTCGCCTTGACCGCATCGACCCAAGTGGACTTGATGCTGGCGCAATGTGCGCAGTTCAAGCCCGAAGTCGCCGTGATGGTTCAGGAAGACGCGGCTCGCGCCTTGGCGGACAAAATCAAGGCCGAGGGTTTGAAAACCCAGGTTCGATGGGGGGCTGCTGCTTTGGATGACGTGGCTTGCGCTGACCCGGTGGACGCGGTCATGGCGGCGATTGTGGGTGCGGCAGGTTTATCACCCTGTTTGGCTGCGGCGCGTGCCGGTAAGAAGCTTCTGCTGGCCAACAAAGAGGCTTTGGTGGTGGGCGGTGAGGTCTTTTTGGCTGCGGTGCGCGAAGGCGCAGCCGTGCTCTTGCCCATTGACAGTGAACACTCGGCCATTTTCCAGTCGCTGCCCGAGGACCCTGCCACATGGTCACGTCGGGTCGAAAAAATCATTTTGACGGCTTCGGGTGGTCCGTTTCGGGGGCGTGATCCCGCGACGCTGAAAGAGGTCACGCCCGAGCAGGCCTGCGCGCATCCGAATTGGGTGATGGGGCGGAAAATTTCGGTCGACTCGGCCACCATGATGAACAAAGCCTTAGAGGTCATCGAGGCGCGTTATCTTTTTGGCCTGGAGCCGGACCAACTGGAGGTGGTGATTCACCCTCAAAGCGTGATCCATTCCATGGTGCAGTACAAAGACCACTCCGTCGTGGCCCAACTGGGTACGCCCGATATGCGGGTGCCCATCGCCTACGGCCTGAGTTGGCCCGAGCGCATGGTGTCGGGTGCAGCGGCCTTGGACTTTCATGCATTGGCCGCCATGACGTTTGAATCGATGGATGACCACGGTCATCCCGAGCGATTTCCGGGTCTGCGCTTGGCGTGGGCCACCTTGAAAGGCGCACCCGGCAGTTGTGCGGTGCTCAATGCCGCCAACGAAATCGCGGTAGAGGCATTTTTAAATCGTCAAATCAGGTTCGATCAAATCCACCAAGTCAATGAAGCGACATTGAGCGCTGTCAGTGCGGTGCGCCCCCAAAATTTGGCCGACTTGCTCGACATGGACCGCCGCAGCCGTGAGGCCGCCAAGCAGCGGGTGCTGGCATTGGGGTGAAGGATTTGGAGCGGCAAGACGCTCAAGCATGCCAGCCTTTGACGCCCTTGCGAGGTGTATTATCTTGGATTGTTTCAAGGTGACCGGTTTGACCCCGGTAGCCTCTGGCGAATTTGCTGTGTTGAACGAGCAAATTTCGGCAAGCAGCTGGTTTTTTTCAACAGGTCAATGGTGACTTTCCTTAGTACTTTAGCCATTGATCTCCAAATGGTTGTTCCATGAATCTTTTTGACATTCGACCACGCCTCCAACCTGCTGCACTGACGCTGGCGGCGACCTTGTTGGCCTGCTTGCCCACTTGGGCGGTGGAGCCTTTCACGGTGCGTGACATCCGTGTGGAGGGTTTGCAGCGGATTGAATCCGGCACTGTTTTCGCCTCCTTGCCACTGCGGGTGGGCGATCAGTATTCGGATGAAAAAGGGGCCGCTGCAATTCGTGCCTTGTTTGCTTTGGGCTTGTTCAAAGATGTGCGCTTGGAAACACAGGGTGACATCTTGGTGGTGGTGGTCGAAGAGCGTCCATCGGTGGCCGTGGTGGAGTTCATTGGCCTCAAAGAGTTTGACAAAGATGTCCTGATCAAAGCGCTCAAAGATGTGGGTTTGGCCGAAGGCAGGCCCTACGACAAAGCCTTGGCCGATAAAGCCGAGCAAGAACTCAAGCGCCAGTACATCAATCGCAGCCTTTATGGTGCCGAAGTGGTGAGCACGGCCACGCCGGTTGATCGCAACCGTGTGAATTTGAGTTTCACCATCACAGAAGGTGGGCCCGCCAAGATCAAGCAAATCCAGATCGTAGGCAACAAGGTATTTTCTGAGTCCGATTTGCGAGACCAATTCAGTTTGGACACAGGTGGCTGGATGAGCTGGTACACCAAGTCGGACCGGTATGCCCGCACCAAGCTCAATGCCGATTTGGAGGCGTTGCGTTCTTACTATCTCTCCCGAGGGTTCTTGGAGTTTAGGATTGACTCGACGCAGGTGGCCATTTCTCCAGACAAGCAGGAAATGGCGATCACGATCAATGTGACCGAGGGCGAGCGGTTTGTGGTCTCGGGTGTCAAGTTGGAAGGCAACTTCCTGAACAAAGACGATGAGTTCAAGGCTTTGGTCAAGATTGCCATTGGCAAGCCCTACAACGCCGAGACGGTGGCAGAGACCTCCAAAGCCTTCACGGATTACTTTGGCACATTCGGTTTTGCTTTTGCCCGCGTGGAGGTCAAACCTGAAATTGACCGTTCAAGCAACCGTGTGCAATTCGTCTTGCAAGCAGAGCCATCACGCCGTGCTTATGTCCGGCGCATTTTGATCGCTGGAAACAACCGCACACGCGATGAGGTGATTCGGCGCGAGTTTCGCCAGTTTGAAGCCGCTTGGTACGACGGTGACAAGATCCGTTTGTCACGTGACCGAGTAGACCGTTTGGGCTTTTTCACCTCAGTGAACGTGGAAACGGTTGAAATTCCTGGTGCGCCCGACCAAGTTGACTTGGCTTTCACGGTGACTGAAAAGCCAACGGGCAGCATTTCTTTGGGCGCTGGGTTTTCGTCCACCGAAAAAGTGACCTTGAGCTTCGGTATCCGTCAGGAAAACGCCTTCGGTTCGGGGAACTATTTGGCGGTTGAAGTCAATACCAGCAAATACAACCGCAATCTGGTCTTGAGCACAACCGACCCCTATTTCACCCAAAACGGCATCTCCAGAACATTGGACATCTTTCACCGGACGACCCGCCCTTATCTGACCACCGATTTGAGCAGTTACAGCTTGGTCAACACCGGTGCAGGGATTCGTTTTGGCGTGCCCGTCACCGAAAACGACACGGTCTTTTTAGGCATGAATGCGGAACAGACCACCATTGACAAAGGCACGGCTGGCAATTTGCCATATGAATACAACCAATATGGACAACTTTTCGGTTTTAAAAGTACCGCATTCCCACTCACTTTGGGTTGGGCCAGGGATGGTCGAGACAGTGCTTTGGTGCCGTCAAAAGGCAGTTTTCAGCGTTTCAACGCGGACCTGAGCTTGGCCGGCGATGTGCGTTATGTACGAACCAGCTACCAGCACCAGTACTATTACCCCTTGAGCAACAAATATACGCTGGCACTGAATGCCGATTTGGGTTGGGGCCAAGGCTTGAATGGTCAAACATACCCGCTGTTCAAGAATTTCTATGTGGGCGGTTTGGGCAGTGTTCGGGGTTTTGAACAATCTACACTTGGCCCTGCTTCGCAAACAGCAGGCATCTACATTGGCGGTTCTAAAAAGATCGTCCTGAACGCCGAGTTCATCGTGCCCTTCCCAGGAGCGGGCAATGATAAAACTTTGCGGTTGTTCGGATTTACCGATGTGGGCCGCGCGTTTGGTGATGCTGAAAGGGTGTCACTGTCTGAATTGCGTGCATCAGCCGGTATCGGCCTGAGCTGGATTTCACCGATGGGCCCCTTGCGCTTCTCTTATGCCACGCCTGTCCATCAACAGACTGGCGATAAAATCCAGAAACTCCAATTCCAGATCGGAACCTCTTTCTAATGAAAACGATTCGCAAGAACCTTCTCGTCGCGCTGCTGGCGGGTGCATCGGCTTTGACGGGCTGGGCGCAAGCGCAAGATTTCAAAGTTGGCATCGTCAACACCGACCGTATATTGCGTGACTCCAATGTCGCCAAAGCGGCTCAAGGCAAGCTCGAATCTGAATTTTTAAAACGCGAAAAAGACCTGAACGATGCGATCAATGGGTTCAAGGTCGCGGCTGAAAAATTTGAGCGGGATGCGCCGACTTTGTCAGAATCTCAACGCGTCACCAAGCAAAAGCAGTTGGTTGAACAAGACCGTGATTTGAAGCGGCGTCAGCGCGAATTTCAAGAAGATTTGAGTGCCCGCAAGAACGAAGAGAACCAAATGCTGTTTGAAAAAGCAGGCCGTGCCGTCAAGCAAGTGGCTGAGTCTGAAAGATACGACTTGATCTTGCAAGATGCGGCTTACTTCAATCCCAAGCACGACATCACTGAAAAAGTCATCAAGGTGCTCAACGCCTCGGTGAGCAAATAACAGGCTTGAGCCTGTTTGAGACCGTGTCGCTGACGCTTGGCGCTATTGTTGAGACCTTGGGCGGCCGTTTGTTGGGTTCTCCCGACATGCAAGTGTCTGGGCTGGCACCGCTGCAGACCGCGCAAGTCGGGCAGGTCAGTTTTTTAAGTCAAGCACGGTTTCAAAACCAGTTGTCGACCAGCATGGCGGGCTGTGTGATTGTTGCCCCCGCTTTCGAGTCCCAAGTCGCCCACCGATCAGCGGCCATCATCACCGACGACCCCTATTTGTATTTTGCCCGCTTGACCCGTTTATGGAAGCGCGCGCACCCAAGCCCTGCTGGTCCTCAAATTCATCCCACTGCGGTGGTTGACCGGGATGCGTTGATTGCCGAAGATGCCGTGATCGGCCCTTTGTGCGTAATTGAACGCGGTGCCGAGATCGGCCCCGCAACTTGGCTGAAGTCGCGTGTCACCGTCGGTGAAGACTGCAAAATCGGAGCGCGCTGCCTGATCCATTCCGGTGTGGTGATCGGTGCCGATGGTTTTGGTTTTGCCCCCCACCAAGGGCGATGGGAAAAAATTGAGCAACTGGGCGCGGTGCGCATTGGCGACGATGTGGAAATCGGTGCCAACACCTGCATTGACCGTGGTGCTTTGGCAGATACGGTGATTGAAGACGGTGTGAAGTTGGACAACCTGATTCAAATCGGGCACAACGTGCAGGTTGGCAAACACACCGCCATGGCCGGTTGTGTGGGTGTGGCCGGGAGTGCCCGGATCGGTGCCCATTGCACGGTCGGCGGTGGCGCGGTGGTGCTGGGGCATTTGACCTTGGCGGACCATGTGCACATTTCAGCAGCCTCGGTGGTCACGCGCTCCATCACTCAGCCCGGCAACTACACCGGCATGTTCCCCTTGGACACCAACGCCAATTGGGAAAAGAACGCGGCCAGCCTCAAACAATTGTCCCGCTTGCGTGAACGCATCAAAGCGCTTGAAGCCGACATTCAGAACAATCAGGAAAACGACCATGATGGACATCCATAAAATTCTCAAACTACTGCCGCACCGTTACCCGTTTTTACTGGTGGACCGCGTGCTCGAAATCGAAAAAGGCGTACGCATCAAAGCCTTGAAAAACGTCACGATCAATGAACCATTTTTCACCGGTCATTTTCCTCACCGTCCTGTCATGCCGGGCGTCTTGATGCTGGAGGCACTGGCCCAGGCGGCAGCCCTGTTGACTTTTGACAGCTTGGATGCAGCCCCTGACGAGAATACGCTTTACTACTTTGCGGGGATTGACGGCGCGCGTTTCAAGCGACCTGTGGAGCCTGGTGATCAACTGACATTGGAGGTGCGGCTTGACCGCATGAAAGCTGGAATTTTCAAATTCAAAGCCCAAGCCAAAGTCGGAGATGAACTGGCTTGTGAGGCTGAATTGATGTGCACCATGCGCAAAATCGCGTGAGGACCTATGGCGACTATTCACTCTACCGCATTGGTCGATCCAGCCGCCCAACTTGATGCTTCTGTCACGGTTGGGCCTTTCACCACCATTGGACCGAACGTGGTGATCGGTGCGGGTTCAACCGTGGGCTCGCATTGCACGATCGAGGGTTACACCACGATGGGACAGAACAACCATGTCCACAGTTACACCTCCTTGGGCGCAGCGCCTCAGGATAAAAAGTATGCGGGCGAACCCACTCGTCTGGAAATTGGCCATGGAAACACCATCCGCGAATTTTGCACCTTCAATGCCGGAACAGTGAATGGGGGCGGCGTGACGCGGGTGGGCGATGACAACCTGTTCATGGCTTACGTGCATTTGGCGCACGACTGCCAAATAGGCAGTCACACGATCTTCGCCAACAACTCGCAGTTGGCAGGGCACGTGGTGGTGGGTGATTGGGTCATCTTGGGGGGTTTCACCGTGGTTCGCCAATTTCTGCGTTTGGGCGCACACAGCTTCACCGCCATGTGCACCTTGTTGTTCGCGGATCTTCCGCCTTATGTGACCTGCCAAGGCCAACCCGCATCTGCCCGCACGGTGAACGCGGAAGGTTTGCGTCGTCGCGGTTATTCGCCCGACCGCATTGCGACTGTTCGCGCCATGCACAAAGCCCTGTACCGGGAAAACCTCAGTTTGGATGCGTCCAAAGAACGCATCGTGCAAATGGCCAAGGACAAACCCGAGATCCAGGCCGATGTCGACATGATGGTGGACTTCCTGGCGGGTGTTTCCCCCAAGGTCGGCATCGTTCGTTCGCGTCGCCGTTCGGTGGATTGAAAATTTCAAGGGTTGGGAATGGGTCCCGGCCGAGCATGAAAGGAGGGCCCCTTGGCCCTGTTGCGTTGCGCCGTGATTGGCGTTGGTTATCTGGGCAAGTTTCATGCTCAAAAGTACGCCAAAATTCCAGCGTGTCAGTTGGTGGCCGTGGTGGACAGCCGTCAGGAACAAGCTGATGCTGTCGCTGGCCCGCTGCACTGTGCTGCCCTCACCGATTACCGGTCTTTGATCGGGCAGGTGGATGCGGTGAGTATTGTGGTGCCCACGCAAGGGCATCACGAGGTGTGCGCCGATTTTTTGCGGGCTGGTGTGCATGTCTTGGTGGAAAAACCCATGACCACCACCTTGGAGCAGGCCGATGAGTTGATCCGACTGGCCAAAGAAAACCATTGCGTGTTGGCCGTCGGTCATTTAGAGCGTTTCAACCCTGCCGCTTTGGCCTTAGAGCCCTTGCTGTCGAACCCCCGTTTCATCGACAGTTCCCGCTTGGCCCCTTTCAAACCACGGGCCACCGACGTCAGTGTGTTGCTGGACTTGATGATCCACGATGTCGATTTGATTTTGTCTTTGGTCAACAGCGAGGTGGAAAGCGTGGAGTGTTCGGGTGCGCGTGTGCTGACTGCCGACATCGACATTGCCAATGCACGGATTCGGTTTGCCAATGGCTGCGTGGCCAATGTCACCGCCAGTCGGGTGAGCGCCAAGAGCGAGCGCAAAATGCGGGTCTTTCAAGACCAAGCCTGCCACTCTCTGGATTTTCAGGCGCGCACCTTGACCACTTACCGAGGCGCCACATCGCCTTTGGCCGATCCTGAGCAGGCGATTGAGCGCCATGAGCAATCCTTTGGCGAAGCCGATCCCTTGTTTGCCGAGATTTTTGACTTTGTGGAGAGCGTTCGACATCAACGTCCCCCCAAAGTGAGTGGTGAGGCTGGACGGCGTGCCTTGCAAGCTGTTCAACGCATCACCGACGCCACCCGTTTGATTTCCTGATTTTTTGCACAATTGAAAGGTACGCCATGCCCATCCCTATGGTCGATCTGGTCGCGCAATACCGCGATCTCCAGCCTGAGCTGGAGCCTGCATTTTTGAAGGCCTTGTCTGCAGCGCAGTTTATTTTGGGCCCCAATGTTCAAGCCTTTGAGAAAGAGGCGGCCGACTATCTGGGCGTGGCCCACGCCATCACTTGCGCCAACGGCACCGATGCTTTGCACTTGGCTTTGCTGGCTGCCGGCATTGGGCCTGGCGACGAAGTGATCACCACGCCTTTCACCTTCATTGCCACTGCCGAGGCCATTGCCTATGTGGGTGCCAAAGCGGTTTTTGTGGACATCGATCCCTGCACCTTCAACATCGACGTGGCGCAGGCCCAGCGCGCCATCACCCCCCAAACCAAGGCTTTGCTGCCAGTGCATTTGTTTGGACAGCCCGCCAATTTGGCGCCGTTGATGGCCTTGGCCAAAGAGCACCAGCTTCAATTGGTGGAGGACTGCGCTCAATCTTTTGGTGCCGACATCGGTGGCCGCAAAACCGGAGCGCTTGGCGATGTGGCGGCTTTCAGCTTTTTCCCCAGTAAAAATTTGGGCTGCTTTGGCGACGGCGGCATGATCACAACGCAGTCTGACGACATGGCGGAAACCCTGCGCATGCTGCGCAACCACGGCAGCAAGGTGCGTTATTACCACGACATCGTGGGTTACAACAGCCGACTTGATGAACTGCAGGCCGTGGTGCTGCGGGCCAAGCTGCCGTTGATTGACCATTACAACCAAGAGCGTCGCCGCGTTGCTCACCGCTACAACGCTGGCTTGTGTTTCCTGAATTTGCAAACGCCCTGCGAAGATGGCGTGGGCTTGCATGTGTTCCACCAGTACACCGTGTTGACCGATCACCGTGCGGCCATTCAACAGGCTTTGACTGAGCACAAAATCGCCAGCGCTGTTTATTATCCCGTGCCTTTGCACCAGCAAAAAGTGTTTGCCTCAATCGCAGACGGTACCCGTTTTCCTGTCACCGAATCGGTGGCCGAGCACTGCCTGTCCCTGCCAATCTACCCCGAGTTGAGCAACGAGTCGATTGACGAGGTGTGTGGTGTGATTCGCCAGGCGTTGACCGCGTGATGGATTTGTCAGGCTTGCGCGCGACATCGGATGCCACCATGCCAGACCTGAGGGTGAGCATGGTCGCTGCCGAGCGTTCGGGTGACATGCTCGCGGCCTTGCTGCTGGGTGGTCTGCACAAAGTGTGGCCCGGCTTGCAAGCTTCTGGCATTGGCGGGCCACAGATGGATGCGACAGGATTTGTCTCGCGCTGGTCCTGCGATGAGTTGTCTGTACGGGGATTGGTGGAAGCGCTTTGGAATTACCGTCATATCAACGGCATCCGACAGGCCTTGATTCAACAGGTGCTCAGTGACCTGCCCGACCTGTATGTGGGAGTGGATGCCTCGGACTTCAACTTGCCGGTGGAGCGCTTGCTGCGTCAAAAGGGTGTTCCCACGGTTCAACTGGTGTGCCCGTCCATTTGGGCTTGGCGCCCTGAGCGGGTGCAAAAAATTCGCGACAGCGTAGACCATGTCCTGTGCATTTACCCTTTTGAGCCGGATTTGTTGGCCCAGCATGGGATTGAGGGCACGTTCGTCGGCCACCCGGTGGCCGATGTGATCGCACTGGAGCCTGACCGATTGCAAGCCCGGCAGGCCTTGGATTTGCCCGCCGAGGCCACCGTCGTGGCTTTGCTGCCCGGCAGCAGACCCTCTGAGGTCAAGGGTTTGGCTTTGCCGTTCCTGCAAGCGGCCCAGCTCATGCTGAAGCAACGGCCTGGATTACGATTTGTCTTGCCTACGCATGGCCTGTTGAAGCCCATGATTCAGGCGGTCATGGCCCAGACGGGCATGCAAGCCCATGTGCATTTGGTGATGGGCCGTTCGCACGAGGTGCAGGCGGCTTGTGATGTGGCGCTGGTGGCCAGCGGTACCGCCACATTGGAAACCGCTTTGCACAAGCGCCCCATGGTCATCGCCTACAAAATGCAATGGCTGTCTTGGCAGATTGCCAACCGCCAGCGCTTGCTGCCATGGGTGGGGTTGCCCAATATTTTGTGTAACGAAAGTTTGCTGCCCGAGTTTTTGCAAGAGCAAGTGCAAGCTCAAGCGCTCGCGAATGCGGTGATGCGGTGGCTGGACGATCCCACGGCAGTGGCCCTTCTTCAGGATCGGTTCACCGTTTTGCACCATCAACTGCGTCAGGACATGCCAACGCTGGCCGCCCATGCGATTCAAAAAACCATTGCTGCTTGAGCAAAAAACCTTGAATTGGGATACCGATGGCTTGATGGCCGGGGTGGATGAGGCTGGGCGCGGTCCATTGGCGGGCCCCGTGGTCGCGGCGGCCGTGATCCTTGACGACTTGAACCCTATTCGAGGGCTGAATGACTCGAAAAAACTGACAGCCAAACGCCGCGAGGCTTTGTTTGACGAGATCCGGGCGCGTGCGCTGTGTTTTGCCATTGCGCAAGCGAGCGAGCAAGAAATTGACCAACTCAATATATTGCAAGCCACGATGTTGGCCATGAAACGGGCCGTCGAGGCTTTGCGACTGCCCCCTAAGTTGGTGCTGGTCGATGGCAACCGATTGCCCACCTTGTCCATTCGGGCAGAAGCCATCGTGCAGGGGGATGCTTTGGTGCCAGCCATTTCGGCGGCCTCCATCTTGGCCAAGGTACACCGCGACCGTTTGTGCGAAGCGATGCACCAGCGCCATCCGATGTATGGGTTTGACCAGCACAAAGGTTATGGCACAGCCCAACACTTGGCTGCATTACAAGCCCATGGTCCGGCGGATTGCCACAGAATGACATTTGCCCCAGTGGCCAGGAGTGTGCGGTGCATTTGATCACGTCGAGAGACAACCCGCATGTGAAGCTCTGGCGGCGTTTGGCCCAGGAAACTACCGCTTACCGCAAAGCTGAACAGTTTTGGCTGGAGGGCGATCACCTGTGCATGGCAGCCCTTGAGCGCGGCGTGCGTCCTTCTCAGGTGGTAATGACCGAGTCTTTTCAGGTTGAGCAAGGCCAACATTGGATGGGGTTGACGGATCAGGTCTTTGTCTTGCCTGATGCCTTGTTTGCCAGTCTGAGTGGCCTGGAATCGCCTGCACGCATGGGCTTCGTTGTCGCTTGGATGGCAGAAACACAGATCGTTGCTGAAATGCCCACAGTGGTTTTGGACCGTTTGCAAGATGCAGGCAATGTGGGGGCCATTTTGCGATGTGCGTCGGCATTTGGTTATCGCCAGGTTTTGGCCATCAAGGGCACGGCCGCTCTGTGGTCACCCAAAGTGTTGAGAGCAGGCATGGGAGCGCATTGTGGTCTGAAATTGGTCGAGTCGGTGAGTCCATCCGATGTGGCCGCTTTGCAAGTGCCCGTTTTGTCCACCAGCTCCCATGAAGGTCCTTTTTTGCATGAAATGCTCAGGCGGGGTGACTTTCCCAGCCCCTGCGCCTGGGTTTTCGGGCACGAAGGGCAGGGCGTGAGTGAAGACCTGCTGGCCATGGCCCAGCATTCCGTTCGCATCGCCCAGCCCGGCGGCGAGGAGTCCTTGAATGTGGCAACCGCTGCCGCCATTTGTTTGCACGCCAGTGCGACCGTTGCATTGTGAAGCTGTAGGCTGAACGGCTTGGCTTTCGAGGACTGATTTGTCAGGGTTTTCAAGTAGTACTCGGCTATAATAGTGGGCTTTCCCGCATCAACCTGTACGCCACAGTCCATCCCAGGCCCAATCCTCGAACAAGCAGCCAAAAAGAGATCACATCTCTTGTGAGTGCTGAGGCGTACCCGAACTATTCCGGAGAACCCAGTGCTTTTGTCTCTTCAGGGAACTTTCCCGCCCGCCATCTTGGCGCTCGCAGACGGCACGGTCTTTATCGGCAACTCGATCGGAGCCGCTGGCTCCACAGTCGGCGAAGTGGTGTTCAACACCTCACTCACCGGCTACCAGGAAATCCTCACCGACCCCAGCTACTGCCAGCAGATCGTCACCTTGACGTATCCGCACATTGGCAACTATGGCGTCAATGTGGAAGACATCGAATCTGACAAAGTCCATGCTGCTGGCTTGATCATCAAAGACTTGCCTTTGGTGGCCAGTAACTTTCGTTCTGGCCAAAGCTTGTCGGCCTATTTGGCCGATGCAGGCACGGTGGCCATTGCCAACATCGACACAAGACAGCTGACACGCATCTTGCGCACTCAGGGCGCGCAAAACGGCGCGATCGTGGGCCTGGCCAAAGGCCAAGAAGTCACACAAGCGGTGATCGACCAAGCGGTGGCCGCAGCCAAAGGCGCGCCCAATATGGCTGGCCTTGATTTGGCGCAACAAGTCACGGTGTCCCAGCCCTATGAGTGGACACAAACCGAGTGGACATTGGGCAAAGGCTACGGCAACTTGACTGCGCCCAAGTTCCATGTGGTCGCTTATGACTTTGGCGTGAAGAAAAACATCTTGCGCATGTTGGCCGCGCGCGGTTGCAAGGTCACCGTAGTGCCAGCCAAGACCCCTGTGGCTGAGGTGCTCAAGCACAGGCCTGACGGCATCTTTTTGTCCAACGGCCCTGGCGACCCACAGCCTTGCGATTACGCGATTGCGGCGACGGCTGAGTTGATCGAAACCGGTATTCCCACATTCGGCATTTGCCTGGGTCACCAAATCATGGCCTTGGCCAGTGGCGCCAAGACGTTCAAGATGAAGTTTGGTCACCACGGCGCCAACCACCCTGTGAAAGACCTGGACTCTGGACGCGTGTCCATCACCAGTCAAAACCACGGTTTTGCAGTGGATGAAAAATCGCTGCCTGCCAATTTGCGTGCCACGCATGTGTCCTTGTTTGACGGCACTTTGCAAGGCTTGGTCCGCACCGACAAGCCCGCGTTTTGCTTTCAAGGGCACCCTGAAGCATCGCCTGGCCCACATGACATTGCTTACCTCTTTGACCGCTTCATCCAATTGATGGAGGCGAAATAACCATGCCAAAGCGCACCGACCTCAAAAGCATCCTCATCATTGGCGCAGGCCCGATCATCATCGGGCAGGCCTGCGAGTTCGACTACTCTGGCGTGCAAGCTTGTAAAGCTTTGCGCGAGGAGGGCTACAAAGTCATCTTGATCAACAGCAATCCCGCCACGATCATGACCGACCCGGCCACTGCCGATGTCACCTACATCGAGCCCATCACTTGGCAAACGGTTGAAAAAATCATCGCCAAAGAGCGTCCCGATGCCATCTTGCCCACCATGGGGGGACAAACGGCCCTGAACTGCGCCTTGGACTTGTGGCACCACGGTGTGCTCGAAAAGTACAAGGTTGAGTTGATCGGTGCTACGCCGGAGGCCATTGACAAAGCCGAAGACCGTTTGAAGTTCAAAGACGCCATGACCAAAATTGGTCTGGGCTCAGCACGTTCCGGCATTGCGCACAGCATAGAAGAGGCCTGGGAGGTTCAAAAGACCTTGGGTTTCCCCACCGTCATTCGCCCGAGCTTCACCCTGGGCGGCACGGGCGGCGGCATCGCCTACAACCCCGAAGACTTCGAAGTGATTTGCAAGCGCGGTTTGGAGGCCTCACCCACCACCGAATTGCTGATCGAAGAATCTCTGCTCGGCTGGAAAGAGTACGAGATGGAAGTGGTCCGCGACAAAGCGGACAACTGCATCATTGTGTGTTCAATCGAAAACTTGGACCCGATGGGCGTGCACACCGGGGACTCCATCACAGTGGCGCCTGCCCAAACCTTGACCGACAAGGAATACCAAATTTTGCGCAACGCCTCTTTGGCGGTTTTGCGAGAGATCGGTGTGGACACCGGTGGCTCTAATGTGCAGTTTTCCATCAACCCCAAAGACGGCCGCATGGTGGTGATCGAGATGAACCCCCGCGTGTCGCGCTCGTCCGCACTGGCGTCCAAAGCCACAGGTTTTCCGATCGCCAAAGTCGCGGCCAAATTGGCTGTGGGCTACACACTCGACGAGTTGCGCAATGACATCACGGGCGGCGCCACCCCCGCTTCGTTCGAGCCTTCGATCGACTATGTGGTCACCAAAATCCCACGTTTTGCGTTTGAAAAATTCCCGACTGCTGACAGCCGTTTGACCACCCAGATGAAGTCGGTGGGCGAGGTCATGGCCATGGGCCGCACCTTCCAGGAGTCTTTCCAAAAAGCCCTGCGTGGTTTGGAAGTGGGCGTGGACGGCATGAACGAAAAAACCCAGGACCGCGAAGTGCTCGAGAAGGAACTGGGCGAGCCCGGTCCTGAGCGCATTTGGTATGTGGGCGATGCCTTCGCCATGGGCCTGAGCGTGGACGAGGTGTTTGCTCTGACCAAAATCGATCCTTGGTTTTTGGTGCAGATTGAAGAAATTGTCAAAATCGAGTTGGAGTTGGAAACCACCACACTCGAGGCCATCACGGCCGACGAGTTGCGCGCCCTGAAAAAGAAGGGTTTTTCTGACCGTCGATTGGCCAAGTTGCTCAAGACCACTGAACACGTGGTTCGCGCACGGCGCCACGCCCTGAACATTCGCCCCGTTTACAAACGGGTGGACACCTGTGCTGCCGAATTCTCAACCGATACTGCCTACATGTACTCTTGTTATGAGGGCCATGGTGATGGTGAGTGTGAAGCAGAGCCTACGACGAACAAGAAGATCATGGTGCTGGGTGGTGGCCCCAACCGCATTGGCCAAGGCATCGAATTTGACTATTGCTGCGTTCATGCAGCGCTTGCCATGCGAGAAGACGGCTATGAAACCATCATGGTCAATTGCAACCCCGAGACCGTGTCGACCGACTACGACACCTCGGACCGCTTGTATTTTGAGCCCGTCACTTTGGAGGATGTGCTCGAAATCGTCAACAAAGAAAAACCCACGGGCGTCATCGTTCAATATGGTGGTCAAACCCCATTGAAATTGGCGCTGGATTTGGAAGCCGCTGGCGTGCCCATCATCGGCACCAGCCCCGACATGATTGACGCGGCCGAAGACCGTGAGCGCTTCCAAAAGTTGTTGCAGGACCTGGGCTTGCGTCAGCCACCCAACGCCACCGCGCGCACAGAGCCAGAAGCTTTGGAAAAAGCCGCATCGTTGGGCTACCCCTTGGTCGTTCGCCCCAGCTATGTGTTGGGTGGCCGCGCGATGGAAATCGTGCACGAGCAGCGCGACCTGGAGCGCTATATGCGCGAAGCGGTGAAAGTGTCGCACGATTCGCCCGTTTTGCTCGACCGTTTCCTGAACGACGCCATCGAGTGCGATGTGGACTGTTTGCGCGACCCCGAAGGCAAAACCTTCATCGGTGGCGTGATGGAACACATTGAACAAGCGGGTGTGCACAGCGGTGACTCGGCGTGCTCCTTGCCACCTTATTCCTTGTCTGTCGAAACCGTGACCGAACTCAAGCGTCAATCGGCTGCGATGGCGGGTGCTTTGAATGTGGTGGGTTTGATGAACGTGCAGTTTGCCATTCAACACGTGGACGGCAAAGACGTCATTTACGTGCTGGAAGTCAACCCCCGAGCCTCTCGGACAGTGCCTTATGTGTCCAAAGCCACAGGCATACAGCTCGCCAAAGTCGCTGCGCGTTGCATGGCCGGTCAAACCCTCGCTTCGCAAGGCATCACCAAAGAAGTCACCCCCCCTTATTTCAGTGTGAAAGAAGCGGTTTTTCCCTTTGTGAAGTTCCCGGGTGTGGACACCATTCTCGGACCCGAGATGAAGTCCACCGGCGAAGTCATGGGCGTGGGCAAGACCTTTGGTGAAGCCTTTGTGAAGAGCCAGTTGGGTGCGGGCACCAAGTTACCCCGTTCCCACAAGGCAGACGGTACGCCATCTGGCAAAGTGTTCATTTCGGTGAAAAACAACGACAAGACCCGTGTCATTGAAGTGGCGCGTCAGTTGTCCGCACAAGGCTTTGCACTGGTAGCGACCAAAGGTACAGCCAATGCGATCAACGAAGCGGGTGTGGCTTGCGCCATCGTGAACAAAGTCACGGAAGGTCGTCCGCACATCGTGGACATGATCAAGAACAGAGAAATTGTGTTGGTCATCAACACAGTGGAAGAACGGCGAAATGCGATTGCCGACTCTCGTCACATTCGAACTTCGGCTTTGCTCAACCGCGTCACGACGTTCACCACCATCGCAGGCGCGGAGGCGGCTGTGGAAGGTATGAAGTACATGGACCAGTTGGGCGTCATCTCTGTTCAGGAAATGCACGCCCAGCTCTTGGCCTGATCCGCCTTTTGAACCTTGCCTGGTCAATTTGGCAAGGCATAATGCAATGAATGACCGCCGAGTTTAAAACTCGGCGGTTTGTTTTTGGAGAACACTGCATGTCCACCATCCCGATCACAAAACGTGGTGCTGAAAAGCTCAAAGATGAGCTGCATCGCCTCAAAACCGTTGACCGTCCTGGCGTGATTCAAGCCATTGCCGAGGCGCGAGCCCAAGGCGACTTGAGTGAGAACGCCGAATACGATGCAGCCAAAGACCGTCAAGGCTTCATCGAGGGGCGAATTCAGGAAATTGAAGGCAAGTTGTCCGCCGCGCAAATCATCGATCCGTCATCGGTGGATGCGGGCGGCCGTGTGGTGTTCGGCACCACCGTGGAACTGGAAGACGAAGGCTCAGGCGAAGCGTTCAAGTACCAAATTGTGGGCGAGGATGAGGCGGATTTGAAGCTGGGATTGATCAACATCGGTAGCCCGATTGCCCGCGCTTTGATCGGTAAAGAAGAGGGTGATGTGGCCGAAGTCCAGGCACCCGGGGGCGTGCGTCGCTACGAAATCGTCAGCGTTTCTTACATTTGAGATGCAAAAAGGGCCGTTGAAAAACGGCCCACTCTAACACCCCAACGGGCTATTTCAGGTGCCCTCTGGGTCAGTCTAGGCGACCTTTTTTGACCGATTTTTGCTTGGGCTTGGCCCGCTTGATCTGTCCACCAGCAGCCAGTCGTTGGTTGCCCAGTACGCGAACGGTTTTGACTTCAGGTCGCTGCCCGCCACGTGAGCTGTATTTCAGGATTTTGAAATCGCGAGGACCGGCTTTCCGGTCTTCATCGGTTTCTTTGATCTTCTCGGGTTGAGGACGCCAGAGGATGAGCAATTTGCCGATGTGCTGGATCGGCGCAGCATGGAGTTGGTCTGTCAATTGGGAAAACATGGCTTCGCGTGCGGCGCGATCGTCGCCCAATACGCGGATCTTGATCAGGCCATGGGCGTTCAAGGCCGCTTCGGTTTCTTTGATGACGGCAGGGGTCAAACCATCGCCTCCGACCATGACGACAGGATCCAGGTGGTGGGCATCGGCGCGAAAAACTTTGCGCTCGGCAGGTGTGAGTTGTATTTGGGGCATCCCCGTATTATCCCCGTAAGGACGCAAAAGAATGAAAGTCAAAACCAAAAGTAAAAAGGTTAACAAAGCGTGGTTGAACGACCATGTGAATGACACGTACGTCAAATTGGCCCTCAAGGAGGGTTATCGGGCGCGTGCGGCTTACAAGCTCAAGGAAATCGATGAGACCCTGGGCTTGATCCGACCGGGTGATTTGGTGGTGGACTTGGGCTCTGCTCCAGGCGCTTGGAGCCAGTATTTGCGCCGCCGCTTGTCGCCCGATGGCGCCGCTGTGGGCGAGCTCAATGGCAGCATCATTGCGCTCGACATCCTGCCCATGGCCCCAGTGGAGGGTGTGCAATTCATTCAAGGTGATTTTCGTGAGAACGAAGTGGCCGCTTTGCTCGAAGCGGCTTTGCAGGGGCGACAGGCTGATGTGGTGGTGTCGGACATGGCGCCCAATTTATCGGGCATCGAGTCTTCGGACGCTGCCCGTATCTTGCATTTGATCGAGTTGGCGGTGGAATTTGCCCAAAACCACATGAAGCCGCAGGGGGCTTTGGTGGTCAAGGTGTTCCATGGCAGTGGGTACAGCCAGATCGTGAAGATGTTCAAAGAGACCTTCAAAGTCGTCAAACCCATCAAGCCCAAATCTTCGCGAGACAAGTCTTCGGAGACATTTTTGGTGGGCATGGGCCTGATTCACAGCGATTGACCCCCTTAATTCCTCCCTTTTCGAGGGCCAAAACAACATTTGGCCTTTATCGGAGCCTCCAGCAAGCCTAAAATCACTTCAATTATTTTTTTCGATTGGAGCCTCTCTTGAACAACCCTTGGTTTTCCAAAATTGCTGTTTGGATGGTGATTGCCATGGTGCTGTTCACCTTGTTCAAGCAATTTGACAACCGTGGTGTCGCAGGTGCGAATGCCATTGGGTATTCAGATTTCCTCGAAGAGGTTCGCGGTAACCGCATCAAGAGCGCCACCATTTCCGAAAGCCCTGGTGGCACCGAGATTTTGGCCATCACCAACGATGACCGCCGTATCAAAACCACGGCCACTTACCTGGACCGAGGTTTGGTGGGGGATCTGATCAACAGCGGCGTCAAATTCGATGTGAAACCCAGAGAAGAAGGTTCTCTGCTCATGACTTTGCTTGTCAGCTGGGGGCCCATGCTGCTGCTGATTGGCGTCTGGGTTTATTTCATGCGACAGATGCAAGGCGGCGGCAAAGGTGGCGCTTTCAGTTTTGGCAAGTCCAAGGCGCGCATGCTGGATGAAAACAACAACCAGGTGACTTTTGCGGACGTGGCGGGTTGTGACGAGGCCAAAGAAGAAGTCAAGGAAGTGGTTGATTTTCTGAAAGATCCTCAAAAATTCCAGAAGCTGGGCGGCCGTATTCCACGTGGCTTGTTGCTGGTGGGCCCTCCCGGTACCGGCAAGACCTTGCTCGCCAAAGGCATCGCCGGTGAAGCCAAGGTGCCGTTTTTCAGCATCTCCGGTTCTGATTTTGTTGAAATGTTCGTCGGTGTGGGCGCGGCGCGTGTTCGAGACATGTTTGAGAACGCCAAGAAGAATGCGCCTTGCATCATTTTCATTGACGAGATCGACGCGGTCGGCCGTCAACGTGGTGCCGGCTTGGGCGGTGGCAACGACGAACGCGAGCAAACGCTGAACCAGATGCTGGTCGAGATGGATGGTTTTGAGACCAATTTAGGTGTGATCGTGGTGGCCGCCACCAACCGCCCCGACATTTTGGATGCTGCTTTGCTGCGTCCAGGACGCTTCGATCGTCAGGTCTATGTGACCTTGCCCGATATCCGCGGACGCGAACAAATCTTGAACGTGCACATGCGCAAGGTGCCGATTGGCCAAGACGTCAATGCGGGCATCATCGCCCGCGGCACACCGGGCATGAGTGGTGCCGATTTGGCTAACCTTTGTAACGAAGCGGCTTTGATGGCAGCGCGCCGGAACGCCCGCGTGGTCGAGATGGTGGACTTTGAAAAGGCCAAGGACAAAATCTTGATGGGCCCTGAGCGCAAGAGCATGGTCATGCCTGAGCATGAGCGCCGCAACACGGCTTACCACGAAGCGGGCCATGCCTTGATCGGCAAATTGCTGCCCAAGTGCGACCCTGTGCACAAAGTCACCATCATTCCCCGTGGCCGCGCTTTGGGTGTCACCATGAGCTTGCCCGAGCAAGACCGATACAGCTTTGACAAAGAGTTCATGTTGAACCAAATCAGCATGCTTTTTGGTGGCCGCATCGCTGAAGAGGTGTTCATGCACCAGATGACCACCGGTGCCAGCAATGATTTTGAACGCGCCACCTCCATTGCCCGTGACATGGTGATGCGCTATGGCATGACCGATGCACTGGGGCCGATGGTCTACGCCGAGAACGAAGGCGAAGTCTTTTTAGGCCGTTCGGTCACCAAGACCACCAACATGAGTGAATCCACCATGCAAAAAGTGGACATGGAAGTGCGCCGAATCATCGACGAGCAATACAAACTGGCACGCCATCTGATCGAAGAGCACAGCGCTCAGATGCACGCCATGGCCAAAGCTTTGCTCGAATGGGAAACCATCGACAAGGACCAAATTGACGACATCATGGCAGGGCGTGATCCTATGCCTCCCAAGGATTGGACGCCTCGTACGCCCCCCTCGGGTGGCGGCAGCGGTGGCGGAACCCCTGCGGTGCAAACTGAACCGGCGACCACTGCAGCTTGATTTTTCAAAATGCGTGTGTCATGAAGCGGGGCTTTTGGGCCCCGTTTTTCATGGAAGGACACCGATGAACAGCGCTCCCAGACCATCGCTACCGGACAGACACTGGCAAACCACGCGCTTTGTCTTGGACCTCGCCAAGCCTTTGGTCATGGGCATAGTCAATGTCACCCCAGACTCTTTTTCGGATGGTGGTCTGAACGCCGAGACCTCGCAGGCATTGCGGCATGCTGAGCAACTGCTGCGCGATGGGGCAGCCATTTTGGACATCGGTGCTGAATCCACGCGCCCAGGGGCTGTCGTGGTGCCTGCGCCCCAAGAGTTGGCGCGGCTTGAGCCAGTTTTGCGTGAAGCGGTGCGCTGGCAGGTCCCGATTTCGGTGGATACCTACAAACCGGAGGTGATGCAGGCCTGCTTGGACTGGGGCGTGGACATTGTCAATGACATTTGGGCCCTGCGCCTGCCGGGTGCCCTGCAAGTGGTCGCGGCCCATCCTCATTGCGGCGTGTGTTTGATGCACATGCACCGGGACCCCCAAACCATGCAAATTGAGCCCATGCAGGGCGATGTCTTGGCAGAAGTCGACGCTTTTTTGCGTTCTCGTTTGGCGGTCTTGTTGGCCAATGGTGTGGCGGCATCCCGATTGGTGCTGGACCCTGGCATTGGTTTTGGCAAAACCGTGGCCCAGAACTTTCAGCTCTTGGCAAGGCAAGCCGATTTGCTGCATTTGGGCGCCCCTTTGTTGGCTGGTTGGTCTCGCAAATCGGCTTTAGGGGCCATTCTGGCTCAAGACGGAGCAGCCCCCGAACCTGCGCAAAGACAGGTGGCCAGTGTGGCGGCTGCCTTGATGGCCGTGGAACGGGGCGCTTCTGTTGTGCGGGTGCATGATGTGAAGGACACGGTGGACGCACTCAAAATCTGGTGCGCGATGCAGGCGCAATCCAGCACACTTTGAATTGCTGATACGTGCTGGCTCAGTGGCTTGCAGGGTGCGGAGGGCTAAAATTCCTTCACTTATTACAAAAATCAGGATCGTTCACATGGCGCGTCATTACTTTGGGACAGATGGCATTCGTGGTACGGTGGGTCAAAGCCCCATCACACCCGATTTCATCTTGCGTTTGGCGCATGCGGTGGGCCGAGTATTGAAGGCCCAAGATGCGCATCCCACGGTATTGATTGGCAAAGACACGCGGATTTCCGGGTACATGCTGGAAAGTGCCTTGGAGTCGGGTTTCAATTCTGCAGGGGTGGATGTGGTGTTGTTGGGGCCTGTCCCCACGCCGGCGGTGGCGTACTTGACCCGTGCACAACGTGCATCGTTGGGTGTGGTGATCAGTGCCAGCCACAACCCCTACGCGGACAACGGGATCAAGTTTTTCAGCGCGCAGGGGCAAAAACTATCGGACGCCTGGGAAGAAGCCGTGGAGGCCACCTTGCTTGAGGACCCCGTTTGGGCAGAATCTGCCGCTTTGGGCAAAACCCGACGTTTGGACGATGCCGCAGGCCGCTACATCGAGTTTTGCAAGAGCACTTTTTCAAGTGACATGACCCTCAAGGGTTTGAAGATTGTGGTGGATGCTGCGAACGGCGCGGCTTATCAAATCGCGCCCAAAGTGTTTCATGAACTGGGTGCGGAAGTCATCGCCATCGGTTGCTCACCCGATGGTCTGAACATCAATAAAGACGTGGGTGCAACGCACCCGGCGGCATTGGTCCAGGCGGTCGAAGACCACCGAGCCGATTACGGTATCGCTTTGGACGGCGATGCTGACCGCTTGCAGTTGGTGGACGCGACCGGGCGATTGTTCAATGGCGATGAGCTCTTGTATTTGATGGTCACGGATCGCCTGGCCAGAGACGAGGCCGTGCCGGGGGCGGTGGGCACACTGATGACCAACCTGGCGGTCGAGGTGGCTCTGAAGCAACGCGGCGTGCAGTTTGAACGGGCCCAAGTGGGTGACCGCTATGTGTTGGAGGTCTTGCACGACAAGGGCTGGTTGATCGGAGGCGAGGGCTCTGGCCATTTGTTGGTCTTGGACAAGCACACCACGGGCGATGGACTGGTCAGCGCTTTGCAGGTGTTGCAAGCCTGCGTGGGCAGCGGCAAGACCATGGCCCAATTGCTGGGGGGCATCACGCTTTTCCCGCAAACCCTCATCAACGTGCGTTTGTCCCCCGACTTTGACTGGCAAAGTCACCAGCCTCTGTGGGATGCGAAACGCTCGGTAGAGCTTGAACTGGGAGATTCGGGCAGGGTCTTGATCCGCGCCAGCGGCACCGAGCCTTTGCTGCGGGTCATGGTGGAGGCGCGAGATGCGGTGCAGGCGCGAGAATGTGCCGAACGCATGGCGGCCACTTTGAGATAGTCAAGGTGTCTGCTCTGCCTCAGTAGATCAGCCGCTCCGGTTTGATTTCTTGCAAGATGGTGGTGGCGATTTCTTCAATCGATTTGGTCGTGGTCGACAGCCAGCGGATGCCCGAGCGTCGCATCATGGCTTCGGCTTCCGAGACTTCCATGCGGCAGTTCTCAAGGCTGGCGTAGCGGGAGTTGGGTCGGCGCTCTGCACGGATTTCCGCCAAGCGGTCCGGGTGAATGCTCAGGCCGAAGATCTTTTTGTTGTGCGGCACCAAAGCGGGTGGCAGTTGACGGCGGTCAAAGTCTTCTGGAATCAAGGGGTAGTTGGCGGCTTTGAGGCCGTGTTGCATGGCCAGGTACAGGCTGGTGGGTGTTTTGCCACTGCGGCTCACGCCGACCAGGATCACATCGGCCGACTCCAGATCGCGGTTGGACTGGCCATCATCGTGTGCCAGGGAGAAGTTGATAGCCTCGATCCGGTCCTGGTATTCCTTGCTTTTGCTTACATCTGAAAAACGACCGACCCGGTGGTGGGATTTGATGCCCAGTTCGGCTTCGAGCGGGTTCACAAAGGTGCCAAACATGTCGAGCAGCATCCCTTGACAATGTTCTTGAAGCACCCTGAGCACGTCCATGTTCACCAAGGTGGTGAACACGATAGGTTTGTTGCCCTCGGTATCGGCGGTGTGGTTAATTTGCCGGACCGCTTGGTGCGCCTTGTCAATGGTGTCGGTGAAGGGCAGCCGCACATGCCGGGTCTTCATGTCGAACTGGGCAAGAATGGCGTTGCCAAAAGTTTCGGCCGTGATCCCCGTGCCGTCCGATACAAAAAATACAGTGCGTTTCGACATGCTGGTGATTGGTTTCAAGTGCGAGATCAGCTAGACCCCTAAAATCAATCGATTATCCACCGCTGTCGGCTCAGGGTTCCATGCCAAGAACAAGAACAACCCTGAGCAACGCATTGGAGCCAGGTTTTAACTTTGGAGCTTTGCATGTCTGATCTTTTCAACGAGACCGCTTTGGTCGTTCCCTTTGAGTTGTTGCGCATGACCGATGTCGAGTCGGTCGGTGGCAAAAACGCCAGCCTGGGGGAGATGATTTCCCAGCTGCCTTCTGGCGTGCGGGTGCCGACCGGATTTGCCACCACCGCGCACGCATTTCGCCAGTTTTTGGCGTTTGGCGGCCTGACCGAGCGCATCAACGCCCGTTTGGACGCGTTGGACACCGAGGATGTGCGTGCTTTGGCCGCAGCGGGGGCTGAAATCCGCGCCATGGTCGAGGCGCAGCCTTTTCCGGAAGACTTGGCTCAAGCCATTCGGGAAGCGTTTGTGCGCCTGCAAGGCGGCAACACGGATGCTTCGTTTGCCGTGCGCTCTTCGGCCACAGCCGAGGATTTGCCGGATGCTTCTTTCGCGGGCCAACAAGAGACCTTCTTGAACGTGGTGGGCATCGAGGACGTGCTGCTCAAGATGAAAGAGGTGTTCGCCTCGCTCTACAACGACCGTGCCATCAGCTACCGCGTGCACAAGGGCTTTGCCCATGCCGATGTGGCTTTGTCTGCCGGTGTGCAGCGCATGGTGCGTTCCGATTTGGGCGCGGCGGGTGTCATGTTCACCATCGACACAGAATCGGGTTTTGAAGATGTGGTGTTCATCACCTCCAGTTATGGTTTGGGTGAGACGGTGGTGCAGGGCGCGGTGAACCCTGACGAGTTTTATGTCCACAAGCCCATGCTGGCAGCGGGCAACCGCAGCGTGATTCGCCGTAATTTGGGCTCCAAGATGATGGAGATGGTGTTCGCCACGCCCGAAGAAAAAGCCAGCACAGGAAAATTGGTCAAAACCACTGACGTGCCCACTGAACTGCGCAACCGCTACAGCCTGACCGATGATGAGGTCGAGCAATTGGCCCGCTACGCGGTGGTGATCGAGCAGCACTATGGCCGCCCCATGGACATCGAGTGGGGCAAAGACGGTACCGACGGCTTGCTCTATATCTTGCAAGCGCGCCCTGAGACGGTCAAAAGCCAGGCCAAAGGCACGCCTGAGCTGCGTTACAAACTCAAAGGCAAAAGCGCCATCTTGGCAGAGGGCCGTGCGATCGGCCAAAAAATTGGCACGGGCCCGGTGCGATTGGTGCTTAACATCAGCGAGATGGACAAGGTTCAACCCGGGGATGTGCTGGTGACCGACATGACCGACCCGAACTGGGAACCCGTGATGAAACGTGCCAGTGCCATCGTGACCAACCGGGGTGGGCGTACCTGTCACGCCGCCATCATTGCGCGTGAACTGGGCATTCCTGCGGTGGTCGGCTGCGGCAATGCCACCGAGCAACTGAGCGAAGACACCTTGGTCACCGTCAGTTGTGCCGAGGGTGATACCGGGCTCATTTACGATGGTCTTCTCGAAACCGAGATCAGTGAAGTCCAGCGCGGTGTGTTGCCGGAGATCAAAACCAAAATCATGATGAACGTGGGCAACCCCCAGTTGGCTTTTGACTTTGCCCAGTTGCCCAATGCCGGGGTCGGTTTGGCCCGCCTGGAGTTCATCATCAACAACAACATTGGTGTGCACCCCAAGGCCATCTTGGACTATCCCGCGATTGACGCCGACTTGAAGAAGGCTGTCGAATCGGTGGCGCGTGGCCATGCCTCGCCCCGCGCTTTTTATGTGGACAAGGTGGCCGAAGGGGTGGCCAGCATCGCTGCTGCCTTCTGGCCCAAGCCCGTCATCGTGCGGCTGTCTGACTTCAAGAGCAACGAGTACCGCAAACTGATTGGTGGCAGCCGTTATGAGCCCGAAGAAGAAAATCCGATGCTCGGTTTTCGGGGGGCAGCGCGTTACATCAGTGCAGACTTTGGTGAAGCCTTTGCCATGGAGTGTGAAGCCCTCAAGCGGGTGCGTGGCGATATGGGACTGACCAATGTCCAGATCATGGTGCCCTTTGTGCGCACTTTGGGGCAGGCCGAAAAGGTCACGCAACTGTTGGCCAACCAAGGTTTGCGCCGGGGCGAGAACGCGCTCAAAATCATCATGATGTGCGAAGTGCCCAGCAATGCGATCCTTGCAGAGCAGTTTCTGGCGTTCTTCGACGGCTTTTCGATCGGCTCCAACGACTTGACGCAGCTCACATTGGGTCTGGACCGCGACTCGGGCATGGCTTTGTTGGCAGCCGATTTTGATGAGCGTGACCCTGCGGTGACTGCCTTGATATCCCAAGCCATTCAGGCTTGCTTGGCTCAGGGCAAATACGTCGGCATCTGTGGCCAAGGGCCTTCTGATCATCCCGATTTTGCACAGTGGTTGATGGCTCAGGGCATCAGTTCGATCTCGCTGAACCCGGACACCGTCATCGCGACTTGGACCCAACTGGGCAACTGATTCTTCAAAGGAACGATTGGCGATGAAACCCTCCATGGCGCCCCGACCCCTTGCGGCTTACCATCGGCGGATTCATCGCAATGTGTTCATTTACTTGGTGATCCTCGTCAGTTTGATCGGGGCCATGGCTTGGGCAGAACAATGGGGTTTGTCGCGCAACTTGATTGGCCCCATCTTCCTTTTCAGCACGGTGATGATCTATGCCTTGATCGGCATTTCCAGTCGTACCACCGACGAAGACGAGTATTACGTGGCTGGGCGGCGCATCCCTGCCATGTACAACGGGATGGCCACAGCGGCGGATTGGATGAGTGCCGCATCCTTTATCAGTTTGGCGGGGGCACTTTATTTGCAAGGCTTTTCTGGAAGTGGGCAGCAACCGGGTGGTTTGGCCTATGTGATGGGGTGGACGGGTGGGTTTTGTCTGGTGGCTTTGTTGATCGCACCCCATTTGCGCGCCATGAAGCTGTACACCTTGCCTGACTATTTTGACCAGCGCTACGGCGGGCGCTGGCCCCGCATCCTTGCCGCTTTGGCGTCTGTTTTGTGTTCGTTCACCTATGTGGTGGCGCAAATTTATGGCATTGGTTTGATTGCCTCACGCCTGACTGGCGTGCAGTTCGAAATTGGCATTTTGCTGGGCCTGGGCGGTGTTTTGTTGTGTTCTTTTTTGGGCGGCATGCGGGCTATTACTTGGACGCAGGTGGCGCAATACATCATGCTGCTGCTGGCATTCATGATTCCAGTGTCTTGGCTGGCTTACAAGCAATTGGGGACCCCGCTGGCGCCCTTGGCCTATGGTCAGCAATTGGCACAAATTGAGGCCATTGAGCAAAAACTGATCAACGACCCCGCTGAAATCGAGGTGCGCCAAGCCTTTGCGCGTCGGGCCCAAGTTTACGAAGACCGCTTGAAAAATGTCGACGCATCCATGGTGATTTTGCGCCAGGAGTTGGAGGAAAAAATCCGGATGCTCAAGTCGCAATCGGCCGATTACGCCGCCATTGCACAAGCCAGGCGAGAACTTTTGGCGGTGCCACGCGATGCCTCCACCGCCCGAGAGCAGTGGACGCGGGCCATGCACGACAACCGGGAGCGGTCCAAGCCATTGGGCGGTATGCCACCGCACACTCAGGCTTATGCCGGTAACCCCGAAGGCAGCCCCAAAGAGGTGAAGCTGTTCAACGAATCCCGTCTGAACTTTTTGGCCCTGGTCTTTTGTTTGATGATGGGGACAGCGGGTTTGCCGCATTTGCTCACGCGGTTTTACACCGTGCCTTCGGTGGCAGAGGCTCGCACTTCTGTCGCTTGGTCCTTGTTTTTTATAGGATTGCTCTACCTGAGCGTTCCCGCCCTGGCCGTGCTGGTCAAGTTCGAGGTGCTCAACAACTTGGTGGGCAGCAGTTTTGAAGATTTGCCCAGTTGGATGGCCCAATGGGCCCGGTTGGACTCTGGGCTCTTGGAGTTTTCCGACGTCAATGGCGATCGGATTTTGCAACTGGGCGAGTTGAAACTGGGGGCTGACATGGTCATGCTGGCCACGCCCGAGATGGGCGGCATGCCTTTTGTGGTGTCGGGCCTGGTGGCTGCCGGTGGCTTGGCGGCCGCTTTGTCGACGGCTGACGGCTTGCTGTTGACCATCAGCAATGCGCTGGTGCATGACATTGGGCCCGGTCGTGAGCGCAAACCCAAGTCATCCGAAGGGCGGGTCATCTTGTCCAAATTTGCACTTTTGGCCGTGGCCATGTTGGCGGCCGTGGTGGCCGCTTTCAAACCGGCCGAAATTTTGGCTTTGGTGTCCACTTCTTTTTCTTTAGCCGCTGCGGCGTTTTTCCCCGGCATGGTCTTGGGCATGGTTTGGCGAAAAGTCCATCGCCCAGCGGTGGTGGCGGGCATGTTGGCGGGTCTGGGCGTCACCCTTTATTACATGGTGATCAATGCGCCCGGGTTTCGTTACTTTATGGGGTTGCCGGCAAATGAGGGTTTGTGGTTTGGCATTCAGCCCCTGTCGGCGGGCGTTTTCGGTGTCCCCGTTGGCTTTTTGGTCATGGCCCTTTTGACTTGCTTGTTGCCCAGCTCATGGGTCACGCCACGCGTGGCACCTGCCCCACCGACTTCAAAAGTCCAAAGCGAGTATCCAGGGCTCTGAAATAACGCTATAATTTCAGACTTCGCCTTGCCGCACCCCGACCCGACGCTGGGGGCGGCTTTTCCAACCTTTTTGGGTTAACCACAAGGAGTCTCAATGCGTCATTACGAAATCATTTTGCTGATCCATCCCGATCAGTCCGAACAAGTTCCAGCCATGCTGGAGCGCTACAAAGGCATGATTGTTGCCGGCGGTGGTGCTATCCACCGTGTGGAAGACTGGGGCCGTCGTCAACTGGCATACCAGATCAACAAGTTGGGCAAGGCCCATTACCTGTGCGTGAACATCGAGGCCGATCAGGCTGTGATGGCAGAACTCGAACACGCGTTCAAGTTCAACGACGCCGTGCTGCGTCACCTGACTGTGCTGAAGAAAAAAGCCGACACTGGTCCTTCGTCCATGATGAAGACGGTCGAGCGCGAAGAAGCCCGCAAGTCACAACAAGCCGAATTCGCAGCTTGACACGTGCCTGTTGAGGAGTGAACCGAACCGAACTGAATGCCTGTATTGCCGAGCAAGCCGCTTTGCGATACACCCCCGCCGGTATGCCTGCTCTTGATTTGATTCTGGAGCATGCCTCTGAGATCGAAGAGGCCGGGCAAATGCGAAAAGTCCAATTGAAAATCCGCGCGTTGGCCTTGGGGTCCTTGGCGGAGAGGTTGGTTAAGCAAGCGGTGGGCAGTGTTTGGACGTTCAAAGGCTTTTTGGCCACCCCTCGACAAGGCAAAAGTGTCGTGTTGCACATTCAAGAGTTTCAGCAAGATTAATTTCAGGAGGCCCCATGGCCACGTTCAAAAAATTCAACAAAGACAAGCGCCCTAAGCGCAACACCCAGTCACTGCTGTTCAAGCGCAAGCGTTT
>NZ_CAMBNZ010000002.1 GCF_945869175.1 Limnohabitans sp. Rim8 | reverse complement strand
TCCACCTTCAGCGGGTCGGGGTTGTCCTTGAGCGTGAGGGTAGGGCAACCCGACAGGCGGATGCAGGCGTGGTCGCCGTTGCACACGTCTTCGTCCACGCCGTATTTCACGCGCTCGACCCGCTCGCCTTTGGACAGCAGCGAGGCCAGCCAAGGTTTGATGCGGCGTTGGCGTTCGAGCTGGCATTCGCCTTCGGCCACGATCACTTTCAGGCCTTGGAATTCGGTGGTGAAGGCTTCGGTGAGGGTGGCCTGCATGTGGCTCACTTCATAAGTGTGCACCGTGCGCAGCCACTTCACACCCAAGCCTTTGAGCGTGGACTCGATGGTTTGGTTGGTGTGCACCATGCTTTGGCGCTTATCGCCCGCCAGTTCCTTGGCGATGTCGGTGGGGGTGTTGATGATGTCCTGCGTGCCGGTGGCCGAGGTGTAGCCGTTCTTGAAGATCAGCAGCACCGCGTCGTCGCCATTGAACAACGCACTTTGCACGCCGGTGAGCAAGCCGTTGTGCCAAAAGCCCCCGTCGCCCATGACCGACAGCACCCGCCGCTTCATGAGGGGCGACACGCCCGCCCGGCTGGCCAGGCTCATGCCATAGCCCAAGATGGAGTGACCAAAGGAAAACGGCTCGAAGGTGGCCAGTGCGTGGCAACCAATGTCGCCCGCAATGTGCACCGGCCCCACGTCAAGTTGAGCCAATTTGAGTGCGGAGAAGACGGGCCGCTCGGGGCAGCCAATGCACATGCTCGGTGGCCGCGCAGGCAAGGGGCTGCCCAAAAGAGTTTGCACTTGCTGTCGGCGTTCACCATTCGTGGCCAGCCATTGCCGGGTGGCTTCAGGAACCGCCTCCACGAGGTGGCGGTCCAGAAACTTCAGCAGGCCCTGGGCCATGACTTCGGCGGTGTACTCGCCGCCAGACGGCAGCATGTCTTTGCCGTGCAGCGGAGTTTGCAGGTCCAGGCGGCGCAGCATCAAGGCGAGTTCTTGCTCGATGTATTCGGGCTGCCCTTCTTCGAGCAGCAGCACGGCCGACTTGTCTTTGCAAAAGTTCACCAATTCATCGGGCACCAGCGGGTAGGTCACGTTCAGCACCAGCACCGACAGGCTGGTCGCGCCAAAGGCATCGGCCAGATCGAATTGCTGAAGGGCGCGGACCAGCGTGTTGTACAGACCGCCTTGAACGATCAGGCCCAGGTGCCGGTGCTGGGCCCCTTCAAAGTGTTCATTGAGTCTGTTTTCGGCAATGTACTGGCGTGCGGCGGGTAAGCGGTGCTCGACTTTGCGTTTTTCCTGCGCAAAGGTCACAGGCGGGTGTGCCAGTCGCATGTAGTTGAAACCGGCGGGTTCGTCGATGAGGTGTTTTTTGGACAGCTTGGGCGCTTGGTTGTCCTTGGCTACAAACTGGCCGCGCACATGGCAGGCGCGGATGCGCAGCTCCATCATCACCGGCATGTTGGACGCTTCGGACAACCTGAAACCGTGCTCCACCATGTTGACCATCTGGCCCAGTTCGGGGCGCGGGTCGAGCAGGCACATACCCGACTTGAGGGCGTAGGCGTGTGTGCGCTCCTGGATCACGCTGGCGCCTTCGCCATAGTCTTCGCCCACCACGATCAGCACGCCCCCGGTCACCCCGGGCGAGGACAAATTCGACAGCGCATCGGCCGCCACATTGGTGCCCACAATCGACTTCCAGGTGACGGCCCCGCGAATCGGGTAATGGATGGATGCGCCCAGCATGGCGGCAGCCGAGGCTTCATTCGAGCAGGCTTCCACATGCACGCCCAACTCGTCCATATAGGGCTTGGCCTGCACCATGACATCGAGCAGGTGCGAGACCGGCGCGCCCTGGTAACCGCCCACATAGCTCACGCCCGATTGGAGCAAGCCCTTGGTGATGGCCAGGATGCCCTCGCCATGGAAGACATCGCCCGCGCCCATGCGCAGGGCTTTGATTTCTTCGTGAAATGAAACTTCCAAAGTACGCTCCTTGTGTGGTTGCACCTGTTTTCAACGGGCTCATGGGCATCTTATGGATAAGTGCATAAAATAATATGAATAAACAGTATGCGTTGAATGAATATCAAAGACCTGGACCTGAATTTGCTGCGCCTGTTTGACGCGGTGTGGCGCACGCGCAGCGTGAGCTTGGCCGCGCAACAGCTGGGCATGTCGCAACCAGCGGCCAGCCAGGGGCTGGGGCGCTTGCGGACCGTGTTGGGCGATGCGCTGTTTGAGCGCCATGGCGCTGGGGTCAGGCCCACGCCGCGTGCAGACCGCCTGGCCCAATCGGTGCAACTGGCGCTGGGCACGATCGAAGAAGCCTTGAACGCATCGCAGGTGTTTGACCCCCAGCGCTCGGGGCGGGTTTTGCGGGTGCATCTGAGTGACATTGGCGAGGCCAGGTTTTTGCCAGAGTTGGTGCTGGCTTTGCAGCGCCAAGCGCCGGGCATGCGGCTTGAAGCCGTGCCCATGCCGCACGACAAGATCGGTGCAGCGTTGGACAATGGGCAGTTGGACTTGGCCATTGGTTTTTTGCCCGAAGTGACCGACACCCTGCAGCAGCCTTTGCTGAGTGATCGGTATGTGCTGCTCTTGCGCAAAGGGCACCCGATGGTTGAGCGCTGGCGCCGGTTGAAGCCCGTTCCAGACGCTTCGCCCGAAGCCCTGCAAGCGGTGCTGGCCGAGCTGGAGTTCGCCGCCGTGAGAACCCATGCGGACACTTTGCGCATTTTGGAGTTGATGCGATGGCAGCACCGCCTGCGTTTGACGGTGAGCCATTTCCTGTCTTTGCCTGCGATTGTGCGCAGCAGCGACTTGGCCGTGCTGATGCCCCGCAACTTTGCCTTGAGTTTTGCAGTGCAGGGCTCGCTTGACATCATCGAGCCCGAGTTGCCTCTGCGCGAATTTGTGGTCTCGATGCACTGGAGTCAGCGTTTTGCCAAAGACCCCTGCTCGCAGTGGTTTCGTGCTACGGTGTCACGCCTGTTCGATTCATCGCCATCATGAGTTCAATCCCACCCTACCTCAGCGAAACCGAAGCCCCCAGCCGCGCCGACGTGGACGCCCTGAGTGGCCTGACTTTGCTTGAATTTGGCACCGACTGGTGCGGACACTGCCGCGCCGCCCAGCCTGCCGTGGCGCAGGCCCTGGCACAGCATCCGCAGTGGCAACACCTCAAGGTCGAAGACGGACCGGGCCGAGCGCTGGGCCGCAGTTACCGCATCAAGCTCTGGCCCACATTGCTGGTGTTGCGCGACGGCCAAGAGGTGGCCAGGGTGGTGCGCCCCACCGCCGTCCAGAACGTGTTGGACGCTTTGACGGTCTGAGCTGTGCCGCATCAGGCGTCTTGGCTGACGGGGACCGAATTGCATCAACTGGTTTGGCGCGGGCACACCGGCCAGGCGCGTTTGTTTCGCATGCGCTGACGCTGGCGCCCGAGAAAGATTTTTTCACCCGCAAAGCCATTGGCTGGTCTTCAAGTGCTCAAGCCGGTCACCACCCCCAAGGTCAGCAAAGACATCGGTTGAGGTCCGTGGGTTTTCCAGATCACCCATGCCAGCCAGCCTTGTGTGGCGGTCAGACCCACGGCCGCCAAGCCCATCAGGCCAAACATGAAGGCGTGCAGGGGGTCGCTGTTGTTGTAGTGAGATCCGGCTCCCAAGGCGGCTTGGTACGTGATGTATGTGACCTCAAAAAGAGAGGTCAAGATCAACAGCGCTGCGATCCAGGCGAACGGTTGGCTCTGGCTGACCGGTGGTGCACAAAGCTGGGCCAGCCACACGGTGGTCCATGCAAAAAGCACCGTGGCGGCCATGAACTTCATGGGTTTGACCCAAATACCCACCTCTCTCAAAGTGCGGGTATCGCCCAGCGAAACCAGGTACGTCAAGCCCAGAGTCAAAAGCATGAGTGCGCCGTAAATGATCAGGACTTTTCGAGCCATGTGGGGGGCGCTCATGGGCTGGTGATGCAAGGATGATTCAGTGTCAACATGGGGCAAAGGGGGGCCGTTGTCTGGACCTCAGGCTTGGCCAGACAATAAGGCGGCGCCGTCTTCGTACCAAAACATGAGCGCCGCATCGTAGCTTTCCCACACACAGCCGTTGCAACCGCGCCCGCAGCACGAGGTGGGCTCGGGGGGCGGCTCGCGAAAGTCATGGCCAGCCGCCTGCAGGCGTTCTGTGAATTGTGCAATGCCCCGGCGCACTGAGGCGCGTTGGGCTTGGTTGGGGTCGACGATGGGGTGTTCGTTCTCGCAGTTCATGCCCGATTGTCTGATATCCCCGCTGCCCAAGCGATGTGGCCCTGTACCACCGTGCATGCTATCAAGCGCTCGTCCCCCAGCACGATCATGGCGAAAAGCCATTCGGCCAGGGTCTCGGTTTGTGCGGTGCGGCGCGCCAGCAAGGGTGTGGCCTGGGGGTTGAGCACCACAAAGTCGGCTTCGCAGCCGGGCAGCAGGTTGCCCACTGTGCCCGCCAGATCCAGCGCAGCGGCAGCGCCTGCGGTGTGTTGCCACCACAGGTGTTCCGGTGCGAGGCTGATGCCGGGTCGACCTGCGCTTTGCCTTGCAACGGTGTAGGCCGCGTGCATGGTGTGAAACGGGCTGAAGCTGGTGCCGCCGCCCACATCGCTGGCCAGGCCGTATTTCAAAGCGGCTGCATCCGAAGCGGCGTAGTCGAAAAAGCCGCTGCCCAAAAACAGGTTGCTGGTGGGGCTGATGGCCGCTGCGGCACCCACTTCGCTCATGCGCTGTCGGTCGGCTTCGTCCAGGTGAATGCAGTGCGCGTACACCGACCGCTGGCGCAGCAGGGCTGCGCGGTCATACACGTCCAGATAACTGCGTGCCTCCGGGAAAAGTTCTTGGACCCAGCGGATTTCATCCAGGTTTTCGGCTACGTGTGACTGAATCCACACGTCGGGGAACTGCTGCGCGATCTCGCCTGCGCCATGCAGTTGCGCGTTGCTGCTGGTGGGTGCAAAGCGGGGTGTGATGGCGTAGCCCAGGCGGTCCACGCCGTGCCAGCGTTGGATCAGCTCTTCGGTCTGGCGCAGGCTCAAGTCGGTATCGGTGTCGCGCAGGCCGTCGGGGCTGTGGCGGTCTTGCAGCACTTTGCCGGTGACCATGCGCAAATGGCGTTTTTGCGCTTCGGCCATGAAGGCGTCGACCGATTCGGGGTGGACGGTGGCAAAGCACAGGGCCGTGGTCACGCCGTGGCGCATCAGCTCGTCCAGGAAGAAGCTGGTCACCTCGTGCGCGTAAGCCGGGTCGGTAAACTGTTTTTCGTGCGGAAAGGTGTAGTGCTCCAGCCAGGGCAGCAGCCCCTCGGCGGGCGAGCCGATCACATCGGTTTGCGGGTAGTGGATGTGCAAATCGACAAAGCCGGGCGCGATGCACAGCCCAGGCCAGTGGGTGATGGGCAGGTCGGGGTAGTGCGGAGCCAATTCTCGAAATGGGCCGATGGCCTGAATGCGGACCACCCCGTCGGCTTCTCGGGCGGTGACCAACAAACCATCTGACGCGTGGCGGGCTTGGGGCTGCTGGGCTTGGGGGAACCACAGCAGGCCAGCACGCCAGCCTTTGAGATCGGTCAATGTCTTGACAGGAAGCATGCGCAGGGGGCCTCAAGCGGTAAAAGATCGGGGGCAAACACGGGGTCAGTGGGGCGTGGCCCGGTGGTACATTGTGCGGCAATCTCTTTCATGCACAGCCCGGGCCAGCGCTTTAGGCACGGACATTGCAAGTGACTTATTTGAATTTCCCATTTACCCTCAGGCATGACCACTCCACTCTTGTCTTTGCAAGGCATCACCAAACGCTACCCCGGCGTGGTGGCCAACCAAGACGTGTCCCTGACCGTGATGCCTGGGCAGGCCCATGCCGTGCTGGGTGAAAACGGCGCGGGCAAATCGACTTTGATGAAAATCATCTATGGCTCGGTCAAGCCCGATGAGGGTCAGGTGGTGTTCAATGGTCAGCCGGTGCAGATCCGCAACCCGCAAGAAGCGCGCAAGCTGGGCATCAGCATGGTGTTTCAGCACTTCAGCTTGTTTGACACGCTGACGGTGGCCGAAAACGTTTGGTTGGGCTTAGACAAAACCTTGAGTCTGGCCGAAGTCACCCAGCGCATTGTGGCCAAGGCCAGCGAATACGGTCTGGACCTGGAGCCCGAGCGCCCCGTGCACAGCCTGAGCGTGGGCGAGATGCAGCGGGTGGAGATCATTCGCGCCTTGCTGACCGAGCCCAAGCTCTTGATTCTGGACGAGCCCACTTCGGTGTTGACGCCGCAGGCGGTCGAGAAATTGTTTGCGGTGCTGCACAAACTGGTCAGCCAAGGCTGCAGCATTTTGTACATCTCGCACAAACTGCACGAAATTCGTGCGCTGTGCAGTGCCTGCACCGTGCTGCGCGGCGGCAGGGTCACAGGCGCGTGCGATCCGCGTGAAGAGTCGAACGCCAGCTTGAGTCGACTGATGATTGGTGCCGAGCCGCCGGCTTTGCAACATGTGGCGCGGGACCCCGGAGCCGTGGTCTTGTCGGTCAAAGGCTTGAGCCTGCCCCGGCAGGACCCCTTTGGCGTCGACCTGGACGGCATCGAGCTGCAGGTGCGGGCTAGCGAGGTGGTGGGCTTGGCCGGGGTATCGGGCAACGGCCAGAGAGAATTGATGTGGGCTTTGTCGGGTGAAGACACCCGGGCAGGACCGCTTTGTGGACCCGCCAGTGTGGGTTTGTTGGGGCAGGCGGTGGCGGGCTTGGGGCCTGTTCCACGCCGGCAAATGGGGCTGCACTTTGTGCCCGAAGAGCGTTTGGGGCTGGGCGCAGTGCCCTCGCTGAGCTTGTCGCAAAACCTGTTGCTCACACGCAGCGAGGCGGTGGGTTCGAGCGGCTGGGTGCGCATGGGCGTGTTGGCCGATCAGGCCCGCAGCATCATCGAACGCTTCAAGGTCAAGGCGGCTGGGCCGCAGGCCCCTGCGCAGTCTTTGTCGGGTGGCAATTTGCAAAAATTCATTGTGGGGCGCGAAATCAGCGCGGCCCCGAAACTCTTGATCGTCTCGCAACCCACCTGGGGCGTGGACGTGGGCGCTGCCGCGCAGATTCGCGCCGAGATTTTGGCGCTGCGCGATGCGGGTTGCGCGGTCTTGGTGGTGAGCGAGGAGTTGGAAGAGTTGTTTGAGCTGTCTGACCGCATCCATGTGATCGCCAAAGGGCGTTTGTCGCCTTCGGTGGCGCGGGCCGAGGCCACCGCACCGAAGATTGGCGAGTGGATGAGTGGCCTTTGGCCTTTAGCCAAAGAAGGAGTCCAGCATGCTGCGGCTTGAACCCCGTGCCCAGGCCTCACGCTTGTGGACATACGCTTCTCCTTTGCTGGCGCTCGTGCTCACGGTGCTTTTGGGCGTGGCGCTGTTCATGGCGCTGGGCAAAGACCCCGTGCGCGGTTTGCAAATGTTTTTTTGGGAACCGCTCAAAACCACGTATGCCCTGGGTGAGTTGATGGTCAAGGCCACACCGCTTTTGGTGATCGCGCTGGGTTTGTCGGTGTGCTTTCGCTCCAACGTCTGGAACATTGGGGCCGAGGGGCAATTTGTCATCGGTGCGGTGTGCGCTGGCGGTGTGGCCTTGTTGGCCGACAAAGACACCGGCCGTTGGATCGTGTTGGCCGTGCTCTTGGCGGGCGTCTTGGGCGGCATGTTGTGGGCGGGCATCACGGCCCTGCTGCGGGACCGTTTCAACGCCAGCGAAATTCTGGTCAGCCTGATGCTGGTTTATGTGGCCGACATGGTGCTGAGCTACTTGGTCTATGGGCCTTGGAAGGACCCGGCGGGGTTCAATTTTCCGCAGTCCAAAACGTTTGAGGCGGTGACGCAAATCCCCCGCTTGATGACGGGTTCGCGCGTGAGTGTGGGCTTGCTGCTGGGTTTGGTGGGGGCAGGCTTGTTGTGGGTATTTTTGTTCCGCACGCGGGCCGGCTTTGCCCAGCAGGTGGGCGGATTGGCGCCAGATGCGGCGCGGTACGCAGGTTTTTCTTCGCGCAATGCCTTGTGGGTGGCTTTGCTGACTTCAGGTGGAGCGGCAGGCCTGGCTGGCGCTTTGGAGGTGGCCGGGCCCATTGGCCAGCTCACGCCTTATGTGCCTGCAGGTTATGGTTTTGCCGCGATCATCGTGGCCTTTGTCGGGCGTTTGCACCCGGCGGGCATGGTGCTGTCGGCGGTGCTCATGAGCATGTTCTACATTGGGGGCGAGTTGGCGCAATCGCGCCTGGGCCTGCCCAAATCGATCACGGGTGTGTTTCAGGGCTTGTTGTTGTTTTGCCTGTTGGCGTGTGACACTTTGGTGGCCTACCGCCTGCGCTGGGTGGCCCAAAAGACGGGGAGCGTGTGATGGAGTCTTATGCCTTGCTGATCGCAGCCACCTTGAACGCGGGCACCGTGCTGGCGCTGGCCGCTTTGGGTTTGCTCATCAATGAAAAAGCCGGCGTGGTCAATTTGGGCGCCGAGGGCATGATGCTGTGTGCCGCCATAGCAGGCTTTGCCTGCGTGGTGCACACCGGCAACGACTGGCTGGGTTTTGCGGCGGGCATGGGCGCAGGCGCTTTGTTGGCCGCCATTTTCGGGGTGCTGGTGATCTGGCTGGGCACCAACCAATATGCGACGGGGTTGGCTCTGAGCTTGTTTGGGGTCGGGTTTTCGGCTTTTGTGGGCATCGCTTACGTGCAAGAAAAGTTGCCGGATCGGCCGCATTACGCCATCCCTGGCTTGGCCGATATCCCGCTCCTGGGGCCTGCCTTGTTCAAGCAGCACCCGCTGGTTTATGGTGCGATGCTCTTGGTGGTCGCACTCGTTTGGTTCTTGTACAAAAGCCGCACCGGTTTGGTGCTGAGGGCGGTGGGGGAATCTCCCGCCTCGGCCCATGCTTTGGGCTATCCCGTTCGGCGCATTCGCTTGGCGGCCGTGGTGGCCGGTGGCGCTTTGTGCGGGCTGGCCGGGGCGTACATCTCGGTGAGCTACACGCCTTTGTGGGTCGAGGGCATGGTGGCGGGCAAGGGCTGGATTGCTTTGGCGCTGACCACTTTTGCCACTTGGCGTCCGGCACGGGTTTTGCTGGGTGCTTACCTGTTCGGTGGCGTGACGATGCTGCAGTTCCATTTGCAAGGCATGGGCGTTGAGGTGCCCAGCCAGATGCTCACGGCGCTGCCCTATATCGCCACCATCGTGGTGCTGGCGATGATCTCGCGCAACCCGACCTGGATACGTGTGAACATGCCCGCATCCTTGGGCAAGCCGTTTTATCCCGGTTCATAATCGTGTTTTTCTAACCCTGTAAACCTGTTCCAAAGGACCTGACATGACAGACATTTCCAAGCGCACCCTCGTCAAGATGGTGGCCCTGAGCGCTGTGGCTGCCGCCGCATTGGTGGGCTGTGGCAAAAAAGAAGAAGCGCCCAAGGCCGAGGCTCCTGCTGCTGCGCCCGCCAAGCCCGAGCCTCTGAAGGTGGCGTTTGCTTATGTCGGCCCGGTGGGCGACGGCGGTTGGACCTTTGCACACGACAACGGCCGCAAGGAAGTCGAAAAAGCGTATGGCGACAAAGTGGTCACCAGTTTTGTTGAAAAAGTGCCAGAAAGCGCCGATGCGGAGCGCGTGATCCGCGACATGGCCGCCCAAGGCAATAAATTGATTTTTGGCACCACTTTCGGTTACATGGAGCCCATGCTCAAAGTGGCTGCAGACATCAAAGACGCGAAGTTTGAGCACGCCACGGGCTACAAAACCGCCGAAAACATGCGCACTTACGACAGCCGCACCTACGAAGGCGCGTACATGGCCGGTGTGATCGCGGGCAAGATGACCAAAACCAACGTCTTGGGCGTGGTGGCTTCCATCCCAATCCCCGAGGTGATTCGCAACATCAACAGCTACACCATGGGCGCCCAGTCGGTCAACCCCAAGGTCAAGACCAAAGTGGTGTGGGTCAACGAGTGGTTCAACCCACCGAAAGAAACCGAAGCCGCGACATCGCTGATCAATGGTGGTGCGGACGTGTTGATGCAAAACACCGATTCTTCGGCCGTGTTGCAGACCGCCGAAAAATTGGGCAAGCGTGCCTTCGGCTGGGACTCCGACATGACCGCCTACGGTCCCAAGGCCCACTTGGGTTCGGCCGTGATCAACTGGGGCCCTTACTACGTCAAGGCCGTGGGTGAAGCCCTGGAAGGCAAGTGGAGCACTGGCCAAAGCTGGTGGGGCGTGAAAGAAGGTGCGATCGACATGGTCAATGTGGCCGCTGACGTGCCAGAAGACACCAAAAAGAAGGTCGATGAGATCAAAGCCGGTCTGAAAGACGGCAGCTTCGCCATCTGGAAAGGCCCGATCGTGGACCAGGCCGGTAAAGTGATGCTGGCCAAAGATGCGGTGGCCGACGACAAGTTCCTGGGTGGTGTGATGTTCTATGTCAAGGGCGTGGAAGGCAAGATTCCTGGCGGCAAATAAACCCTCGGGTCCATGCCGGCCGTGGGCCGAAAACCAGAACCGCCTGGCGCCAGTCAGGCGGTTTTTTCATGCGCGCTTGGCCCCTTGGCGACGGCTAAACTGCGCCGATTTGATACGCTGGACGCTGTCTCGCACCTTTCAAAGGCCAAGTTGTGTTCAACCATCTGGAAACCTCTAGCGCAACCCCCAAGGGCTGGCGACAAATTCGCGTTGACTTTGGCAGCACCTATGCGGCCAACGCGCTGATTGGCTTCATTTTTGCAGCCACAGGTCCCGTGGCGGTGATCTTGTCGGTGGGCACGCGTGGCGGTTTGTCACCCCAAGAACTGGCGTCCTGGGTGTTTGGGGTGTTCTTTGTCAATGGCTTGGTCAGCTTGCTCATGAGCTGGCGCTACACCACGCCGCTGGCGTTTGGTTGGACGATTCCCGGCACCGTGCTGGTGGGGCCTGCTTTGCAGCACCTGACTTTTCCCGAGGTGATTGGTGCTTTTTATGTGACCAGTGCCTTGGTCTTGTTGCTGGGCCTGAGCGGCTGGGTCAAGCGGGTCATGGCGGCACTGCCCATGCCCATCGTCATGGGCATGGTGGCTGGGGTGTTCTTGCGATTTGGCCTGGACATCGTCCGGGCACTGCAAAGCGATGCGGCCATCGCAGCGCCGATGGTGGCCGTGTTCTTGTTGTTGTCGGCGCGGGCCGATTGGGGCAAGCGCCTGCCGCCTGTTATCGGGGCGTTGTTGGTGGGGGCTTTGGCCGTGGCGCTGTCGGGCCGACTCGACGCTTCGGCCGTGGGGCACTTGACTTTGGCACAACCGGTCATTCAAACGCCCGCTTGGTCCTTGGCGGCGTTGTTGGAACTGGTGGTTCCCTTGGCCATCACGGTCTTGGTGGTGCAAAACGGGCAGGGTGTCGCCGTGCTTAAAAACGCTGGACACGAGCCACCGGTCAACATGATCGCTGTGGCCTGTGGTTTGGGCGCAGCCCTCAGCGCCGTGTTTGGGGCCGTCAGCACCTGCCTGACGGGGCCGACCAACGGCCTGCTCACGTCCTCAGGGGACAAGCCTCGCCATTACACAGGGGCCTTGATGTTCGGCGTGCTGGCCTTGTTGTTTGGCCTCATGGCGCCCACCTTCACCGGTTTGATGTTGGCCGCACCCAAAGAGTTCATCATGGTGCTGGGCGGTCTGGCCATGTTGCGCGTTTTGCAGGGCGCGTTTGTGGCTTCATTTGGGGCGGGCCGATTTTCCTTGGGCGCCTTGGTCAGTTTGCTGGTCACGGTGGCCGACATCGGCTTGTTCAACATCGGTGCAGCTTTCTGGGGCTTGGTGGCCGGGTTCGCGGTGTCGTGGTGGATGGAGCGCGCCGATTTTCAGAGCCGTTGAAGATCTTGGGATGTACACCATGTGCATATGCTAAATACAAAAATGGCTCTACTGTCGGTATTTGACGTCATCTGTGTGCTTCGGCGTCAAAAATAGGCCGTTGATGCAGCGTAAGGTGTAAGCTGTGAGAGTGATTTCTAACGGAATCAAATCAAGCCAAATACCGAGACACCATAAGTCCTATGCTGGAACGCTTCATTCAAAACAAGCAACTCGATGCGGCCAAACTGAGTGCCAAAAAGCTGCTGAGTGCTCGGGGAGAGGCCAATGCGCAGAGCATGGCCGTGAAACTGATCGACCACTACGAGCACCTGGACAAGCGCAGCCAGATCGAATTTTTCCATTTCCTGTCCAGCCAGTTCAACCCGGACCCGGCCATGGTTCTGGATGCCGCTAACAAATACAACGCTGAACGCAACGAGGCCAGCCTGATTCATTTGTGCCAGACCGTCGAGCCACCCCGTCAAGAGCTGCTGCGGCGCGTGAACCGAGCGCCTGCGGGCACCTCGATCATTTTGAAGATGCGTCAGACCTTGCTGACCTATCTGAAAGAGCACCCGGCTTTTGCGGCCACAGATGCCGACATGCACCACCTGCTCAGCTCATGGTTCAACCCCGGCTTTTTGGAGTTGCACCAAATCACCTGGAACTCGCCAGCCCAGTTACTTGAGAAAATCATTGAGCACGAGTCGGTGCATGCCATCGATGGCTGGGACGACTTGCGCCGCCGCTTGCAACCGGACCGCCGCTGTTTTGCATTCTTCCATCCACAACTGCCGGGTGAACCCTTGATTTTTGTCGAGGTGGCCTTGGTGCCCGGCATCGCCAAAGACATTGCGGGGCTGATCAACAAACAGACCCCGGTGGGCGAACCCAAAAGTTTCAAGGCCGCTATTTTTTACTCCATCAGCAATTGCCAACCCGGCCTCAAAGGCGTGTCCTTGGGCAACTTTTTGATCAAGCGTGTGGCGCAAAAATTGATTGAGGAGATGCCCTTCCTGAAAACCTTTTGCACCTTGTCACCCATTCCCGGTTGGAGTGCATGGCTGGACGCAGGTGCGCCTTTGCCCGAAGATAAACTCAGCGCGGTGCAGCGCCGCAAATGGCATGAAGCCCAAAAAACCCTGTCGGTGGGTGGCATGAACTGGGCCGATCGCCTGAAGACCGGCTGGCACCCCGAGCGCTGTGCCGATGATGAAAAAACCGCCATCTTGCGCCTGTGCGCCCTTTACCTGATGCACAAGACCCCCGAAGCCCGGGGCGATGCGGTGGGCAAGTTCCACCTGAGCAATGGCGCGACCCTGCACCAGATCAATTGGGCCGCTGACCTGTCCAAAAAAGGGCTGCAACAGTCAGGCGGCCTGATGGTCAATTACCTTTACGAGCTGGACAAAGTGGAGGAGCAGCACGAGGCCTTCAGCCAAAAGACGGTCAGTTTTTCACGCGCCGTGGACAAGCTGGTTTGACAAGGCGCACAGTGTCCGAAGGCGCGGCGCGCTGACAGTTTGCTTCGGGCCTTTGTCAAGCAGAAGACAGGCTTTGAATGTGATTCTGATAGTCTGAATCTATCTTTTATTTCTATCGGAAAATTTGACGTGAACCCTCTGTCCTTGAACCAAGCCTCACTTATTTTGCAAGGTGCCATCGCGGCGGCTCGCGCGGCCCATTACAAACCCATGGGCATTGTGGTTTTGGATGCCTCCGGGCAATTGGTCGCGTTTGCGCGTGAAGACGGGGCCAGCATGTTTCGCTTTGACATTGCGCGGGGCAAAGCCTGGGGCGCTGTGGGCATGGGCTCGTCCAGCCGCGCATTGGCTGAACGGGCCAAGGACAATCCCAACTTTTTCGTGGCTTTGGCCGCGACGGCCGAAGGCAAGTTTTTGCCTCAACCGGGGGCTGTGCTCATCAAAGATGCGCAAGGCCTCATTCTGGGCGCTGCTGGTGCCAGTGGTGGCACTGGCGACGAAGACGAGTTGATCTGCATCGCAGGCATTCAGGCCGCTGGCCTGGTGGCCGGTTAAAGCCATGGCCGCGTGTGGAAAAAGCAAGGCGGTTTTGCCGCGTGTCGGCTTGGTGGGGCTGGGCATCATGGGGGGCACCATGGCCGAGGCTTTGCTGCAACAAGGGTATGTGGTTTGCGGTTCGGACATCGAGCCCAAGGCCCTGGCCCGCCTCCAGCGTGCGGGTGGCCTGTGTTTGAAGAGTGCGGCGGAGGTGGCCGGTCGATCGGATGTGGTGATCGTGTCCTTGTCCACCTCGCAAGCGTTGGCCCAAATCACCGAATCGATCGCCGCAGTGCCCAAGGGGCAATGGCAACACAAGCCCATCGTCATCGAGACCAGTACTTTGCCCATAGAGGACAAAGACGCATGTGCCCAGGCCTTGAGCCGATTGGGCATCACCACCTTGGACGCACCCATCAGCGGTACGGCGGTGCGCATCAAAGAGCGGGCCTGGACGTTTTTTGTCAGCGGCAAGGAAACGGCCTACCGCAAGGTCCTGCCCGTGTTGCAGGTCTTCACCGACAAGGTGTCTTTTGTGGGGCCTTACGGCAACGGCACCAAAATGAAGTTTGCCGCCAACCATCTCGTGGCCATTTACAACGTGGCTTATGCAGAGTCGGTGACTTTGGCGCGAAAAATGGGGCTCAACCCCCAGGACGTTCTTGACCTCTTTGGCAACAGCCCCGTGTTGGGCACCGGTGTCATGCGGTTGCGCATGCCCATGATGCTGACGCGCCAGTACAGCCCGGCGACCATGAAGGTCGAGGTTTGGCAAAAGGACATGCAGGTGATTGGCGACATGGCCAAGTCGGTGGATTGTCCGACGCCACTGTTTTCAACTTGCGCAGCGATTTACACCAGCGCCATGGCCTTGGGGCTGTCGATGGAAGACACGGCGTCGACTGCCGAGGTCCTGTCGGCCATGGCAGGTATTGCGCCCGCCAAGGGCCGTGGCAAGAAACAGCTCAAGCCTTGACCTTGGCTTTGGCTGATGATTTGGCTTTGGCTTTAACGGGGGTATTCACAGGACGTTTGACAACTTTGACCTTGGCCGGGCGAGCCAGTTTCTGGGCCTCTTTTTCCGCTGCTTCGATCAGAGGCAACTCATCGCGAACAGCCTTGTAGGCGTCCAAAGCCGCGGGACCGCCGCAGTACAGGAAGGAGTGCAAAATCAGTTCCCTCAACTCTTCCCGCGACACGCCGTTGCGCACAGCACCCCGCAGGTGAATCTTGATTTCTGCAGGTCGGTTCAAGGCGATGCACATGGACAAAGTGGCCAAACTGCGCTCTTTCAGGGTCAATCCAGGTCGAGTCCACACTTTGCCCCAAGCGAACTCGGTGGCCAGTTCCTGAAAAGGCATGTTCAGGTCATCGGCGTTGGCAAATGAGCGCTCGACATAGTCATCCCCCAGCACCTTTTTGCGCATGGCCAAGCCTGCTTGGTAGCCCTCGGATCGGGCTGGAGGGCCGGACTTCTTGGTCGTAATAGCTTTCATCTTGGTTTTTCTTTCAATCTGCTTTGATGTTGGCCGAGCGCACGACGGCGCCCCATTTGACCATCTCGTCTTTGATGTAGGTGGCAAATTGCTCAGGTGTGTCCCCCACAGGCAAGGCGCCTTGCTGGTTCAATTTTTCGGCCACATCGGGCAGTTTGAGAATGTCCACAATTTCACGATTCAACCGCGCCACAATGTCTTTGGGCGTTTTGGCGGGGGCCACGATACCGACCCACGAATAGGCCTCATAGCCGGGCAAGCCGCTTTCTGAAATCGTGGGGATGTCGGCCAGAGACGGCACACGTTTGGCGCTGCCCACTGCAATCGCTTTGAGCTGACCAGTCTTCACCTGGTTGATCACGGACGGGATGCTGCTGTAAAGCATCTGGACTTGTCCTGCCAGCAAATCGGTCAAGGCCGGGCCTTGTCCTTTGTAGGGCACATGCACTGTTTGCACGTTGGCCATGGCGTTGAACAACTCGCCCGCCAAGTGGCCTGAATTGCCGCTTCCGGGGGATGCAAAAAACAACTGTTTGGGTTTGGATTTGGCCAGATTGATCAACTCCAGCGTTGTTTTGGCTGGAACGGACGGGTGCGTGACCAGCAACAGTGGAAAGTTGACCATGTTGGTGATGGGTGAAAAATCCTTCAGCGGGTCGTAGGGCAGTTTGTCGTAAAGGCTGGGGTTCACGGCCATGGGCCCTGCTGCTGCAACGGCCAAGGTGTAACCGTCTGGCGCCGCTTGCATCAGCGCTTGCAGACCCACAATGCCGTTGGCCCCTGCGCGGTTGTCCACGACGACTTGCTGACCCAGTCGGTCGTTGAGTTTTTGCGCAACCACGCGTGCAATGACATCATTGCCACCCCCGGGGGGAAAGGGCACGATGATCCGGATGGGCTTGTTGGGGAAGGCTTGCGCCATGACAGGTTGAGACAAGGTTAGGGCCAGGCTGCCCATCAGCCCCAGCAGGGCTTTGGTGATGGAAATCATGTTCACTCCAATGCGGTATAACAATGCGATGGCTTATCCTTGCACAAAGCCGGATCAGACCTGTACTCTTGGCGACAAAGCAGGGCCGAATGATTGGAAAATCAGGGTTTACCTTCACAGTACGATGTTCCATCGTTCGCAACGCCCAGGCACCCCAATTCGGGATGCATCACACAGGATTGACCATGTTCAAAGTCCACGCCGTCCCTTCCAGTCGCTTGCCTGATTTGCTCCAGGCCATGCCCAAGGCCGAGTTGCACATCCACATCGAAGGCTCCCTGGAGCCCGAGCTGATCTTCGCTTTGGCCAAGCGCAATGGGGTGACCTTGCCTTATGCCGATGTGGCGGCCTTGCGCAACGCCTACGCGTTCACCAACCTGCAAAGCTTTCTGGATCTGTATTACGCCGGGGCCAGCGTGCTGCTGCACGAGCAGGATTTTTACGACATGGCCTGGGCCTATTTTGAAAAAGCCGCTGCCGACCATGTGGTGCGGGCGGAGCTGTTTTTTGACCCGCAAACCCACACGGCCCGGGGCGTCGCCATGGCGTCGGTCATCGAAGGCCTGCATCGCGCCTGCCGCGATGCGCAGGCCAAGCTGGGCATCAGTGCCGATTTGATTTTGTGTTTTTTGAGGCACCTGTCCGAGGACGAAGCGCTGGCCACGCTGGAAGAAGCCATGCCTTGGCGCGATCGCTTCATCGGTGTGGGCTTGGACTCGAGCGAGGTGGGGCATCCGCCCGAAAAGTTTGCCCGGGTGTTTGCCCAAGCGCGTGCGCTGGGGCTGCATTTGGTGGCCCACGCGGGGGAGGAAGGCCCGCCCGCTTACATTTGGAGTGCGCTTGACACCTTGCAGGTGGAACGCATCGACCACGGTGTGCAGGCCATCCACGACGTTGCGCTGATGAAGCGCCTGGCCGATGGCCGCATGCCACTGACCGTTTGCCCGCTGTCCAACCTCAAGCTGTGTGTGTTCAAGAATCTGGCCGACCACAACCTGGGCCAGATGCTGGATGCAGGCCTGTGCGTGACGATCAACTCAGATGACCCCGCCTACTTTGGCGGCTACCTCAACGAGAACTACCTGCAGACTTTTGCCGCGCTGCATTTGAGCGCGCAGCAAGCTTACAAATTCGCGGCCAACAGCATCGAGGCGAGCTTTGCCCCCGAGGCGGACAAGCACCGATGGATGCATGAGCTCAAACGGTGCTTTCAAAGTTTTTCAGAGCAGGATTAAGAACCGCGGCACCCTTGATAAAATCTATTCCCTAAGCCCGCCGCCCCGGCGGGCTTTGTTGTGTTCAATTTCCGGGGCCATGTAGAGGACTACCATGTATAAAAACCTCGCAGCCACGCTCGTGGCCGCCTGCTTTTTTCTTCCGATCGCCCAGGCTCAAACGTCTGCGCCAATTTCAACCCCGACTTCAAAAAAAGCGAACGAGCCGATCAAGGCCGGTTTTGTCTATGTCTCGCCCATCACCGAGGCGGGTTGGACCAAACAGCATGATGATGGCCGCAAGGCCGTTGAGAAGGCTTTGGGTGATCAAGTAAAAACCACCTGGGTGGCCGATGTGGCGGAGGGTGCTGATGCCGAACGCGTGATCCGTGATTTGGCGCAGCAGGGCCATCAGATCATTTTCACCCCCAGCTTTGGCTACATGGAGCCCACACTCAAGGTGGCCAAAGACTTCCCGAATGTGAAGTTTGAATCGGTCACGGGCTTCAAAACGGCTGCCAACGTGGCGGCTTCAAACGCCCGGTATTACGAAGGCCGCTATCTGGCCGGCATCGCGGCCGGACGCATGACACAGACCCACGTTGCCGGTTATGTGGCGGGCTTTCCGATTCCCGAGGTACTGCAAGGCATCAACGCTTTCACATTGGGCATGCGCTCGGTCAACCCGAAAGCCACTGTGAAGGTGGTCTGGCTGAACGCCTGGTTTGACCCACCCAAAGAGCGTGAAGCGGCCATGGCCTTGTTCAACCAAGACGTGGACGTGATCGCCTTTCACACCGGCTCCACAGCGGTGATGGCCGCCGCGCAAGAACGCGGCAAGATGGCCGTGGCCTACCACTCCGACATGCGCAAAATCGGACCGGATGCACAGATCATCGCGGTCACGCACCAGTGGGGTAACTACTACTCGGCCCGCGTGAAGGCCGCCATGAATGGGAGTTGGACATCGGGAACGGTCTGGGGTGGCGTCAAGGACGGCATGATCCGCGTGGGCGACTTTGGCCCCAAAGTGCCCAAAGCGGTTCAGGACGAGATCTTGACCCAGCAAAAAGCCATAGGCACGGGCAAGCTCTTGCCATTTGTCGGGCCCATCACCGACAACGAGGGCAAAGGGGTTGCGCCTGCTGGCCAAGCCTTGAGCGATGCCCAGATTTTGGGCATGAACTACCTGGTGCAGGGCGTGGTCGGCCGCATCAGCCGTTGAGATGTCCGCTTGGGCCAAAGTGTCCGGGCAAGACCCTAAAATAGCGCGATTGACACAAAGGCACAGCATGAGCATCAAGAGCGACAAATGGATCCGCCGCATGGCTGAGCAGCACGGCATGATCGAGCCGTTCGAGCCTGGCCAAGTCCGGCAAAACGCCGCTGGCCAAAAGATCGTGAGCTACGGCACCAGCAGTTATGGCTACGACATCCGCTGTGCGCCCGAGTTCAAGGTGTTCACCAACATCTACAGCACGGTGGTTGACCCGAAAAACTTCGACGAGCGCAGTTTTGTGGACATCGAAGGCGATGTCTGCATCATCCCGCCCAACAGTTTCGCACTGGCCCGCACCGTGGAGTATTTCCGCATTCCGCGCAATGTGCTGACCATTTGCCTGGGCAAAAGCACCTACGCCCGTTGCGGCATCATCGTCAACGTCACGCCTTTTGAGCCTGAGTGGGAAGGCTACGTGACGCTGGAGTTCAGCAACACCACCCCCTTGCCCGCCAAAATTTACGCCGGTGAGGGCTGCGCCCAGGTGCTGTTCCTCGAGAGCGATGAAGTCTGTGAAACCAGCTACAAGGACCGGGGCGGCAAGTACCAAGGCCAAGTGGGTGTGACATTGCCCAAAACCTGAGGTCCCAAACCCGGTTTTTGGCCTGTCACCCCAAAATGCGACAATAGCGGGTTAATGACCGACTCTTTTTCCAATTTATCGCTGGCGCCCACGCTGGCACGAGCCGTGGCCGAAATGGGCTACGAATCTATGACCCCTATTCAGGCCCAAGCCATTCCGGTGGTGTTGACGGGCCAGGACGTGATGGGCGCAGCCCAGACCGGCACAGGGAAAACGGCGGCGTTTTCGCTGCCCTTGCTGCAGCGCCTGCTCAAACACGAAAACCCTTCCACTTCACCCGCACGCCATCCGGTGCGTGCCTTGGTGCTGCTGCCCACGCGTGAGTTGGCCGACCAAGTTGCCCAACAAATCAAGATGTACGCCAAGTACACCCAACTGCGCAGCGCCGTGGTATTTGGTGGCATGGACATGAAGCCCCAGACTTTGGAGCTGAAAAAAGGTGTCGAGGTGCTGGTGGCCACACCTGGCCGTTTGCTGGACCACATCGAAGCCAAAAACGCGGTCTTGAACCAGGTCGAGTACGTGGTGCTCGACGAAGCCGACCGCATGCTGGACATCGGCTTTTTGCCCGATTTGCAGCGCATCCTGAGCTTTTTGCCCAAACAACGCACCACGCTGTTGTTTTCGGCGACGTTCTCGCCCGAGATCAAGCGCTTGGCAGGCAGTTATTTGCAAAACCCCATCACCATCGAGGTGGCGCGTCCGAACGAAACGGCTTCGACCGTGGAGCAGCGGTTTTACGCCGCACAAGACGACGACAAGCGTCGCGTGATCCGCAAGGTGCTGGACGATCGGGGCATCAAGCAGGCGTTCATCTTTGTGAACAGCAAACTCGGCTGCGGCCGTCTGGCCCGCTCACTCGAACGCGAGGGTTTGCGCACGGCGGCCTTGCACGGCGACAAGAGCCAGGACGAACGCTTGAAAGCGCTTGAAGCCTTCAAACAAGGCGAAGTCGATTTGCTGGTCTGCACCGATGTGGCTGCGCGCGGCTTGGACATCAAGGACGTGCCGGCGGTGTTCAACTTTGACGTGCCTTTCAACGCCGAAGATTATGTGCACCGGATTGGCCGCACGGGACGTGCCGGCGCTTCCGGTCTGGCCGTGACCTTGGTCAGCCCTTCGGACACGCGTTTGGTGGGCGATATCGAAAAGCTGATCAAGAAAAAGCTGGAAGTGGAAACCTTGCAGCTGGACACTCGGCCTGCAGGCCCGCCTCCTGAGAAGTGGGGTGATCGGGCCGAAGACCGCCCGCGTGCTCGCGCTTTTGAGGGCCGTCGCCGTGAGCACGACCCCCGTGATGCGCTAGATGTGCCTCACGAGCGACGCGGCGGCTTTCGCCCTGCGCCTATCAATCGCGATCCCTTCTTCCAAAAGCCTTACGAGGCAGCGGCCACCGACGCGCCCCCCAGCTGGGAGCCCAGCGGTCCCAAAACGGTTCGATCGTCGATTTCGGCCAACATCAAACCCAAACGCAAGGTAGCGGCCTTGTTCAAGTCCGGCGAGTGATCGCATGCAGGGGTGTTTGCCCACCGGACGAATGCTGGTGGGCTTGATGGGGCACAGGTCCCGGTCTTTGGCGGGGCTTCAAACGCATGTCATGTGAGGATGTCAAAATCGCCCCATGCGCGATACTTTTCCTCATCTCCCACATTCTTTTTCCCAACAGTCTTTGATGGGCCAAGAACCGGCTTTGTCGCTTGGCTTTGTCTCCTCTGCGGCCTTTTTGCTGTGCACCTCTGGCTTTGCCATGGCACAAACACCGTCGACAACCGATCTCGGACAAATCGACATCCGCAGCACCCGTAACAATGACACCGAAGCGCGGCAAGAGTCCACGGCCTCCAAAATTGTGATCGGCCGTGAGGAGATCGAAAAACAAGGCGATGCCACACTGGGCGATGTGCTCAAGCGTTTACCGGGCGTGACGGTACAAGGCGCGCCTGGCCGAGGCGGAGCCATCCGCATGCGAGGTTTGGGTGGGGGCTATACCCAAATTTTGCTGGACGGGGAGCGCATGCCGCCGGGTTTTTCCGTCGACTCGCTGACGCCCGAGCAGGTGGAACGCATTGAAATTTTGCGCGCACCCACTGCCGAAACCGGCGCCCGGGCGATCGCGGGCACCATCAACATCGTGCTGCGCGAAGGCCGCAAAGCCACCCCGGACGATTTGAAAATCACCCGCAGCCAAGAGTACGGTCAAGACTCGAATATGCTGAACTGGGTGCACAACCTGAGCACGGCACCCGTGAGCGGCACGTTCACGCTGTCGGCCATGGACAACCAGCGTGCCGACCAAAGCTTGATCGAGATCGATTCGGATTACCGCGATGACCAAGTCCGCATGGCCGAGTTTGCGGGCCGTCGGCAAGGTGTACACGCCAACGCCCGCTTGCAATGGAAAGGCGAGCAGGGCAAAACTCTGACCTTGACGCCTTTTTTGATTTACTCCGAGTACGCCGCCCAAGGCCGTATCGATGCACGACGGCTTTCCTCAGCAGCCATAACCGACACCGCTTTGACCGACAACGAGAGCCGATACGCCGCCGCACGCCTGAATGGTCAATGGGGCCAGCGTTTGTCGGCCGATGACCGATTGGAGGTCCGCTTTGGACTGGGTCAGGCCAAGTACGACCAGCAGATCACCCAGACCGCTGTTGCCAGCACGGGACTCTTGTCCAACGCATTGGATGAGCAACGCTTCACCGACCGCAGTGCCAGTCTGAATGCCAAGTGGACCCGTGTTCTGGACAGTGGTCACCAGTGGGTGACCGGGCTGGAGCACGAAGGGGTGCGGCGTGTCGAGGAAGCGAGTGCGGGTGCGGGTGACGAGAGTGGCAACTTGAAGGCTCGCACAGCCCGATGGGCGGCTTACACCCAAGACGAATTCAAGATCAACCCGAATTGGTCTGCCTATGCGGGTGTTCGGTACGAGAGCATCCTGACTGAGGGGCAGGTGAGTGACACCGCTAAAAGCAACCAAAGCCAGGTGTGGACCCCATTGCTTCATGCGATGTGGAAGCCTGATCCTGCCAAGCGCGACCAAGTGCGCATGAGTCTGACGCGCAGTTACAAGACCCCGACGCTGTACAACATGGTGGCGCCGTTGCGTTACTCGCGCGATTACCATCCGGATGTCTTTCCCAGCAACGTGCCCACCCAGCCCGACCGTGTGGGCAACCCCGACCTGCGGCCCGAGTTGGCCACCGGCATTGAATTGGGATTTGAGCGCTATCTGCAAGGCGGAGGTGTGCTCAGCGCCAATGTGTTCCGTCGCAATATTCAAGACCTGATCCGTTACCAGACCCAGTTGCAGACGGTGTCCTGGTCCAACCAGCAGCGCTGGTTGTCCAGTCCCCAAAACGTGGGTGATGCCATCACCCAAGGTGTGGAGCTGGAAGCCAAATTCCGTTTGAACCAAGCTTGGTCCTCGGCTTGGCCAGTGGACATCCGCAGCAACGTCAGTTTCTTCCGGTCCAAGGTGAAAGAGGTGCCTGGACCTGATAACCGTTTGGACCAACAGCCCAGTATGACTGCCAACTTCGGGGGTGACTACCGCTTGAGGGGCATGCCACTGACGCTGGGGGGCAACGTCAACTGGAACCCTGACTACGACACGCGACGCAGCCAAGAGCAGTGGTCCTACCAAGGCGTCAAGCGCGTGGTGGACGTGTATGGCCAATGGCGGTTCTCGGCCGCGACCGCCTTGCGTCTGACCATCAGCAACCTTGTGCCCCGAGATTACGAAACCGCCACCACGTTCAATACGGGCGTCCAGCAAGAGACGGCCCGCACCACCGACCGCAATTGGCAAAACATCCAGCTTCGCCTCGAGATGAAAATTTAAACAGGAGACGCACATGCCCATCCAAGACGCCGCATGGCACGACCGCATGTACAACAACCGGGCTCTGGTGCCCGATTTTGCAGACCACTTTGCGCACTGGAAGAATGCTTCCGTGCTAGCGCGTGAGACCCTCAAGCCTGTGTTGGACCTGCCTTACGGCGAGGGTTTGGGTGAAACCCTCGACATCTTTCCTGCCGCTCGGGCGGATGCGCCCGTGGTCATCTTCATCCACGGGGGCTACTGGCGCAGCCTGGACAAATCCGACCATTCTTTTGTGGCCCCGGCGTTGCGCGAGATGGGCGCTTGTGTGGTGGTGGTCAATTACGCCTTGTGCCCTGGCACCGAGGTCCAGCCTGTGACGGTCCCGGATATCGCGCGGCAAATGGCCAAGGCCTCAGCCTGGGTCTGGCGCCACATCGCCGAGCATGGCGGTGACCGGCAGAACATCACGGTGATCGGCCATTCTGCAGGAGGGCACTTGGCGGCCATGCTGCTGGGCTGTGACTGGAAAGCTGTGGGGCGCGATCTGCCTGCGGGCTTGGTGCGCAAAGCCATGTCCATCTCGGGGCTGTTTGATCTGGCACCTGTGCGTAAAACGCCTTTTGTCCGGGGCGATTTGCGCCTGACCCCGGCCCATGTGCGCATGGCCAGTCCGGCCAAATGGCAGCGGCCGCGAAAGGGTGTTTTGTTCACCTTGGTGGGGGGTGATGAGAGCCCGGAATTTTTGCGACACAACCGCTTGATTCATCAAGCGTGGGGCCCCAAGACCGTTCCTGTTTGTGAAGAGTTGCCTGGCCTGAACCACTTCAGCGTGGTGACGGACCTCACGCGAGTGGGCACACGCCTGAACATCTTGGCGCAGACCTTGATTGACCAAAAGCCTGTCTGAGCCTGGGGCATCGAATCAAAAAGGGCAAGCCATTGGGCTTGCCCTTTTTGTGGCGTTGATGGACCGCTGCTGAGGGATCAAGCGGGCAAGAACCTTTCCACCAGAAGCGACCAATAGGCCGAGCCCACAGCCACATTCTTGTCGTTGAAGTCGTAGCCCGGGTTGTGCACCATGCATGCCCCGTGACCGTCGCCCGAACCATCGCCGTTGCCGATCAGCAAATAGCTGCCTGGTACCTCTTCGAGCATGAAGGCGAAGTCTTCGCTGCCGTTCAGAGCGCGGCCTTGGCGCATCACTTTGTCGGCACCCACCAACTCCTCAGCCACATCGCGGGCGAAATCGGTTTCGGCCAGGTGATTGACCAGCACCGGGTAGCCGCGTTGGTAGTCGATGTCGGCTGTGACGCCATAGCTTTGGGCTTGCGCATGGACCAGTTCGGTGATGCGTTTTTCAAGCAGGATGCGCACATCGCGGTCCAGTGATCGCACGCTGAGTTTGAGCGTGGCGGTCTGTGGAATCACATTGTTGGCCACGCCCGCATTGAACGCGCCCACCGTGATGATGGCCATTTGTTGTGGGTCAACGTTGCGGGCCACGATGCTTTGCAGGCCAATGACGATGGCCGAGCCTGCTACCACTGGGTCCACAGACACATGCGGCATGGCACCGTGCCCGCCCTTGCCATGCAAGGTGATGGTCACGTTGTCGGACGAGGCCATGGCCGAGCCATCGCGCAAGACCAAGTGGCCTTGCGGGTGGGTGGGCATGTTGTGCATGGCAAAGATGGCGTCGCACGGAAACTGCTTGAACAGGCCGTCTTCCATCATTTTCTTGGCCCCGCCCAAGCCTTCTTCGGCGGGCTGAAAAATCAGGTTCACGGTGCCCGAGAACGCGCCTTTTTGCGCGATGTGCTTGGCCGCCGCCAGCAGCATGGCGGTGTGCCCATCGTGGCCGCAGGCGTGCATGATGCCCACATTGCAGCTGGCATAAGGCAGGCCGGTGGCCTCGTCAATCGGCAAGGCGTCCATGTCGGCGCGGATGCCGATGCTTTTGGGGCCCGAGCCTCTTTTGAGCTGACCGACCAAACCGGTGCCGCCCAAACCGCGCGTGACTTGGTAACCCCAGGCGCTCAGTTGCTCGGCCACCAGGTCACTGGTGCGGTACTCCTTGTAGCCCATCTCCGGGTGCTTGTGGATGTCACGGCGAACCGCGATGAATTCATCTGCATGGGCTTGCAGGGCATGCAGTTTCTCGTGCAAAAAAGCTTCGCTGGGGGCGTTCATGGCAGGACCTCGTTTCAAAGTGAGTCATTAAGCCTGCAGGTTAATCGATTTGGCAATCGCGCGGTAGCGCTCGATTTCCCCAGTGTAGATCCGGGCCAGTTCGGCAGGGTTGCGCGAGGGCAAGACCACATTGCCACTGGCTTCCAGCGCCTTGCGGGTTTCTGGGGCGTCGGCCGAAGCATAAAAAGCCTTGTTCAAGGTGTTCACCACGGTGTCCGGCGTGTTCTTGTGGACTTGGACCCCAGCCCAGATATCGAATTCCATGGCTTCCAGCCCTTTCATGGCTGCCATGGCCGGGAACTGTTTGAACAGCGCATGTGGGGTTTTCGAGGTCACGGCCAAGCCCTGAACCTTGCCGTCGATGAGGGTTTGTGGGATCGAGCCGGCCATGGGCAAGAAAGCCATGTCGATTTGGCCCCCCATCAAGTCAGACAGCAGGGGAGCAATGCCCTTGTAGGGCACGTGCAGCATCTCCACTTTGGTGATTTGAGAGAACTTTTCGCCAATCAGGTGGTACAGCGAACCAGGGCCCACGCTGCCGTAGCTCAGCGGTTTGTCGTTGTTTTTGCGTGCCAGAGCCAGCAGTTCATCGACCGTCTTGACGTTGAGCGAGTTGCGCACGGCCAGGATCGTGTTGGTGGTGGCAAATTGCGCGACCAGTTTGAAATCTTCGGATTTGTACTTGACGCCCTGGATGGCCATGGGCGCCAGCACCAGTTCCATGGGGCTGCCCAAGCTCAGGGTGTAGCCGTCGGCAGGTGCGTTGACGAGTTTGGCCATGCCGATCGCGCCGCCAGCCCCACCGATGTTTTCAATGACCATCGTTTGCCCCAGTTTGGCGGCCGCTTCGGGCTGCACCTTGCGAGCGAAAAAGTCAGAGGGACCGCCAGCTGGGTAGGGCACGATCAGGTTGATCGTTTTCGCGGGATAGGTTTGCGCTAGGGCAGGGCCAAAGGCGTTGGTGACCACGACCAGGCTGGCGAGAAGGTGTTTGATGTTCATGATGTCACCGTTCGTTTCAAGGTTCTGCATGGTTCAACTGACCATGAGGACATCGTAAAAACGCTAAATCAATGTGTCCAATGACTTATTTTCCTGATATTCATTCGTAAAATGAATGCATGAACCTCCGGCACCTTGAGCATTGGCTGGCACTGGCCGAAACCGGCTCCTTCAGCCGTGCGGCAGAGAAGCTGCACATCACCCAGTCGGCCCTGAGTCGAAGCATCCAGGCGCTGGAGGACGACTTGGGCGGAATGCTGGTGGACCGGGTCGGCAAAAAAAACGAACTCACACCCTTGGGCCGCGCGGTGATGGAGCGGGCGCGGCGCATCGTGCATGAGGCCCATGAACTCCAACAAGGGGCCGCCTTGCTCCAGCAAGGGGGTTTGGGCACATTGCGGGTGGGCTTGGGCTCTGGCCCCGGCGCGATGCTGATGACGCCTTGGCTGGTCTACATGGCCAGACACCATCCCACGGTGCAGGTGACGGTCTCACGCGGGTCCACCGAGCTGCAATTGACCCAGTTGCGCGAAAGGCAACTTGATGCTCTGGTGGTGGACATGCGGCGGGTAGAGGCCGCGCCGGACTTGAAAATCACGCATGTGGTGGAGATGCGTGCAGGCTTTGTGTGCCGCCAAGGGCACCCTTTGCTCAGCCTTCACCCTGGAGGTGTGCCCTTTGAAGCGGTGCTGTCTTTCCCCATCGCCTCCATCCAACTGTCACAAGAGGTGGCCCGTTTGTTGGTGGACCACTATGGACCGCAGGCGAACCCGGCACAAATGACCACTTTGCAGTGCGAGGACATCGCCAGTTTGCTCGATGTGGTGAGACAAACCGATGCGATTTACCTGGGCATCGTGGGGGCCGCGCGGGAGGGCTTGGTCCAAGGTCGTTTGGTGGAGTTGGGCATGAGCACACCCTGGCAAGGCCAAGCGCGGCTGGCCCTCATCACACTGGCGGGCAGAACCGAGTTGCCCGTCATGTCGGTGTTTCGCGACTTTGTCCAAAAGCATTTGATCGATTGACGGTCTCAAAGGAATTAGGATGCAAGAGTGGCTGGGCCCCATGGGGGTGGTTTTGCTGGGTTACACCGTGCTGGGGTTGACCGGCTTTGGCTCCGCGCTGGTCATCGTGCCGCTTCTGGCCTGGCAATGGCCCTTGCCCGAGGTGGTCGCGCTGACGCTGCTCATGGATGTGCCCGCTTCGGCCTTTCACAGCGGTCTGAACTGGCGTCAGGTGCAGTGGCGCGAGTTGCGACGCCTGCTGCCCGCCATGGTGGTGGGTACCTTGTTGGGCTTGTGGTTGATGCGCTATTTGCAGGCCAGCTGGCCCTTGTTGTTGCTCGGTTTGTATGTGGCGAGCGTGGGATTCAATGCCTTGCGCCCCAAGTCTTTGGCCAAATGGGCACCGCCTGCACCCTACTGGGCCTGGCCGGTGGGGACCGCCATTGGCTTGGTCGAAATGCTGTTTGGCACCGCAGGCCCGCTCGTGGTGGCTTGGCTCAGCCGCCGTTTGGCCGATGTTCAGCAAATGCGGGCCAGCACGCCCATGGTGATTTCGGTCGCCGCCAGCACCGTGTTGGTTGGCATGGCCTGGGATGGGCGATTGGCCAGTGAGGTGCTGTGGCAGCGCTGGATGGTCTTGATGGGCGTGGCCTTGGCCGGCGTTTGGCTGGGGCACCGCCTGGCCCACCGTGTTCCCGTGGCCAGGCTAAGGCAGATCATTTGCGCCTTGTTGGTGGTCAGCGGCCTGATGCTGGCCTATGGGGCATTGCGCTGAGACCATGGGGCTGAGACCCCCAAAGGGCGTCTGCAGTGTCCTCTTTCTGCAACCCAGACAGGGTCACATCAGCAGGTGTTCACCTGCGTTGTCGCCGCCCAGGGTCACATAGTTCACTTTGCGGATGTCCATCAGCTTGGTGCCGCCCGAATAGCTGATCGAGCTTTGCACGTCCTGCTCCATCTCGATCAGCGTGTTGGCCAGCTTGCCCTTGATCGGCTCCAGAATGCGCTTGCCTTCGACGTGTTTGTATTCGCCCTTGTTGAAGTCGGATGCCGAGCCGTAGTATTCCTTAAACAGCTCGCCATCGACCTCCACTGTTTTGCCGGGCGACTCTTCGTGGCCCGCAAACAGCGAGCCGATCATGACCATGCTCGCGCCAAAACGGATGCTCTTGGCGATGTCGCCGTGGCTGCGGATACCGCCATCGGCAATGATGGGTTTGGTGGCCACGCGTGCACACCATTTCAGCGCAGACAACTGCCAGCCGCCGGTGCCAAAACCGGTCTTGAGCTTGGTGATGCACACCTTGCCGGGGCCCACGCCCACTTTGGTGGCGTCAGCGCCCCAGTTTTCCAGGTCGATCACGGCCTCGGGCGTGGCCACATTGCCCGCGATCACGAAGCTGTTGGGCAGTTTGGCCTTGATGTAACCAATCATGTCGCGCACGCTGTCGGCATGGCCGTGGGCGATATCGATCGTGATGAATTCAGGCACCAGATTCGCCGCGGCCAACTCGTCGACGGTCGCACGGTCAGGGGCCTTGACGCCCAGCGAGATGGAGGCGTAAACCCCCCTGGTGTACATGTCGCGCACGAACTGGACGTTGTCCAGGTCAAAGCGGTGCATCACGTAAAAGTAGTTGTTTTGCGCCATCCACAGGCAGATGCTTTCGTCCACCACCGTCTTCATGTTGGCAGGCACGACCGGCAGGCGGAAAGTGCGACTGCCCAAGGCGACACTGGTGTCACACTCGGAGCGGCTTTCCACGCGGCACTTGCGTGGCAAAAGCAGGATGTTGTCGTAGTCAAAAATTTCCATGAGAAAACCAAGCTCCAAAAAGGAATCGTTGAAAGGAACGAATGAGCGCTTGGCCTGGCCGGTTTTTTGACGCCTTGGGGCGAACCCGTTGCAGGTTCAGGGCCAAAAAAAACCGGGCGCAAGAATCTTGGGCCCGGTGGCTGATTCTACCCGTGTTCCATCAGCTCACAAACAGGCGAGCGTGATTCGATTTCAAGCCGGTGTCTCCGCGGCTTGGGGCAATATCGGTTTGGTGGCCAACATGAAGGCCAGCGAACCCAGGGCGGCCAGCAAGGCCAGCAGGCTGAAGCCCAGTTGGTAATCGCCGGTCAGGTCGGCCAAAATCCCGGCGATCATGGGTCCGGCAATTTGCCCCAGCGCGATGATGGCAGCGGAGAGGCCCAGGATCAGGCCGATCGCGTTGCGCCCAAAATAATCGGCCCGGATGGCCTGCATGAAGGGGCCACGCAGGCCCCAGGCGATGCCGTGAAACACCCCAAATGCCACCAACATGGCCATGTGGTTGGCAAAGGTCAGGCACAGCATGCCGATACCGTGGGCCAGCATGCACAAGGCGGCCACCTTTTTTTTGTCGAACCAGTCGCCCATGCTGGCCCCCATCAGCACCCCGGCCAGCTGGCCAAAGGTCATGATCAGAATCACCCAACTGGCGGTGGTGAACGAATAGCCCAGGCCTTCTTTCATGTGGGTGATGGCATGCACGTTCACAGCAGAGACCACCAGCAAGGCCAGACCGTGGCCGATGGCCAGCATCCAAAAAGCCCGTGTGCGCAGTGCTTGTGCCACGGTGAATTCAATTTGGACAGGGGGCGCTGGACGGCCTTGGACCAGATCGGCAGCCGCCGCTTTGGCCGGGTCAATGCCATCGACGTGTTCACCATGGTCCTCGGGGCGGCGGCGGATGATGTTGGCCATCGGCAAGCCGGCCAGTAAAACCAGCACACCCGAGCCTGCGGCCGTGGCCCGCCAACCCCAGGCTTGGATGGACCCAGCCATCAGCGGCACCACCAGTCCACCCATGGCCAGACCCAGGCTCATGATGGACAAGGCGCGCGCGCGGAACTTCTCAAACCATTGAACCAGCGCGACCGACAGGGGAAAGTAGCCCCCCAAGCTGGCACCGATGGCCATCAGGATGGCACTGGCATAAAAGCTGCCAACGCTGTCCACTTGGCTCAACAGCAACAAGCCGGCTGCAAACAACACCATGCCCCATCGGATCATTTTTTGTGGGCCCACCCGGTCCATGACCCAGCCCAACACGGGACCGATGATGGCCGCTTCGACCGATTGCAGCGCCGCAGCGCCTGACAAGGTGGTTTTGCTCCAGCCCATCTCGTCTGACAACACGGCGATGTACAGACCCAGAGTTTGCGTGAGAAAAGCGGCCAACAAAAACTGGATGCCGCAAGCGGCGCCCACCATGCGCCAGCCATAAAAAGAGCTCACTTTTCAGACCTTTCGAACCCCGTGATCCTGCTTCGCCCAGGCTTGTGGCGTTGTGTCCGGTGGCAACTGTCAGGGCTCATGGGGATCGTTCTGTCAGAGTGTGAAAAACCAACAGCATCGTGTCACGGTGCGTGTTTTTCAGCTGTCCCGAAGTCGACGAAAACCGGCCTGGATGCTGCCCCGTCACACCTGACCCAGTTCCGGGGCCATCCGAAGAGCGAACTTCCTACAATCTCACCTTATGCTTTCAGACACTTCGCCGAACACATCTTCCCTTTTGCTGGCCCAGCTCAACGATCAGCAGCACCGGGCGGTGGCCTTGCCTGCTGAGCACGCTTTGATTTTGGCCGGGGCGGGTTCTGGCAAAACCCGGGTGTTGACCACCCGAATCGCCTGGCTCTTACAAACCTCGCAGGTATCACCCAGCGGCATTTTGGCGGTGACCTTCACCAACAAGGCGGCCAAGGAGATGAAGTTGCGCCTGCAGTCCATGCTGCCGGTGAACGTGAACGCCATGTGGATCGGCACTTTTCACGGCCTGTGCAACCGGTTTTTGCGAGCGCATTACCAACTGGCCGGTTTGCCGCAGACTTTTCAGATTCTGGACACGCAAGACCAACTTTCGGCTGTCAAGCGGCTGTGCAAGCAGTTCAATGTGGACGAGGACCGCTTTCCGCCCAAGCAGGTGCAGTATTTCATTTCGGGCTGCAGGGAAGACGGACAGCGGCCGGGCGATGTGCCGGTGCGCGACGACGAAACCCGCCGCAAGGTGGAGCTGTACCAGCTTTATGAAGAGCAATGCCTGCGCGAAGGCGTGGTGGATTTTGGTGAGTTGATGCTGCGTTCTTATGAGTTGCTGCGCGACAACGCACATTTGCGCGAGCATTACCGCCGCCGCTTTCGCCACATCTTGGTGGACGAATTCCAGGACACCAACAAATTGCAATATGCCTGGCTCAAGCAATTGGCAGGCTTACCGGGTGAGGGTGGCACCTGTGCGGTATTGGCTGTGGGCGATGACGACCAGAGCATTTATGCCTTCCGGGGGGCCCGTGTGGGCAATATGGCCGATTTTGTGCGCGAGTTTCAGGTGCGCCACCAGATCAAGCTGGAGCAAAACTACCGCAGTTTCAGCAACATCCTCGATTCGGCCAACCACCTGATCAGCCACAACAGAACCCGTTTGGGCAAAACCCTGCGCACAGACCAAGGTGCGGGCGAGCCGGTGCGGGTGGTCGAATCGCCCTCTGACTTTGCCGAGGCGCAGTGGTTGGTGGAGGAGTTGGGGCAGTTGGTCAAACAAGATGGTTTTTCGCGCAAGGAAGTGGCGCTGCTTTACCGCAGCAACGCGCAAAGCCGGGTGCTGGAAACCGCGCTGTTCAATGCCGGATTTCCGTACCGGGTGTACGGCGGTTTGCGCTTTTTTGAACGCGCCGAGGTCAAGCATGCGTTGGCCTATCTGCGCCTGATGGAGAACCCGAACGACGACACCAGCTTTTTGCGGGTGGTCAACTTTCCACCCCGCGGCATTGGGGCCCGCAGCATCGAGCAGTTGCAAGACGCGGCACGCGCTGCAGGCTGTTCCTTGCACGATGCCGTGAGTGCCACCACCGGCAAGGCCGGGGCCAATTTGGCCGCGTTTGTGGCCATGGTCGATGTGCTGCGTGAGCAGACCGAAGGCTTGACGCTGCGCGAGATCATTGATCTGGTGCTCGACAAAACCGGTTTGGTCAACCACTACCGCGCTGAAAAAGAAGGCGCGGACCGTGTGGAGAACTTGCAAGAACTGGTCAACGCCGCCGAAAGTTTTGTCACGCAAGAAGGCTTTGGCCGAAGCGCTGTGGCGTTGCCGCAAGGCTTGACCCAAAGCCCGGCCAGCCAAGGGGTCAGCGGTTCAACCGATACAAGCTTGGGCACCCTCGACGAATTCAGCGAAGACGGTGTCATCATGAGCCCCTTGGCCGCCTTTTTGAGTCACGCCTCATTGGAGGCAGGTGACAACCAAGCCCAAGCCGGAGAAGACGCGGTGCAACTCATGACGGTGCACGCCAGCAAAGGACTTGAATTTGAGGCTGTCTTCATCACGGGCTTGGAAGAAGGCCTGTTTCCGCACGAAAACGCCATGAACGACTTTGACGGTCTCGAAGAAGAGCGCCGACTGATGTATGTGGCCATCACCCGTGCCCGCAAACGCCTGTATCTGAGCCATTCGCAAACCCGCATGCTGCATGGCCAAACCCGCTACAACCTGAAAAGCCGCTTTCTCGACGAGTTGCCTGAAAACTGCCTGAAGTGGGTGACGCCCAAGAACGGCGGTTTCTCCAATTTGGGCAGCGCTGGCGGACAGGCGGGTGGGGCAGGTGGGAGCGCAGGCGGCTGGCCACAAACGCCAGCCTTCAACCGCCACACCCGCCCGGCCTGGGGACAAAGCAGCCTGAGCACCGAGACCTACAAAAGCCCGCCCGTGCCCGTTCAGAAAGCCGTGCCCGAACACGGCATCGCGGCCGGCAAAAATGTGTTCCACACCAAGTTTGGTGAAGGCAAGGTGTTGGCGGTCGAAGGTGTGGGGGGCGATGCCCGTGCCCAAGTCAACTTCCCTCGCCACGGCTTGAAATGGCTGGCGCTGAGCGTGGCCAAACTCACCCTGGTTTAACCCTGTTCACTGTTTGAAAGCTTCCCATGAAAATCAGCCAAGACACCGTTGTCACCATGCACCACAAAGTGGTGAACGCCCAAGGCCAGTTGCTCGACAAGACGAAAGAGCCCACGTCCTACCTGCACGGCGGTTATGACAACACCTTCCCCAAAATCGAAGCCGCACTCGAAGGCCAGGAAGTGGGTTTCACCACCACCTTGAAGCTGGCCCCGGCCGACGCCTTTGGCGAGCGCGACGAGAGCCTGGTGCAAACCATTCCCAAAAGCGAGTTTCCGCCGGGTGTGAAAGTGGGGGGCCAACTGCGGGGCCGCTCGGCCGAGGGCCATGAGCAGGTGTTCAACGTGGTCAAGATCAAGGGCGACAAGGTGATTTTGGATGCCAACCACCCTTGGGCCGGTCAGCACCTGACACTCAGCTTGACGGTGCAGGAAGTGCGGGCTGCTTCAGCCGAAGAGATCACGCACCGCCACGCGCATGGTGCGCATGGCCACCACCACTGAACGCATCAGTCGGGCTGCCCTGCGTTGGTGGGTGGTTCGTCGAAGACATCGGTTGCGAAACAATCGCGTACCGAAAACAGCATGGACGTGAAGAACATGGCCGCCACCATCAGTGCCATAGGCATGAAGGTGGCCATCATCAGGCCCGGATTGCCCAGCAAGGTGGCGATGAGCATGGCCAAAACCCCGGCCGTCATGAAAACCACACCCCAGGCGAACACATAAACGGTGAAGGCTTTGAGGTTGCGCCAACACGCCACAAAGCTGAAAAACAGGCTTTTGACGGCAGGCATGCCGTACCAATGCACCAAGGCCGGTGCATGCCAGAACATCATGGACAGCGGTAAATAAAACAACATGGACACCCACAAGGCGGTCTGAAACGCGTCGGTACTGACCACTTCAGGCGTCATGGGGGCACCGCCAAAGTAAACCTTGGCAAAGGTGCCACCATCGGCCAGTGTGGATAAACCCATCACCACCAAAAAAATCACGGCATACAAACCGCCCAGAATGAACATGGTTTGGCGGTGTGGTCCCGATTTGAAGGCCACAAACAGCACGCTGGGCATTGGGAACTTGCCGTCGGAGGCCACCTGGGTCGCCGCCATCATGCCCAGTGTGAGGGCCGGTAAAACCACCAAGGCCAAGGCCCCCCCAATGAAAGGCACCATGGACACCACCGACACGGTGGCCATGAACAAAAAGAACAGGCCAGACATGGCCAAAGGCTGCCGCCAAAAGGTGCGAATGCCTTGGCGAGCCCATTTGAGGCCAGCGCGGGTGGGAACGATTTGCAGGTTCATGGTGTCAGATCAGGGCAGAGGCACAGAGCGGGTGCCGGACCCGGCCGCGCAATACGCGTTCAAAGTGAGTTGGGTCGTGGGGTTTGAGCATGGACGCCTCACGGGGCAGATGGTAGTCCCACAGGCGTGAAATCCAAAAACGCAAAGCCCCTGCCCGCAAAAGGGCAGGCAGCAGGTCACGCTCGCAGGCAGTCAGTGGGCGAACTTGGTTGTAGGCGCTCAGCATGGCTTGGGTGCGGCCGCTGTCATGCACGCCAGTGGGCAAATCGATGCACCAGTCGTTCAGGCAGACGGCCAAATCAAACAGCCAGGTGTCCACACCAGCGAAATAGAAGTCAAAAAAGCCGGTGAGTTGCTCACCGTCGAACATCACGTTGTCCCGGAACAGGTCGGCATGAACCGGCCCACGCGGCAAAGCGGCATACGCGGCACCGACCGCGATGTGGTTTTGGAACGCCAGTTCGCTGCGCAGCAACGCGGCTTGATCGCCATCCAAATAGGGCAGCACCAAGGGCACGGTGTCGTTCCACCAATTGAGGCCGCGTAAATTGGGCTGGCTGCGGTTGTAGTCGGCTCCGGCCAGGTGCATGCGGGCCAGCATGTCGCCCACGCCAGCACAATGCGCGGCTTGGGGTTGCAATTGGCTTTTGCCAGCGAGTTTGTTCACCACGGCGGCCGGTTTGCCACTCACGGTGTGCAAGATGTCGCCATCGCGGTTGGCCGCCGGGTTGGGCACCGGGATGCCTTGGCTGGCCAAGTGTTTCATCAGGTACAGGTAAAACGGCAGTTGTTCTTGAGTCAGGCGCTCGAACAGGGTGAGCACGTACTCACCTTGCTCGGTCGTGGCGAAGTAGTTGGTGTTTTCGATGCCGCCTTCAATGCCGCGCAAAGCAGTCAAGTTCCCCAGGTTCAGGGCTTGCATCAGGTCGTTGGCCTGGGTTTCGGTGACTTCGGTGAATACCGCCATGGGGGAGAAAACCGTCAAAGCGCCAGGAGGTTGCTGGCTGAGGTGGGAAAGTAACGATTGTAGAGGGCGAAAAGCTCCCAATGACCCGTTAAGGGCTGACGGCGCGGGGCCGATGTGGCAAAGCGAAGCGCCTCTGAGGCCCTGTGCCGTCAGTCCTTAACGGGTTTGCATTTGTCGGGGCGATGGTGTGTGGTGGCTCCGCCGAGGCTCAGAGGCGCTTCGCTTTGCCACATCGCCTCAACGCAGGCCCCACACACTGTCTGGAGGGTCGTCAGTGGTCGCAGCGCTTCGCTTGGCCATATCGCCCAGGCGCAGGCCCGGCCACCCAATCATGAGGTGGATTGACGGTCTTGCCTTGATCCCGGTACACAATTGGGGGATGAGCGAAAACACCCCTGAATCTGCATCCCCCCAAGCCAGCCTCTTGCTGGTCGACGGCTCCAGTTACCTGTACCGCGCCTTCCATGCCATGCCGGACCTGCGGGCTGTGCCGGGCGACCCCAACAGCCCCGCTACCGGGGCCATTCGCGGCATGATCAACATGATGGAGCGGCTGCGCAAGGATGTGCCAGCCGTTTATGCCGTGTGCGTGTTCGACGCCAAGGGCCCCACTTTTCGCGATGAGATGTACCCAGCGTACAAGGCCAACCGCAGCCCCATGCCCGACGATTTGCGCACCCAGATCGAGCCCATCCACGAACTGGTGCGCCTGATGGGCTGGACGGTGCTGGATGTGCCGGGCGTGGAGGCCGACGACGTGATCGCCACGTTGGCCCATGTGGCCGCCCAGCAGGGCATCCAAGTCACGGTGTCCAGCGGCGACAAGGACTTGAGTCAGCTGGTGAATGCGCACATCACCATCATCGACACCATGAACGGCAAGGTGCGCGATGTGGCGGGAGTGACCGAAGAGTTTGGCGTGCCGCCCTCCCTCATGATCGACTACCAGACGCTGGTGGGCGACACGGTGGACAACGTGCCAGGTGTGGCCAAGGTGGGGCCCAAGACGGCCGCCAAGTGGCTGCTGGAATACGGCTCGCTCGACAAGCTCATGGAGAATGCCCAAGAGATCAAGGGTGTGGCAGGCGAGAACTTGCGTCAAGCGGTGGATTGGTTGCCCAAGGGCCGGGCGCTTGTCACCATGAAAACCGATTGCGATTTGAGTGCCTGGGTGCCGGGTTTGCCGTCGCTGGCCAGTTTGCACCTGCACGAACCAGACAAAGAAAAGTTGTTGAACTTTTACCAGACCTACGGCTTCAAGGGTTTGGTGCAATCGCTGGGTGGTGCTGTGCCCGCGCCTTCGCCTAAAGCCAAAACCGCCAAGCCCAAAGACACGGGCATGGGCGACTTGTTTGGCTCGGCCCAAGAAGAAGCGCCAGAGGCCTTGCCCGAGTTGAACAGCGCCGCCAGCGCCGTGCAAGGCGACTTGAAATACGACACGGTGCTCGACTGGGCGATATTTGACCAGTGGCTGGCCCGCATCGAGCAAGCGCCGCTCACGGCCATCGATACCGAAACGACTTCGCTGGACGCCATGCGTGCCGAAATCGTGGGCATTTCGCTCAGCGTCACGCCCGGTGAGGCGGCTTACATTCCGCTGGCCCACAAGGGCCCGGGTGCACCCGAGCAGTTACCGCTGACGGAAGTGCTGGCCAAGCTCAAGCCCTGGCTGGAAAACCCCGCGCGCTTGAAATTGGGTCAAAACATCAAATACGACCGCCATGTGTTCGCCAACCACGGCATCGAGGTGCAGGGCTATGCCCACGACACCATGCTGGAAAGCTATGTGCTCGAAGTGCACAAGCCGCATGGCCTCTCCAGCTTGGCCGAGCGGCATGTGGGTCGCCGGGGTGTGACGTATGAAGACCTGTGCGGCAAAGGTGCGCAACAGATCCCGTTTGCGCAGGTGGATGTGGACAAGGCGGCGCATTATTCTTGCGAAGACTCGGACCAGTGCCTGGACGTGCACCTGGCGCTGTGGCCGCAGATCGAAGCGCATGCAGGGCTGAAGTACGTGTACGAATTGGAAATCGCGACCAGCGAGGCGCTGTACCACATCGAGCGCAACGGTGTGTTGATCGACGCCCCCACACTGGCCGCGCAAAGCCAGGCACTGGGCGAGCGCATCGTGCAGCTTGAAACCGAGGCCTACGAGATCGCTGGCCAGCCTTTCAACCTGGCCAGCCCCAAACAGTTGGGCGAGATCTTTTTTGACAAACTGGGCTTGCCCGTCGTCAAAAAAACCGCCACCGGTGCGCGCAGCACCGACGAAGAGGTGCTGGAAAAACTGGCCGAAGACTACCCGTTGCCCGCCCGCATTCTGGAGCACCGCAGTTTGAGTAAGTTGAAGGGCACCTACACCGACAAGCTGGCCCAGTTGGCCTTGCCGCGCACGGGGCGTGTGCACACGCATTACGCGCAGGCCGTGGCCGTCACCGGCCGCTTGTCGAGCAACGAGCCCAACCTGCAAAACATCCCGGTGCGCACCGCCGAGGGGCGCAAGGTGCGCGAGGCCTTTGTGGCCCCTGCAGGCTGCGTGATTGCGAGCGCCGACTACAGCCAGATCGAGCTGCGCATCATGGCACACCTGAGCGACGATGCGGCCTTGCTCAAGGCCTTCCATGAAGGCCTGGATGTGCACAAAGCCACCGCGGCCGAGGTGTTTGGCGCAACGCCCGACACGGTGAGCAGCGAACAGCGCCGATACGCCAAAACCATCAATTTTGGCTTGATTTACGGCATGAGCGCCTTCGGTTTGGCCAAGGCGCTTGCCATTGACAACACCGCCGCCAAGAACTACATCACCCGCTACTTCGAACGTTTTGCGGGCGTCAAACACTACATGGATGCGACCCGCGAGCAGGCCAAAGCCTTGGGCTATGTGCAGACCGTATTTGGCAGGCGCTTGGTCTTGCCCGAAATCAACAGCCCCAACGGCCCCCGCCGCGCCGGGGCCGAGCGGGCCGCCATCAACGCGCCCATGCAGGGCACAGCGGCCGACCTGATCAAGCTGAGCATGGTTGCGGTGCAAAAAGCACTGGACGCGCAAGGCAAGACCACCAAGGTCATCATGCAGGTACACGATGAACTGGTCTTCGAAGTGCCTGAGTCAGAAGTCGAGTGGGTGCGCACCGAGGTGCCGCGCATCATGGCCGGTGTGGCCAATTTGAAGGTGCCGCTGTTGGCCGAAGTGGGCTTTGGCCCCAATTGGGAGCAGGCCCACTGAAGCTCATTTTTTGGCTTTGAAGTCCGCCACACTTTTTCTCAGGTCACGGAGTTCTTCGCAGCCAAAAAAGCAGGCTTTTTCCAGGCGCTGCAGCAGGATTTCGGCGCCTGGTAAATCATTTTTTAACAGCAACAACTCACCGTAATACTCCAAGGCGCCACGGTGCTTGGGGTCTTTTTCCAAAGCCATCTGGTAATTTTTTTCGGCAGCGGGCAAATCAGGCGGTGTCTTTTTGCGCAAGCTGTAACCCATCAGGTTATGCCAGTCGGCAGAGGCTTTGTCATTGGATTGATTCAGCACTTGGATGGCTAAATCGTAATTTTTCCCCTCAACGGCTTGCCGAGCTTGGGCAAGCCAAGAGGATGAAGCCGAACCGGGAGCGGATGGTGTGTCGGCGGCCATGCTGGCCCATGAGGCAGCGCAGAGAATGACAAGAGCCAATTGTTTTTTCATTGAGAGGTTTCTCCTTCAGAGCTGGGTTCAGGTTTAAAAAGATCAATTCTTGGTTTTGAACTCTGCAATGCTTTTTTGCAGATCGTTCAGCTCCTCGCACCCTGAAGTGCAAGCCTTTTCAAGCCGCTTTAACAGGGTTTGTGCGCCGTACAAATCCTTTTTCAACAAAAGCAGTTCGCCGTAATACTCCAGAGCGCCCAAGTGCATCGGATTTTTTTCCAGCGCGGCTTGGTAATGCCGTTCGGCCATCATCAACTGTGGGGGTGTTTTCAGACGCAAGCTGTAGCCCATCAGGTTATGCCAATCGGCTGATTGTTTTTCAGGGGCTTGCGAGAGGACCTGGATTGCCAAATCGTAGTTCTTCATCTCAATGGCTTGGCGAGCTAGGCTGAACCATTCGGGAGGCGAAACATCAGCGGTGGAGTCTCGTGCCATGCAGGGCCAAGACAAGGTCACAAAAGCGCAAAGGATCAGCAGTTTTTTCATATTCAGGTGTCTCCAGGTTGAAAGGCTTCGCCATGAAATTTATCGGCTCGCCACAGGTCAATTTTTTGCATGGCCTTCAGAAAGCCGGGAGAGTTTTCGAAGTTCTCTAGCCAAACACGCAATGCAGACCACGCTTGCGAGGCGAACCACACAGGGTCGACATGTGCAAACTGTCTGACAAAAGGTGCCAGCGCGGCATCGGTCAGGCCCCATCGGGCGCCGGTCAGAAAGTCATTTTTCTGCAGATGCGTGTTGATTTGCCAAAGAAAATCACTGCCCAAGTCCCGGTCCTGAGTGCCTGAGTTCAGGCCAAACCGAAGGGGGTATTTGTAGCGGTCCAGCTGCTGTTTGAAGCGCCCGTCGTTCAAGGCAACCCATGCCAAAGCAGAACTCATTTCCTCTGGAGACGTCGGCAGCCAACCCAAGGGGTCATGTTGGGCCAGTGCCCAAAGCATGATGTCCAGACTTTGATCCAGTACCCTGGCGCCACTGGCATCAGAAAGCCAAAGCACCGGCACGGTGCCTTTGGGGGACAAGGCCAACATGTGCGCGGGCTTGTTTTTCAGCACGATTTCCCGGTGTTCGTAGGCCACTTGGCTCACTTGCAAGGCCAAACGGGCCCGCATGGCATAAGGGCAGCGGCGAAAGGAATACAAAACAGGGCTTGCTGTGTTGGGCATGGGGGCAGTTTAAGGGGGCTGGGTCTGGCCATAAATAGGCCCTTGTGCCAAGATGATTTCTTTTTTGAACGCAATGATGTTGGAGCGCTGACATGAACAACGATTGGATCGAAGACACGCAAGCCCTGCTGGGCGGACACCCGGGAGACGCTGTGGCCACCCGACGTACGGCTTTGAAAGCGGCTTTGGGTGTGGGTTATGCCGCTGCGGCCATGCCCCTTATGGCGCAAACAGCGATCAAAACCCGTGCGGAGGGCCTGGTTTCTGGTGAAGTGACCATCGATGTGAATGGCTTCAAGATGCCCGCTTACCGCAGCGCCCCTGCGGGCAAGACCGGTTTGCCGGTGGTGCTGGTGATCTCCGAGATTTTTGGGGTGCACGAGTACATTGCCGACGTCACGCGCCGTTTGGCCCATGCCGGGTATTTGGCCATTGCGCCAGAGCTCTTTGTGCGCCAGGGCGACCCCAACGAATACGGCGAACTCGCCAAGCTGCAAGCCGAAATCATCGCCAAAGTGCCCGATGCGCAGGTCATGGGCGATCTGGATGCCACGGTGGCTTGGGCCGCAGCCCAGGGTGGCAACACCGACAAACTGGCCATCACCGGTTTTTGCTGGGGTGGGCGCATCACTTGGCTGTATGCGGCGCATCAGCCCAAGATCAAAGCGGGCGTGGCCTGGTATGGGCGCCTGGTCGGCAACACCACGGCGCAGACGCCCGCGCACCCGCTGGCTTTGGTGGGCAGCCTGAAGGCTCCGGTGCTGGGTTTGTACGGCGCGGCGGACACTGGCATCCCCCTTGACACGGTTGATAAGATGAAGGCTGAATTGGCCCAAGGGTCAGCAGCGGCCAAAGCCAGCGAGTTTGTGGTTTATCCTGAGGCCCCTCATGCTTTCCATGCCGATTACCGTCCCAGTTACCGCAAAGCGGCGGCAGACGATGGCTGGCAGCGCTTGCTGGCCTGGTTGCAGCGTAACGGCGTGGCCTGATGATGGGGATGCATTGACCGTCCTTTGGGACGTAAGAACTTAAAACCGCCCTTCGGGGCGGTTTGTTTTGGGGTGCAGGGCACTCCGGGAAACATGATGACTTTTTTGGCGATTTTGGTGGGCACCTTGGTGGCGGGCATTGGCAGCGTTTGGTTGGCGGCCTGGCTGAGTTTTGGCATCTTGAGCCGATACACACAGCACATGCTGAGCTTGGCCGCAGGGGCCTTGATGGCCACATCGTTTTTGCATTTGTTGCCCGAGGCCTTTGAAAGTGAAGTCGGTGCACAACAGTTGTTTTTGACACTTTTGATGGGTCTGGTGTTCTTTTTCTTGCTCGACAAGGCAGAACTTTGGCACCACGGCCATGAACACGGACACGACCATGGCCCCCATGATCACCATAATCACCATGGCCACGAGCACGCCACCCATGGCGTTGACCCCAGTGAGCCGTCCCGTGGGCAATGGGCGATTTTGGCAGGCGACAGTGTGCATTGTTTTGGCGATGGCATCCTGATCGCCTCGGCCTTCATGGCCGACATGCGTTTGGGGGTGATTGCTTCGCTGGCGGTCTTGGCGCACGAAGTGCCTCACCACATGGGCGATCTGGCTGTTTTACGCCAAGGCAGCAGCAGTCGCCGTGCGGCGATCGTCAAGGTGTCGATGGCCGGGGCCATCACCGCTTTAGGTGGGGCGGTGGGCTATGTGCTGGTCGATGCTTTACAAGACTTGTTGCCATTTTTCCTGGTTGTGGCCAGCAGCAGTTTTGTCTATGTGGCTTTGGCAGACTTGATACCGCAGCTGCAAAAACGTTTGTCTGCCCGAGAAACCGCATCCCAAATTTTTTGGCTGGGTGCTGGCATGGGCATGGTGGTCGTGATCAGCGCCTTGGCAGGTCACAGCCACTGAGTTGAGGGGCTTTAACCCTTGGCGCATGGCAAGCCGGGGGTACGGCACCATTCACTCCAGCTGCCGGCATACAAAGCGGTGGGGCCGAAACCGGCCAACTCCATTGCCAACACATTGGGCACGGCGGTCACGCCACTGCCGCAGTGGTGCACCACACTGCTGGCCGGGCGGCCCGCGAGCACTTCGGTCCATTCCGCTTTGAGCTGTTGCGGGCTTTTGAATCGACCGTCTTCGGTGAAATTGTCGGTGAATGGCCGGTTCAAAGCGCCAGGAATGTGCCCCGCCACGGGGTCCAGCGGTTCCACTTCGCCCCGGTAACGGGCTCCGGCGCGGGCATCGACCACGGTTTGTGCGGGCTGACCCAAGTGGGCTGCAACCATTTTGGTGAGCACCAGCTGGCGCAGCGGTGCTTTCAGTTCGAATTGCGCAGGCTCAGGGCGCGTGAAGGGGCCCGAGTCGGTGCTTCCACCTGCGTCTTTCCAGGCTTGCAAGCCGCCGTCGAGCACGGCCACGGCCTCGTGCCCCAACCATTTGAGCATCCACCACAAACGACCGCAGTACTGGCTTTTGTTTCGGTCATACACCACGATCTGCATGCCGTTGTGCACACCCAGACTGCCCAGCCACCGGGCCACGGCTTCGCGCTGCGGCAAAGGGTGGCGACCACCATTCACAGCCAGGCCCGCCTCGTGTGTGCTCAGGTTTTTGTCCAAGTCGGCAGGAAGTGCGCCAGCGATGCGCTCGGCTGTAAACAACCCGCCCGCCAACTCAGGTTTCATCAGATCAAAACTGCAGTCAAACACAGCGCAGGGGGTGCCCAGGTGTTGCAAGGTTTTCAATTGGGGGGCATCGATCAGCAGGGGGTACATGGCGTGTCTCCAAGGTTCAGTGTTCTTCAGCAGGGGCACTGGGCAGTGTACGGTTGCGCAGCACGGTCGAGGCGATGCCGCTGGCCATGATGAGGGCCATGCCCAACCAGCCCATAAGTGGGATCTGGTCGCCAAACAGGATCAGGCTGAACAATGCACCAAAGACGATGCCCGAATACTGCAGGTTCGCCACGACCAAGGTTGAGCCCCGGCTGTAGGCGTTGGTCATGCACAACTGGCCCAGCGCGGCCAGCACGCCAATGGGCAGCAACCACAGCACGCTGGGCCAAACCCAAGGACTCATGCCCTTGACCATCATCAACGCGGCGCCCACCACGGCGGTGCCGACAGAAAAATAAAAGACAGTGCGTGCTTCGGGCTCGTTCAGACGTCCCAAAGCAGCCACCTGCATGTAAGCCAAAGCCGCGATCAGGCCCGACAGCAGGCCGACGATGCCGGCAAACAATTGGTCTTGTTCGATGGTGGGGCGCAGCAACAAAATGACACCGCCAAAACCTGCGATCACCGTCAGCACGATGGGCCCTTGTCGGGTCGCGTCTTGCAGTTTGCCCATGACCAGGGTGCCACCCACCAGAAAAACCGCCACCCAGATGCCGCTCATGTAATTGAGCGTTATGGCGGTGGCCAGAGGCAGGTGGGCAATGGCATAAAACCAGGCGGCCAGCGAAGTGACGCCCACCACCGAGCGCCAGACATGCATCATGGGAATATGCGTTCGCAAAGTCACACCTTTTAACCGGCAGAGGCTGGCCATGAACACCACGCCGATCAGACCCCGGAAAAAAACCAGCTCAGAAGTGTGGAAGTGGACCGATGCGTATTTGATGCAAACCCCCATCATGGAGAAAAACAAGGATGCCAGGATCATCCAGGAGGCTTGCATGGTTGCCTTCGGTTCAGGTGGCGCTCAATTGGCGGCGGTACCACTCATGAAAGTGCTGCATGCCATCTTCCATCGGGCTTTGGTAAGGGCCGACTTCGTTGTCGCCGCGAGCCAGCAGCGCTTTGCGGCCTGCATCCATGCGTTCGGCAATTTCGTCGTCTTCGGTGCAGGTCTCCATGTAGGCAGCCTGTTGGGCTTCGACAAATTCGCGCTCGAAGGCCACGATTTCTTCGGGGTAATAGAACTCGACCCTGTTCAGGGTTTTGTTCGGGCTGATCGGGTGCAATGTGGACACGGTCAGAACATGGGGGTACCACTCGACCATGATGTGCGGGTAATACGTCAACCAGATCGCGCCGCGTTCAGGCAACTGGCCCTTGCGGTATTTGAGCAGCACTTCATGCCACTTTTTGTAAGTGTCTGAGCCGGGCTTGTCAAAGCCCCCCGACACCCCCACGGTTTGCACCGAGTAGTGCTCTTTGAACTCCCAGCTCAGGTCATCGCAGGTCACAAATTGCCCCAGACCGGGGTGGAAAGGGCCGACGTGGTAGTCCTCGAGGTACACCTCGATGAAGGTTTTCCAGTTGTAGTTGCACTCGTGCAGTTCCACCCGGTCCAGGGCGTAACCCGTGAAATCCAGCTCTGATCGGGGGCCCATGTCCGCCAGATCGCCTGCAATGTCGCGGCCGTTGTCTTCAAAAAGCAGGCCGTTCCACTCCTGGAGCTTGTAGTTGTTCAAGTTCAGGCAGGGGTCTTGCGCGAAATGCGGGGCGCCCAGCAGCGCACCATCGGGCGAATAGGTCCAGCGGTGCAGGGGGCAAACGATGTTGCCACCCGCGCTGCCTTTTTGCTGCGTGTTCAGGTTGCCTCGGCCATTGAGCATGACCGCTTGGCGGTGCCTGCAAACGTTGGAGATGAGCTCGACCCCACCTTGGGCGTTGCGCACCAGGGCACGTCCTTCGGCTTCGTGGGGCAAGGCAAAATAATCGCCCGGGTTGGGCACAGCCAACTGATGGCCCACATAGCGTGGTCCTTGCCGGAAGAGCGTGTTCAATTCGCGCTGAAAAAGCGCTTCATCGAAATAAGTGGAAACTGGTAGTTGGCTTGCGGCCTGCTGCAGTTGAAGACTTAAATCAGACATGGGTGACCTGACCTAGAGACTCCCCCTATGAAGGGGCAGGAAAATAGTGCGGAATTCGAAGAAAACAACACAAAAAAATGACAGGGGAAAGACTGCCGATGAGGCGCGATTCTAACCCGCAGGCCCTGCGAACCGGCGCCTCGAGGCGAAGCAGCGGGTAAAAAACCGTCCCTTATGATTCGCAAAGGCCTCATGGTGGCTGGGTCAGCCGAGTCAAGGCATAAAGCCTAAAATTGGTGTTTTTGCGGAAAATCTCATGTCCAAGGCTGCCAAAACTGACCACGCTGACGCGACCGATGCGTTTTTGCCTGTCAACTATGAGGCGGCTTTGTCTGAGCTGGAATTGTTGGTGGGCCAACTGGAGTCGGGCCAAATGCCCTTGGACCAGCTGCTCAGCGGCTACCAGCGTGGCGCGACCTTGCTGGCCTTTTGCCGAGACAAGCTCAAAGCCGTGGAAGACCAGATCCAGGTGCTGGATGGCGGTCAACTCAAACCGTGGAGCGGAGCGTGAGTGCTTTTGACCTGAAAGCTTGGATGCAGTGGCATCTGGACCGAGTTGAGGCTGCTTTGTCTGATGGAATCCAGGCCCATTCGGCGGCTGGCTTGGGCGAGGCCATGCGCTACGCGGTGCTGGATGGTGGCAAGCGTTTGCGGCCTCTGCTCGTGTTGGCCAGCGCGCAGGCCGTGGGGCATGAACCCAACGGTGTTGCTGCTTTGAATGCTGCCTGTGCGATCGAGTTGATCCATGCTTACTCGCTGGTGCACGACGACATGCCGTGCATGGACAACGACGTGCTGCGGCGTGGAAAACCCACGGTGCATGTTCAATTTGGCCAAGCCCAGGCCTTGCTCGCCGGCGACGCTTTGCAAACCCTGGCTTTTGAAATGCTCACCCCGCAAGACGACAGCGTGGCCCCAGCCATACAGGCTTCCTGCGTGGCCTTGTTGGCCCGGGCTTCGGGTTACCAAGGCATGGCGGGCGGTCAGGCGATCGATTTGGCCAGCGTGGGTTTGCGTTTGAATGAAGCGCAGTTGCGCCAGATGCACCGACTCAAAACAGGCGCTTTGCTCTTGTGCAGTGTGCAGATGGGTGTGGCATGCGTGCCCCAAGTGTCCGCAGGCGTTCAAAACGCTTTGGCCCGCTTTGGCGAATCGCTCGGTTTGGCCTTCCAGGTGGTCGACGACGTGCTGGATGTGACGGCCGATTCGGCCACACTGGGCAAGACCGCTGGCAAAGACGAGGCCGCTGACAAGCCCACCTATGTGGCGCTGATGGGATTGGAGGCCGCCAAAGCCTACGCTGATGCCTTGGCTGCGGATGCCATGCAGGCCTTGGAAGACACTGGCTTGAGCGATGACCGTTTGGCTGCCCTGCGTGGCTTGGCTGTGATGGTGGTACAAAGAAACAACTGATTTATGACCGCACTACTTGAAAAGATCGATTCACCTGCTGACCTGCGACGCTTAGCCCGTACCGATTTGCCTGGTTTGGCCGATGAGTTGCGTCAATGTGTGCTGGACAACGTGTCCAAAACCGGCGGTCACCTGAGCTCCAATCTGGGCACGGTGGAGTTGACGGTGGCTTTGCACTATGTGTTCAACACCCCTGAGGACCGCATCGTCTGGGACGTGGGCCATCAGACTTACCCGCACAAGATTTTGACCGGTCGACGCGAGCGCATGCCCACGCTACGGCAGTTCGAAGGTTTGTCGGGCTTTCCGCGCCGGGACGAGAGCGAATACGACACCTTTGGCACAGCCCATTCTTCCACCAGCATTTCGGCCGCTTTAGGCATGGCCGTGGCGGCCCGTCAAAAAGGTGAGTCGCGCCACGCCATTGCCGTGATTGGCGATGGCGCCATGACAGCCGGCATGGCCTTTGAGGCCCTGAACAACGCGGGTGTTGAAGAATGCAAGTTGTTGGTGATTCTGAACGACAACGACATGTCCATCAGCCCACCAGTGGGTGCTTTGAACCGGTATCTGGCGCAACTGATGAGCGGGCGCTTTTACTCGGCAGCCAAAAATGTGGGTAAGAACGTGCTGAAAAATGCCCCGCCCCTGTTCGAGCTGGCCAAACGCCTGGAAGAACACGCCAAAGGCATGGTGGTGCCTGCGACCTTGTTTGAAAAATTTGGGTTCAATTACATCGGCCCCATCGATGGGCACGATCTGGATTCGCTGATTCCGACGCTGGAGAACATCAAGCATTTGGAGGGGCCGCAGTTTTTGCATGTGGTTACCAAAAAAGGCCAGGGCTACGACAAAGCGGAGGCCGATCCGGTGGCCTACCACGGCCCGGGTAAGTTTGACCCGACTGTGGGCCTGGTGCCTGCGGCCAACCCGGCCAAAACCACCTTCACACAAGTCTTTGGTCAGTGGTTGTGCGACATGGCCGAGAAAGACCTGCGTTTGGTGGGCATCACTCCGGCCATGCGCGAGGGCTCGGGCATGGTGGCGTTCCATCAACGCTTCCCCAAGCGTTATTACGATGTGGGCATTGCCGAGCAACACGCGGTCACCTTTGCCGCCGGCATGGCCTGTGAAGGGCTCAAGCCCGTGGTGGCCATTTATTCCACTTTTTTGCAACGCGGCTACGACCAACTGATCCACGATGTGGCGCTGCAAAACCTGCCGGTGGTGTTTGCCTTGGACCGCGCAGGCTTGGTGGGGGCCGACGGGGCCACCCACGCGGGCGCTTACGACATCGCTTACGTGCGCTGTATCCCCAACATGAGCCTGGCTTGTCCGGCCGATGAACGCGAATGCCGCCAGTTGCTCAGCACCGCCTATGCGCAAAACCACCCGGTGGTGGTGCGCTACCCTCGCGGCGCGGGCGTGGGCGCGTTACCGGGAAGGGACTTGGAGCCCTTGCCATTTGGCAAAGGCGATGTGCGCCGTGAAGGTGAAAAATTGGCCATTTTGGCCTTTGGCACCTTGCTGGCCCCGGCCCTGGAAGCCGCAGAAAAACTCAATGCCACGGTGGTCAACATGCGCTGGGTCAAGCCGCTCGATGTGGACTTGTTGGCCCAAATTGCCCAAACCCACGAGCGCTTGGTCACGGTGGAGGAGGGCTGCATCATGGGCGGCGCAGGCAGCGCGGTGGCAGAGGCCTTGCAGCAACTGCAGATCATCCGCCCAGTGTTGCACTTGGGTTTGCCGGATGTGTTCATCGAGCACGGCGACCCGGCCAAATTGCTGGCTTTGCAGGGGCTGGACGCTGTGGGCATCACGAATGCCATCACCCGCCGTTGGCCAACTGACGACCAAGGTCACGCCCACATCGCTTTTTGACCTTCCGTACCGCCCCAAAATCTGTCGTTTGAATCCGCAAAAAGGGTAAACCCTTGTGAGTGGGTGTGTTTCAACTTCATACAATACACATTGACCCAAGAGTCAATGCCCCACAGTCTCGGGTGTGTCTTTCACTATCAACAGGAGTCCTCTATGGATCGTCGTTCCGTAATCAAAAACGCCGGTATTGCTGGCGTTTTGGCTGCTGGTGCTGCACCAGCAGTTCACGCACAGGCCGCCATTCGCTGGCGTCTCGCTTCCAGCTTCCCCAAAGCCTTGGACACCATTTTCGGCTCCGCCGATGTGTTCGCGGCCCAAGTCAATGCCATGTCGGGTGGCAAATTTGTGGTCACTACCCACGCTGCTGGCGAGTTGATGCCCGCTTTTGGTGTGGTGGACGGCGTGCAGCAAGGCACCGTCGAAATCGCCCACACAGCCCCTTACTACTTTTTTGGCAAGGACGACACCTTTGCCTTGGGTACAGCCATTCCGTTTGGCCTGAACAGCCGCCAGTTGACCTCGTGGTTCTATGACGGCAACGGCATGAAGCTGTTCCGCGAGTTCTACGACAAGTACAACATCGTGAACTTCCCTGGTGGTAACACAGGCGCCCAAATGGGTGGCTGGTTCCGCAAGGAAATCAAGACCATGGCCGACATCAAGGGCCTGAAGTTCCGCGTCGGCGGTTTCGCTGGCAAGGTCATGACCCGCATGGGCGCTGTGCCCCAGAACATCCCCGGTGGCGAGATTTACCAAGCCCTTGAAAAAGGCACGATTGACGCCGTTGAGTGGGTCGGTCCTTACGACGACGAGAAGCTCGGCTTCCAAAAAGTTGCCAAAAACTACTACTACCCAGGTTTCTGGGAAGGCGGCGCACAGCTGGACTTCTTCATCAACAAGGCGGCTTTCAACAGCCTGTCGGCAGAGAACAAGGCCATCGTGGAAGCGGCTGCTTCTTACGCTCACGTCAACATGCAAGCCAAATACGACAATCGCAACCCTGCGGCGCTCAAGCGTTTGGTGGCCGGTGGCGTCAAGCTCTTGCCTTTCCCCAAGGTGGTGATGGATGAGGCTTTCAAGCAGTCCATGGGCCTGTACGAAGAGCTGCGCGAGACCAACCCCAACTGGAAAAAAATCTACGACGACTACGCTGCTTTCCGCAAGGACCAGAACCAGTGGTTCCGTTTCACGGAAGCCACATTCGATCGCTACATGCAATCGGCCAAGCTGTAAGCGTCTGGCGCGATCGATTCAAAGAGGCCCCTCGGGGCCTTTTTTCATGAACTTGTCCCTTTCACCAAGTCGTCGTGCAAACTCGACTCCATGCAACACATCGAGTTTTCTTATCAATGGGCACCCATAGGCGCTGAACCTGTGCGCAACCGCCAAAGTCCGCTGCGCAACCCGCTGATGGACTTGTTGCAAGCGGTGCGCGATGCCGGCTCGATCGGGGGTGCCGCCAAGTCTTTGGGCTTGTCTTACCGCCATGTTTGGGGTGAGCTCAAGCGCTGGGAGCAGCGGCTGGGCCAGCCCTTAATCCTTTGGGAAAAGGGCAAGGCAGCCAGGCTCACCGGGTTTGCCGACAAGTTGCTTTGGGCAGAGCGTCAAGCGCAGGCTCGGTTACTGCCCCAAATTAGCGCACTGCATGCCGACCTTGAAAAAACATTTGCGGTGGCATTTGACCCTGCCCACTTGGCCCTGCCGGTCTTTGCTAGCCATGACGCGGCCATGGACTTGCTGCGCGAAGAGGCCGCAGCCACAGCTTTGCACTTGGACTTGAGGTTTTGTGGCAGTGTGGACGCGATTCGCGCCTTGAACGAGGGGCGATGCCATGTGGCCGGCTTTCATGCGCCTTGGCAACCCGACGCCGAGTCCTTGGTTGCACGCACTTACAAGCCCTTGCTCAAAACGGGTCAGCACAAATTGATCGGTTTTGCCAAGCGATCGCAGGGGCTGATGGTCGCCAAAGGGAACCCCCTGGGCTTGCAGGACTGGGTCGATCTGTTCCAAGCGGGTTTGCGCTTTGTGAACCGCAGCAGTGGAACCGGCACCCGTTTATTGCTGGACCAGTGTTTGGAGGAAAGAGGCCTGCTGGCCTCGGCTCTACAGGGCTATGGGCAAGAAGAAAACTCCCATTCAGCTGTGGCCGCGCGCATCGCGGCGGGTCAGGCCGATGCGGGTCTGGGCATCGCCCACGCCGCCCATGCCCATGGCCTTGATTTTGTGCCCCTGCACCAAGAGCATTATTGGCTGGTGTGCTTGGCCTCGGCACTCGACACCCCACCCGTCGTGCAGCTGCGTCGCTTGTTGGCCAGTGCGACCTGGCAAGCCAGGCTGCAGGGTCTGGGCGGGTACAGTCCGACACCCCAGACCGGTCAGGTGCAGTCTTTGCGCAGCATGCTCCCTTGGTGGCAATTCAGGTCTTCAAGGCACGGCGCGGCCGCTTGATCGGTGCCGGTTGGGCCGTTTGAACGGCATTCATGCCGAGCATCAAATATATCAACTTTAGTTTTTGGGGCTTGATCCCGGAACCCGCCAACACAGACTTACAATCGCGCAAGTTTTTTGGAGTTCAGATGTCATCTTTATTGCAACTATCAAGCGGCATTGACCGTTTGAACAAGGGGGTGGGTAAATTCACCACCTGGCTGATTTTGATTGTGACCCTTGTCAGCGCTGGCAATGCCATTGTCCGCAAAGCCTTCAATGTCAGCTCCAACGGCCTGCTGGAAATCCAGTGGTACCTGTTTGCCGCCGTGTTCTTGTTGGGTGCCGGCTACGGCTTCCTCAAAAACGCCCATGTGCGCATTGACTTTATTTCGACCATGTTGACGGCGCGTGCCCGCAATTGGATCGATGTGGGTGGCATCTTGTTGGCCCTGTTCCCGTTTTGTTTCTTGTGCATTTACCTGTCCTGGCCTTTGTTTGTGCAGGCCTTCAACTCCGGTGAAATGTCTTCTAACGCGGGCGGTCTGATCCGCTGGCCGGTGTACGCCTTGGTGCCCCTGGGTTTTGGCTTGCTGATGTTGCAAGGTGTTTCCGAGTTGATCAAGCGTCTTTCTTACTTGACCGGTACGGGCGAAGACCCCCTGTCCTCTGAAGACACCATGTCAGACGAAGAAAAAGAACTGCTGGAACTTGAAAAAATCGCGCAGCAAGCGCAGGGAGCACGTTGATGGAAGCGACTTTTTTGGCACAGAACTTTGTGCCCATCATGTTTGCCGGTTTGTTTGTGCTGCTGCTGACCGGGTTTCCGGTGGCTTTCGCGCTGGCTGCTTGTGGCTTAGGTTTTGGTTTCATTGGCATGGAGGCTGGGCTGTTCCCGCCCTCCTTGTTCCAGGCCTTGCCGCTGCGTATTTTCGGCATCATGCAAAACGATACCTTGCTGGCCATTCCGTTTTTCACCTTCATGGGCATCATCTTGCAAAAATCCGGCATGGCCGAGGACTTGCTGGAGACGGTGGGCCAGGTGTTTGGCCCAGTGCGTGGTGGCGTGGCCATCGCGGTGATTTTGGTGGGGGCCTTGCTGGCTGCCACCACCGGCGTGGTGGCAGCAGCCGTGATTTCCATGGGCTTGATTTCTCTGCCCATCATGCTGCGCTACGGCTACAGCCGTGTCATTGCGACCGGAACCATCACGGCTTCGGGCACTTTGGCGCAAGCTATCCCCCCTTCGTTGGTGTTGATCGTCTTGGCCGACCAACTGGGCCGTTCGGTGGGTGACATGTACGCAGGTGCTTTGGTGCCCGGTCTGTTGCTGGTGGGGCTGTACATCTTGTTCATCGTGGTGGTGGCGATTTTCAAGCCCGCCATGGTCCCCGCCTTGCCGCCCGAAGCCCGGATCTACCGCGAGGCCAATGGCAAATCGGGTCATGTGTCCTTGATGTTCCTTTTGGTTGTGTGCACGGTGGTTGGTTTTGCATGGGCTTCGTCCCACGATGCCATCATGACCGCTTGGCTCGACCGCACCCAAGAGTCGCCCGGCGATGAAATGGTCATCATGTCCTTGACCGTCGCATCCCTCGTGGCTTTGGCCTTGGCCATCGTGAATCGGATCACCAGCATGGGTTTGCTGTCGCGCTTGGCCGAGCAAGTGACCTTTGTGCTGATGCCACCCCTGATCCTGATTTTTTTGGTGTTGGGCACCATCTTCTTGGGTGTCGCGACCCCCACAGAAGGCGGCGCGATGGGCGCTTTGGGTGCTTTGATCTTGGCGGTGAGCAGAAAGCGCCTGGATAAAAAGCTGATGAACCAAGCACTGGAAAACACGGCCAAGCTGGCGTCTTTCGTGCTGTTCATTCTGATCGGCTCCACCGTCTTCAGCTTCACCTTCAATGCGGCCGATGGCCACATCTGGGTGGAGCACCTGTTCTTGGACATGCCCGGCGGCGCGATCGGTTTCTTGATCGTGGTGAACATCCTGATTTTCATCTTGGGTTGTTTCATCGATTTCTTTGAAATCGCCTTCATCGTGATCCCGATCCTGGCCCCCGTGGCCGAAAAAATCTTGCCCGGTTTGGTACCCGGCATGACCGCCGACCAAGCCATGATCTGGTTTGGGGTGATCGTGGCGATGAACTTGCAGACCTCGTTCTTGACGCCGCCGTTTGGCTTTGCCCTGTTCTATTTGCGCAGCGTGGCGCCTAAAAACGATTACAAGGACCGCATCACGGGGGAAAATATTCCCTCGGTGAAGACCTCTGAAATCTACAAAGGCTCGATCGCGTTCATTGTTTTGCAGTTGATCATGGTGGCGGCCATCATCGTCTTCCCCAACCTGGTGACAGGCGGTCTCAAGGAGGGTGTCAAGATCGATGCCGATGCGGCGTTTGAGCAAATGGCCGACCAAGCAGGTCAAGAAACTGACAAAGACGATGTGGTGAACATGGACGACATGAAACCTGCGACAGATGAGTCGGCTGAACAGGACCCCGCCAAGGCCTTGGAAGCCGAGATGAAGGCTGGCAAGAAGTAAATTTTTGTCGCCCCCATGAAGAGCCCGGTACGCCGGGCTTTTTTCATGGCGCAGGCCTATGCAAATTTTTTCATAGTGGACACCCCTCATGCTGGGCCAGGGGCTTGTCACTTAGCATGCAGTGCGCCTTATGAACACCTTCACCGACAGCGTCTTGACCGCGCTGAATCTTGTCACTTCTTGGGATCCCACCCTGTGGCGGGTCGTCGCCCGGTCTTTGGCAGTCAGTGCCACGGCCTGCCTGCTGGCTTATGGTGTGGGCGTGGCAATGGGGTCCTGGCTCGCGGTGTCGCGTTTTCGGGGCCGAGGGGCTGTGTTGCTGGGGCTCAACACTTTGCTGGCATTGCCCTCGGTGGTGGTGGGCCTGGTGGTGTATTTGCTGCTTTCGCGCACCGGACCCTTGGGTTTTTTGGGTTGGATGTTCAGTTTTCAGGCCATGGTGTTGGCCCAGTTCATTTTGGTGGTGCCGGTGGTCACGGCGTTGACCCGCCAAGTGGTAGAAGACGTGGAGCGCCAGCATGGCTAGCAGTGGGCGTCGCTCGGCGCGGGCCCTTGGTTGCGCAGTTTGTTGTTGGCCTGGGACGAACGATTGGCACTCTTGACCATTGGCGTCACGGCATTTGGCCGCGCCATCTCGGAGGTCGGCGCGGTGATGATCGTGGGTGGCAACATCGACGGTTTCACCCGCGTTATGACCACGGCCATTGCGCTGGAAACCAGCAAGGGCGATTTGCCGCTGGCGCTGGGGCTGGGCATGGTCTTGCTGGTGGTGGTCTTGCTGCTCAATGCGCTGGTGGCCGGGCTTCGCCTGTGGGCTGAGCGGCTGCATGCACGGCCTGTGACGGGTGTGGGCTTGAATGCGGTGCGCGCATGACGGCCGTCCAGATCGGCTTGGATGCCGTGCATGTGCAACTGGGTGCTCAATCGGCTCTGACGGACGTGAGTTTTCGCATCGTGTCGGGCGAACGGGTGGCATTGGTGGGAGCCAATGGCTCGGGCAAAAGCACGGCGCTTCGCACCTTGCATGGTTTGGTGCCCGTTGAGCAAGGGCTAGTGCTGCAAGCGCCGGGCGTTCGCCAGGCCATGCTTTTTCAAAGGCCGCATCTGTTGCGCATGTCCGCTTTGAACAACGTCGCCCTGGGCTTGTGGCTGGACCGTGAACGGGGCCTGAAGTGGTCCGCTGCCAAAGTGCTGGGTCTGCAAGCCTTGCAGCGCGTGGGTTTGCAGTCTGTGGCCCAGCAAAACGGCCGCCAGTTGTCGGGCGGGCAGCAGCAGCGCTTGGCCTTGGCCCGGGCTTGGGCACGTCAGCCCGATGTGCTGCTGCTGGACGAGCCCACCGCCAGTCTCGACCCCCATGCCAAACGCGAAGTCGAAGCCCTGATGACCGAATGGGCCTGCAGCCAAGAGCGACCCATGACCTTGGTCTGGGCCAGCCACAACCTGGGGCAGGTCAAGCGCCTGGCTACCCGCGTGATTTATTTGGAGTTCGGCCGCGTTTTGGCCGATCTGCCTGTTTCTGATTTTTTCAACCCCGTTCTGCTGGTTGAGCTCAGCCCTGCAGCCCATGCTTTTGTTCAAGGAGAACTTTCATGACTTTCAAAACTTCCATGACCCGTCGCGCCCTGGTGTGCGCCGTTTTGGCCAGCACCTCGGTCTGGGCGCAAGCCCAATCGATCGTGATGTCGTCCACCACATCGACGGAACAATCGGGCTTGTTCGCCCACTTGCTGCCTGCCTTCAAAAAAGCCAGCGGGCTGGACGTGAAAGTGGTGGCACTGGGCACAGGCCAGGCGCTGGACATGGCGCGCCGCGGTGACGCCGATGTGGTGTTCGTGCACGACCAGGTGGCCGAAGAAAAGTTTGTCGCCGATGGATTTGGCCTCAAGCGTCTGCCGGTCATGTACAACGACTTTGTGCTGATTGGCCCCAAGGCCGATCCGTCAGCCACCAAGGGCAAAGACATCGTGGCGGCCTTGGCCAAACTGTCTGCCGGTAACGCGTCCTTTGTTTCGCGCGGTGACAAGAGCGGCACGCATGCAGCCGAGTTGCGTTTTTGGAAAACGGCCAACCTCTCAGAGAAAAAGGGCAGTGGCTACAAAGAATGCGGCTGTGGCATGGGCCCAGCCCTGAACATCGCGGCCTCTTCTGGCGCTTATGTGCTGGCCGACCGTGCCACTTGGCTCAATTTCAAGAACCGCGCCGATTTGGCCATCTTGGTGGAGGGCGACAACCGCTTGTTCAACCAGTACGGAGTGATGGTGGTCAACCCCGCCAAGCATGCGCATGTCAAACAGGCCGATGCGCAGAAGTTTGTGGACTGGATCACCTCGGCCGCAGGGCAGGGCGTGATTGCCGATTACAAAATTGGCGGCGAGCAACTGTTTTTTCCGAACGCGGGCAAGTGATGCGTCCCAAGGCTGGCTTGATTTTCGACCAAAACCTAGGGCTTTCACCCATGGAAGCCCTCACCTACGCATGTTGAAATATTCAATGAAACCCCTTTAACAGGAGACACGAATGCAGGTTCAACTCAAGGTCAACGGCAAACCCGTTGTGGTGGATGCAGCGCCGAACACGCTGCTGGTTCAAGCGTTGCGCGAGCAACTCAAACTCACGGGAACACACGTCGGGTGCGATACGGCCCAATGTGGCGCCTGCACCGTGCTCATGAATGGCAAAGCAGTCAAGTCCTGCAACATGCTGTTGGCACAGGCTGTTGGCAGCGATGTGGAGACCATCGAGGGCTTGGCGGCCACCGACGGCACCATGCACCCCATGCAAGCGGCCTTTAAAGAGTGCCACGGACTGCAGTGCGGTTTCTGCACCCCTGGCATGGTCATGAGCGCGCTCGACCTTTGCAAGCGTCAGCCCGATGCAGGCGAACAAGAGGTGCGTGAAGCACTCGAGGGCAATATTTGCCGCTGCACCGGTTATCAAAACATTGTCAAGTCCGTTCTGCAGGGTGCAGCGGCTATGAAGTCTTAAGGAGATCGAACATGGGTGCTTCTGATTTCGCCAACCTGCCCCACATTGGGGAATCCCTCCGCCGCAAGGAAGACTACCGTTTTCTGACGGGCGCAGGCCAATACACCGACGACATCGTGCTGGCCAACATGGCCCAGTGCTATTTTGTCCGTTCACCCCATGCGCACGCCAAGATCCGCAGCATCGACAAAACCGCAGCCTTGGCCGCGCCGGGCGTGATCGGTATTTTGGATGGCCAAGATGTGGCCGCAGACAAGATCAACGGTTTGCCTTGCGGCTGGTTGATCACCAGCACCAACGGCGAGCCCATGAAAGAGCCGCCTCATCCGATTTTGGCTTTCGAAAAAGTGCGCTATGTGGGCGACCATGTGGCCATGGTCGTGGCCGAAACCTACGAGCAAGCCCGCGATGCTGCTGAACTGGTGATGGTGGATTACGAGCCTTTGGCGGCCGTGGTGGATGTGCGCGATGCGCAAGCCCCGGGTGCGCCTGTGATTCACGACATAGCCCCCAACAACCAGTGCTACAAGTGGGCCATTGGTGACAAGGCGGTCGTCGATGCCACATTTGCCAATGCAGCGCATGTGACCAAGCTTGACCTGGTCAACAACCGCCTGGCACCCAACCCGATGGAGCCGCGTGCGGCCATCGGACACTACAACCGGGCGGGAGATGACTACACCCTCTATGTGTCCAACCAGAACCCACACGTCGAGCGACTGCTGATGACGGCGTTTGTGATGGGCCTGCCAGAACACAAAGTGCGTGTGATTGCGCCCGATGTGGGTGGCGGCTTTGGGGCCAAGATTTACCTCTACGCGGAAGATGTGTGCCTGACCTGGGCTTCTAAAAAGCTCAACCGACCCATCAAGTGGAATTGCGACCGCTCAGAGGCTTTCCTGTCTGACGCCCATGGCCGCGACCACGTCAGCCATGCGGAGCTGGCCATGGACAAAGATGGCAAGTTTTTGGGCTTCCGTGTCCACACCGATGCCAATCTGGGGGCCTACCTCTCGACCTTCTCGACCGCAGTGCCGACCATTCTTTACGCCACGCTGTTGGCGGGTCAGTACAAGACGCCGCAGGTCTATGTGGAGGTGGATTCCTGGTTCACCAACACAGCGCCCGTCGATGCCTACCGAGGTGCAGGCCGCCCAGAGGCTACTTATTTGCTGGAGCGCATCGTGTCTCGAGCCGCTTGGGAAATGGGCCTGTCTCAAGACGAAATTCGCCGTCGCAATTTCATCACCGAGTTCCCTTACCAGACGCCGGTGGCCTTGCAGTACGACACGGGTGACTTCCATGCGTGCCTGAAACAAGCCAATGAATTGGCCGACGTGGCGGGCTTGGAACAACGCAAAGCCCAATCCAAAGCCAAAGGCATGTTGCGTGGCCTGGGTTACTCCAGCTACATCGAGGCTTGCGGTCTGGCCCCTTCGAATGTGGCGGGTGCTTTGGGTGCGCGAGCAGGTCTGTTCGAGTGCGGCGAAGTACGCGTCCACCCCACGGGCAGCGTGACCGTTTTCACCGGTTCACACAGCCATGGCCAGGGCCACGAAACCACGTTTGCACAGGTGGTGGCCGCACGCTTGGGCCTCTCGCCGGAGCAGGTGGACATCGTGCACGGCGACACCGGTCGGGTCCCCTTCGGCATGGGCACTTATGGCTCGCGGTCCATCTCGGTGGGCGGTGCTGCCATCATGCGCGCACTGGACAAAATTGAAGCCAAAGCCAAGAAGATCGCAGCCCACCTGATGGAAGCCAGTGATGCCGACATCGACTTCGCCGGTGGTGAGTTCAAGGTCAAGGGCACCGACAAAATGGTCACGTTTGGCCAAGTTGCGCTGACCGCCTATGTGCCGCACAACTATCCGCTCGACAAATTGGAGCCGGGTTTGAACGAGACCGCCTTCTACGACCCGACCAACTTCACTTTCCCTGCGGGTACCTACATTTGCGAGGTGGAGATTGACCCTGAAACAGGTGTCGTTCGTTTGGACCGTTTCACCGCTGTGGATGACTTTGGCACCATCATCAACCCGATGATCGTTGAAGGCCAAGTGCACGGTGGTTTGGTTCAAGGTATCGGACAGGCGCTGATGGAACACTGCGTGTACGACCGCGAGACGGGACAACTCGTGACGGGTTCGTTCATGGACTACACCATGCCACGTGCCGACGATTTCCCCAACTTCACCATCGGCCATGTGTGCACCCCTTGCACCACCAACCCCTTGGGCACCAAAGGTTGCGGCGAAGCCGGCGCCATTGGCTCGCCACCTGCGGTGATGAACGCCGTGCTCGACGCCTTGGCACCTCTGGGTGTGAAAGACCTGGACATGCCCGCCAGCCCGAACCGGGTGTGGACCGCCATTCAACAAGCCAAAGCCTGAGGAATCACAACATGTACGCATTCGCATACGAACGCCCCGCCGCATTGGCGGACGCCGTGGCCAAAATCTCTGCCGGAGGCCAAGCGTTGGCCGGTGGCCAGACCCTGATCGCTTCTCTCAAGCAGCGCTTGGCTCAGCCCGGCAGTTTGGTGGACTTGGGCAGTCTCAGTGAACTGAGCGGGATCAAAAAAGAAGGCAACACACTCGTCATTGGCGCGATGACGCGCCATGAATTTGTGGCCGACAGCGCCGAAGTGAAATCCTCGGTTCCCGGATTGGCCTCATTGGCAGGTCAAATTGGTGACCGTCAGGTTCGTGCCATGGGCACCCTGGGCGGATCGGTGGCCAACAACGATCCTGCAGCTTGCTACCCCAGCGCGGTCTTGGCACTCGGTGCCACCGTGCAAACCAACAAACGCAAAATCGCAGCCGATGATTTTTTCCAGGGCATGTACACCACAGCCTTGGAAGAAGGTGAGTTGATCACGGCCATCCATTTCCCCTTGGCGCAAAAGTCGGCTTATGCCAAGTTCCGCCAACCTGCTTCGCGCTTTGCACTGGTGGGTGTGTTTGTGGCGCAAACAGACCAAGGCGTACGCGTGGCCATCACCGGCGCTGGCAATGGTGTTTTTCGCCATGCAGGGCTGGAAGCGGCCTTGTCCAAGAGTTTCACTGCCGAGGCTGTGGAAGGCGTGACGATCGATGCCAATGAGCTCAATGGTGACTTGCATGCCTCAGCGGCTTTCCGTGCCCAGTTGATCAAGGTGCAAACTCAGCGGGCGGTGCAACAGGCCAATGGGTGAACCCATTCACGAATTGCGCAGCATCGATGAACTGACCCACGCCTTGGAGAGGGTGGGTTACCATGCGCCGCGGCGACTGGTGACATCGGTTTTCCTGGCGATGAAGCTGGGTAGGCCGCTGTTGCTGGAGGGCGAACCCGGCGTCGGCAAGACAGAATTGGCCAAAGCCTTGGCCAAGGTGCTCCATCGGCCCATGCTGCGCTTGCAGTGTTACGACGGCATGGAGCAGCGCGAGGCCTTGTACGAGTGGAACCACACGGCGCAGCTGCTGCACATGCGTGCTGCGCAAGCCACTCAGACTGCGGCCGAGATCGAGCAGGAAGTCTACCAATCGCGCTATTTGATTCGTCGGCCTTTGCTGCAAGCCTTGGAAGCACCGGCTCCGGGTGCCGTGCTCTTGATCGACGAAGTTGATCGGGCGGATGAACCTTTTGAAGCCTTCTTGCTGGAGTACCTGGGCGAATACCAGGTGAGCATTCCCGAGTTGGGCACGATCAAGGCCCAAGTGGCACCCATCACCATCCTCACCAGCAACCGAACGCGAGACCTGAACGATGCGGTCAAACGCCGCTGCCTTTACCAGTGGATGGATTACCCCGAGCGTGAACGCGAGCTTGCGATTGTGCAAAGTCAGGCGCCCAACGCCGGACCCTTGTTGAGCGAGGCGGTTACGGAATTTGTCTCGCGCCTGCGTTCTTTGCCATTTGCAAATGCCTTCCAACGTTCACCAGGCATTGCAGAGAGCGTAGAGTGGGCCAAGGCGCTGGTGGCGCTCGACACCCTCGCGCTGGATCCGGAAGTGATCCAAGACACGGCCGGAATCTTGTTCAAGCAACGAGAAGATGTGGCTGCGCTGATGCCGATGATCGACGAACTTCTGCGACCTGCGCCTCAGCAGGTTTGAGCGCATGAAACTGGGTGATGCGCGCAGCGGAAAGCTGCCCGAAAACATCATTGGTTTTGGCCGTGCCTTGCGCAGGGCGGGTGTTCCCATCGACAGCCAGCGCATGGCCCTGGCCATTGAAGCGGCTCGCCTTGTGGGTCTTGAGCGAAAAGACGACCTGCATGCGGCTTTGGGTTCTGTGTTGATCAACCGCCAACAAGACATCGAGGTTTTTGACCAGTTGTTTTCCGCCTTGTTCAGAAACCCTGAACTGGCGCAACAACTGCTGGCTCAAATGTTGCCCAAAGTGCGCCAAGGCCAGCCACCTTCTCGCAAAGCCAGGGTACAAGAGGCCTTGGCTGCCCCCAAGAAAACCGAAGGCGGCCCACGCCAAGAAAGTGAAATTCAACTCGATGCGGCCATGACCGCCAGTGACCGCCAGCGGCTGCAGCATGCAGACTTTGCGACACTGAACGCCAGTGAGTTTCGACTGATTGAACGCTTGGTTCGCGACATTCCATTGTCTTTGGCCCCGGTGCCAGGCCGGCGCACCCGTGCGGGTCTGCGCGGTCAGCGCCCGCATTGGCCCGCAGCCATGCGGCTCGCGGGCCGCTCAGAAGGCGAGTTGCTCTGGTTGCCCCAACGTGCGCGGCAACCACAGGCCTTGCCCCTGCTGGTATTGGTGGACATTTCCGGGTCCATGGAGCGCTACGCCCGATTGCTCTTGGCCTTTTTGCACCAAGCAACAAAGGCTCACCCACGCGCTGTCTTTGCTTTTGGCACCGACCTCACAGATCTGCGCCCAGCTTTCAAGCACCAAGACACCGACCGCATGCTCCAGGAGGCCAACGAGCGGATTGCTGACTTCGCTGGTGGGACCCGCTTGGGCGCTTCTTTAACCACTTTGCGCGAGAACCATGAGCGTTGCTTGGTTGGGCGCAGAACGGTGGTGCTGCTCATCAGCGACGGTCTGGACACCGGAGTGCCGATCAACTTGCAATCCGAAGTGCAGTGGCTCAAAAGGCATTGCAGGCAGCTGTTTTGGCTCAATCCGCTCTTGCGTTTTGAGGGTTACGCACCGTTGGCCAGTGGTGCGCAGGTTTTGCACCAGCACGCCGATGGCATGCTCGCGGTCCATAATCTCAGCAAGCTGGAAGACCTTGCACAAGCCATCAGCAAGCTCATGAAACGTTCAAGCCATGCACCTATTTCATATTGACAGGAGACACCCACCATGGACATGACTGGCCAACGCACACTTCAAGTCACCCAGCAACAGGCTTGGGTGGCTCTGAATGACCCCGAAATCCTGAAGGCCTGCATCCCTGGCTGTCAAAAATTTGAGCTTTCAGGTGATCAGAAATTTACGGTGGCCGCCGGCATCAAGATGGGGCCCGTCTCGGCCTTGTTCAATGGCAGTGTTCAGTTGACAGACATCGTCGCCCCTCAAAGCTACAAACTCCATTTCGATGCCCAAGGCGGCGTGGCTGGATTTGGCAAAGGCGAGGCTGCGGTAGAAATCAAGCCATTGGAAAAGGGTTGTGAGTTGCATTACACCGTTCACTCTTCTGTGGGCGGAAAAATTGCGCAATTGGGACAACGCTTGGTCGATGGTGTGGCCAAGAACATGGCCGAAGACTTCTTCAAGCGGTTTGAAGCAGAGCTTGAAAAGCGTTACCCCCCATTGGAAGAGCCCGTGCGCATCGAATCCACCGCATCGTCTCAGCAGGCCTCTGCGGGTTTGCCGTCGTGGGCCTGGGCTTTGGGCTTGGTGGTTGTGGTGGCAGCGGTCGCGATGGCGGTTCGTTGAGCGCGCTCTCCTCTGGGCACATCGATGGGGCCAGCCATTTGCAACGGGTAAAGGTCAACGGTCGAATTTGCTGTCCTTAAGAAAGCAAGTCTTGGCGGCTTGGCTTGTGGCGCTTCAGAGTTGCCCGGCCAATCTCAAGGAAGCGCGCAATGCCTCGTTGATACGCGTCTGCCAGCCGTCGCCACTGGCACGCAAGGCGGCCAGGACATCTGCATCCAAACGAAGCTTGACGGGCTCTTTGGTCATCGCGGCCTTGGGGCGTCCTCGGGATGTGAGTTGCTTGCCTTCGTAAAGTTCAGCCGATTTGAAAAATTCGGCCGTCAAAGGCGGCGTGTCATCAGGATCAATCCAGGGCGCGGACGTAGAGCGCTTTTTCTCGGTCATTGGCTTTCCTCATGCTGATGATGCGGCGCAGTTTGCCACGTCAAACTCAAGATCCATGTGATTTATTGTACACCCATTAAATGGGTTTGGTGAATTGGCAAGAAGGCCGCCTGTCCTCAGAGCACAAATGTCGACGCCGGGAGCCCGCAGACGCCGGGCTTTACCGCAAACACGCCACCCGCATCCGGATGGGCCTGAGTATCGACGCCGTGCCTCATCGAGGTGATGAACAGAGTTGCCAAGCCCGGTCCGCCAAACGTTACGCTAGTGGGTCGCGGAATGGGCAGTGGGATCACTTGCCGGCAACGGCCATCGGAGTCATATCGGCTGACCCTAGCGCCATCGTACTCTGCCACCCACAAGCCGCCTTCCGCATCTATGGTGCAGCCATCAGGACGGCCGCTGCGTCCCGCATAGTCGATGAACACCCGACGCTCTCCCAGTGTGCCGGTCTCGGGTTCGAATGCATACGCGAAGATGCGGCCTGGCCGCGAATCACAGGCATAGAGCACGCACTCGTCAGGGCTCCAGGCGATGCCATTGGACAGGGTGAAGGCGCCCCGGTCAGCGCAGTAGGGCAGCAAGTCCGAGCCGATTCGATAGAGGGATCCGACTGTCGCCTTCAGTTCCCGGTCCATGGTGCCTACCCAGAACCGGCCGCGTGAGTCGCATTTGCCGTCGTTGAAGCGTTCCAGGCCGAAGTCCGGTCCCCGTGCCGCAATCGGCGTTTCGCTGCCGGTCGCGAGGTCTAGGAAGGCGAGCCCATTGCGATAGACGATCAGAAGCGTTCCATCCGAACAAAATGCAAAGGAGCCGGGGGTGCCGCGTAGCGTCCAACGCTGCACGACTTCTTGGCCGGGCACGTGGCGCAGAAGTTCACGCGACATGCAGTCCAGCCAGTAGAGCGCCTGTTCAACGGGATGCCACAACGGACCCTCACCGAGCGCATTGCGCACATTTAGGATGCACCGGGCTTCAAGCACTTGCATACTGCGCCACCCTCAATCGAGTTTGAAGACCTTTCTCGCTGTGTCATAAAGCAGGGCCTTGCGCGCTTCCGGTTTCAGGCCGAGCTGTTCGATCTGCGCGAGGCTTTGCTCATGATTCACGACCGGAAAGTCCGTTCCGTACATCACCTTGCCCCTCCCGCGGCTATTAAGGAAATGGACAAGACTCTTGTCCCAGTATTTGGGCAGATGCGCGGTAGTGGCGATGTACACGTTGGCGTGCTTCCAGGCCATCGCGATTAACTCCTCGACCCAGGGCCATCCGGTGTGGGCTCCGATGATCCTCAATTCGGGAAAGTACAGCGCGACCTCGTCGAGATGAATCGGCCGTCCGACCTCGCTGGGCATTAGCTCGGCAGAATGACCCATTTGGATCATCACCGGGATGTCCAGTTCGACGCACTTGGCGTAGAAAGGAAAGAAGGCCTTGTCGGCAGGGTTCAGGTTGTAGCCGTAGTGATGCAACTGGGCCGCAATAAAGCCATGGTCTCGTACCGCAGATTCGAGCGCCCGAACACCGTCCATGCGAGCGTAGGGGTTGATGCCGAACATGCCCTTAAATCGCTTGGGATCGGCGCGCGTGACTTCCGCGACCTCTTCGACCTTCATGTCCCAGAACATGCGCTGCGTCTTGTGGGACCAGGATTGCCAAACCGGGATGATGACGGTCGAAACGTTGGACGCATCGAGGATCCTGGAGAACTCTTGGGTCGTCCAGCCGCGGGTGCGCTCACCCATGGACCAAAGCTTTACGACATGGGCCATTTCTGGGTTGTCGGCGTAGTTCTTCTCCATGGACGCCGGTGTGAAGAGGTTGCACCAAGTGTCGATGACGGGGTAGTCGTTCATGAGGTCGATTCCTTGTCTGTGGAAGATTGGGCCGGCCGGCCCAGCTGCTGATGGAAATCGCGCAATCGAGCGCGGTTAGTGTCGGTCTGGTAGCACTCGCGTAGCAAGGAGATTTCGAGCTCCACGCTGTCGATATTGAGGGCGGCTGCCCGGGCGCACACCAGCACCGCACGCAGCGCATTGGGTTCGAACGTCGCGAGGTGCCGCGCCAGCTCACCTGCCTGCACTAGAAGTCCACTGGGCTCGCAGATGTGAGTGACCAGGCCTCTGGCCAGAGCCGTCTGGGCGGTCCACAGCTCGGTGGACAAAATCAGCTCCAGCGCTGTCGAGGCGCCAAGCAGGCGCGTGAGCCGGCGAACGCCGCCCGCGGACGGGAAAAGGCCCGCATTCAACTCTGGAACGCCGAACCGGCCGCGGGCGCTAGCGATGCGTTGGTGGCAGGCCAGCGCGAGCTCGAGGCCGCCCCCCACCGCATGGCCGTTCATGGCTGCGATCACCGGCTTTTCGGCAGCCTCGATCATGTCGACCAGGTCGTGCCATTTCCGGATGTGCAGGCCAATGTCCGCGAGCCCTTGCACCAGCTCAGACAGGTCACCGCCCGTGCAAAAGAACTTGTTGCCTTCGCCGGTGATGACCAGAACACGCACCGCTGCATCGCCTAGGGCTTGGCTAACGCCTGCCGATAGGGCCTGAACGTCTGCTCCGCGCAGGGCATTGCCCGTCTCGGGCCGGTGGATGGTGATCCAGGCTACTGCGTCGCGTGTGTCGGTGGTGACAGTCATTGCGCAGGCCGGAACTGCGGTAAGGCGGTGCCGTCCGCAAAGGTTTCAAATACGACGACGAGCGGCTGGTCGCATCGAAGCGTCTCGGGATGGGCCTGCACGATGGTGGTTGTGATCATCTGTCCTTCCTCCAGTTCGACCAGGGCCACCACATAAGGGGGTGGGAAATCCTTGAAGTATTGCCTGCAAATCACCGTCCAGGACCACAAGCGGGCGCGGCCGGATACCGGCTGCGTCGCCAACCTGTGCGAAAGGCAGGTAGGGCAGTTTGCCGTCGGCGGGAACCAGCGGTAGCCGCAAGCTTCGCAGCGCAGGATCGAGAGCACGCCTCGGCGGGCGTCATCCCAATGCTGTTTGGCGGCGGAAGTCACCGCCGGCAGAGTGGAAGGTGGGGCGCGGCGTGTCAAGCGAGTGAGAATAATTGGGCGCCAAGCACTGGCGCGACGCACATATACTGGGCAGTGCGGCAGCCGCTTACTTGGCGCTCGCCGCATTCGCCGCGCACCTGGCGCACGGCTTCGACTTGCAGGGCGAAACCCTGCATGTAGCCTTCGGCGAGGTGCCCGCCGCAGGTATTGAGAGGAAGCTCGCCGCCGATTTCGATCCGCCCGCCCTGCACCCAGTGCGCTGCCCTGCCTTGATCGGCAAATCCGAAACCCTCGAGTGCGAACAGCACCATCGGTGTGAAGTTGTCATAGACCTGGGCGCAGTCTATCGCCGCTGGTTCCAGTCCACTCTGGGCATGCAACTGAGCCGCCACCTGGCTCGAGGATCGGTAAAAGAAATCCCGCGAGGCGTAATGTGGCGTCAACTCGGTGGCCGTTGCACTGGCGAGTACGCGAACAGGCGCCCGCGAGCGCGCTTGTGCAAAAGCGAGTTCGGTCACGATGATGCAAACGCCACCGTCATCGATGAGGCAGTAATCGGCGCGCCGCAACGGTTCGGCAATCAGGGGCGAAGCTAGGTAGGCATCACGGTCGATCGGCGTGCGCAGCACGGCCTGCGGGTTCAGTGCGCCGTTGTGCCTCGCGTTGATGGCAATGGCCGCCAGCGCATCAGGTGGTACGTTGTGTTCATGCACATAGCGCCGGTACATGAGCGCCGCCTGCGCGCCCACGGAGGTCAGGCCGTGGACGGCGTCGTAGGCGGCCGGCGATGCTGCGTCGAAGCCGCCACCGTAGCGATCCCCCGCTGACTGCCCATTGTTGCCGTAGACGATGGCCACAGTGCGCGCCCGACCGCAGCGGATTGCATCAACCGCGTGCTGCAGCGCGACCGCGGCCATGCGTCCCGTACCCTCTAGGCTGAATGCCATGCGCAGGTCAACCAGCCCGGCCTGTACGGCGAACTGCTGGTAGGACGGCAGGCGAACGCAGATCAGGCCGTCGATGTCTTGCTTTTCCAGCCGTGAATCTGTGATGGCCTGCCCGAGCGCGGTGATCCCTAGGTCATAGGCAGAACGCGACTCACCGCGGCGCGCGTGCAGTGCGCCGAAGTCGGTGGTACCGACACCGGCGACAGCTACAGTCAAGACTGCGGATGCCATCGCGCTTACTCAGGCAGGTCTTGCCAGTTCAGGCGTAGACCTGCTCTAGGCCACTCGACGGCAACCAACTGTCCGGTGGTCGACAGCGTGACGAAGGCCTTCTTTAGATCCGGGCCCCCAAAGCACAGGTTTGTTGTGTACAGATCGGGCATCGGCACGTGCTCGATGATGCCGCCCATCGGGGCGACCACCGTAATGCCGCCATGGATTATGGTCGCCACGCAGATGTTGCCGCTTTCCTCGACCGCCAGCGAATCGAACAACTGATAGTTGGCAGAACCGGTGAGCAGCCTGCCGCCGTTTGGAGAGGGCCAAGGCTTGGGGTCGATTCGGCCGGGACCGGCAAGCGCGAACTCCCAGACACGCGCCGTGATGGTCTCGGCCACGTAAAGCTTGCTGCCATCGGGCGAAAGGCCTATGCCGTTAGCGCCGATCATTGGAAAGATCACTTCCTGCAGGGACGAGCCATCCGGCAAGCCGTAGTACACACTGGCCCGGTCTAGGCTTCGCTCGCGCGTCTTGCCCATGTCGGAGAACCAGAATCCGCCGGCCGCATCGAACACCAGGTCGTTGGGGCCCTTTAGCACGGGTCCGTTCTCGCGACCGTACAGGTTGGTGACCCTGCCCGTAGACAGGTCGACGCGCTGGATGCTGCCGCCAGTGTAGTGGTCGGATTGACCGATGGGCCGCAGCATGCCGGGCTCGTCGTGCCATTTGAAGCCGCCGCTATTGCAGATATAGCAGGCGCCATCCGGACCGATTGCAGCGCCGTTAGGGGCGCCGCCCAAGTAGGCGATGACGGATTTTTCGCCGCGTCGGTCGATGCGGGTCAGCGTGGCGGGCTCTACCTCGACCAAGAGAACTGAGCCGTCCGCCATGGCGATCGGTCCCTCGGGAAAACGCAGTCCGGTAGCGAGTATTTCAAGCTTGTACATATCGTGAATCCTTGGGGGTCGCCTGCGTTCAGGCAGGCTCGAGCTCGAGTGGCGCCGCGTTGTGAGTCAACATGAGCATCAAGTCGGAAAGCTCTTCGCGCCGCAATTCCGTCTGCTCGCGCATCCAGTGGGCAGCCTGGGCGGCGTCGCCGCGGAAGATGGCACCGACGATGTTGCGGTTCTCCTCCAGGGACGTCAGCAGCGGCCGGTGCATCGCCTCCGACAGCTGCCGCCGGTATGCGCACATGCAGCTCTGGATGCTGCGCGCCGTTTCAATCAGGTAGGTGTTTTGCGTGCCCTGGAAGATCGCCGCATGGACCTCGTTGGACAGGGCAAAATAGTTCTTCAAATCGTTAGCATCGGCCAGAACCTTCATGCGGTCCGACAACGCCACCAAGGCATGACGCTCGGGCACGCTCATGCGCCTCGCAGCTAGTGAGGCTGCGTAGACCTTGAGTTCCGCAAGTACCTCCAGCATGCCCAGCAGTCGCTGCGAGGTGGGTTCAGTGACGAACGTACCCTTGTTCCTGCGCATCTCGACGATGCCGACCAGGGACAGCCGCAGCAGCGCCTCGCGCACCGGAGTGCGTGACACGTCGAAACGCTCCGACAGCACGCGCTCGTCGAGGCGGATGCCGGGAAGAAGACGCCCCGCGACGACATCGTCCTCAATGGCTTGCATGATCTGATCGACGTCGGGCCTGGTTTTGGTGTTCATGGGTCTTAGAGATGGTTGGTTGTTTTTGTTACAGCGCGCCGACCATACCGCCGTCTATCTGCAAGTTGGTTCCGTTGATGAAGCCGGCGAGGTCGGAAGCGAGAAAGGCCACGAGTGCGGCAAGCTCTTCCGGCCGTCCGAGGCGGCCCACGGGAATAGATTTGAGTCGTTCGTTTAAATTGTAGCTGCTTGCCAAACTGCTGGTCTGGATGGATGCAGGACACACCGTGTTGACAGTCACACCATGCTGCGCGACCTCGTTGGCGAGGTGTTTCATCAGACCACTGACCCCGGCGCGAAACACCGTGGACAGCACATGCTTGGGCATAGGCTGCTTGACGGATGCAGAGCCGATGTTCACCACTCGCCCCCAGCGCCTGGCTACCAAGAGCGGAACAACGGCCCGAGTCACCTGCACTGCGCCCCAGAGCTGGGTCTGGTAGGCCTGATCCCAGCGGGCGTCGTCATTTTCGTCCATCGCATCGCGCGATGGCAAGGGAGGGCGCCCGGTATTAAGAACCAGGATGTCGACACCGCCGAACTCTGCTTGGGTGAGCTCCACCAGCCGCTTTAAGTCCGCAGCCACGCACATATCGCCGACCACGGCGAGCGAGCGCACACCATGCTCCTTCTCGATGTCAGACGCAAGTGCTTCAAGGGCCGCTTGCGACCGCGAGAAAACCACAACCCGCACGCCCTCTGCGGCCAGGCCATGCGCGATCGCGCTGCCCAGACCACCACTGGCAGCGGTCACGATCGCTACTTTACCGGTGATTCCTAATTTCATATTGAATGCGTTCCTTTGTGGGTGGCTTTAGTCGCCGGCCTTGATTTGACGGATCAACGCGGTGATGCGTGCGACATTCTTTTCGGTCGCCAACCTGATTGCCGCAGAGTCGGCACCGGTCCAGTCGTAGAACCCGCGGCCAGTTTTCAGCCCGAACTCGCCTCGCGCAAAGTGCTGCTCTAAAACTTGGCTGGGCTGCGGGTCGTTGCAAAGCATCGGACGCAGGCTGCGTTGCGCGTAGGTATGGGTGTCCAGGCCGTTGATGTCCTTTTGCTGCAACAGCCCGGTGATACACATGCGGGGGGCAATGAATTGACGGGCCATGTCGTCAATCTGTTCGGGTGTCGCGACGCCCTGGTCGATCAGGTAGTAGGCCTCGCGCAGCAAGGCGTGTTGTAGGCGATTGAATAGGGCCCCGATCACCGGCCGGTTCAGAACAACCGCCTTTTTTCCGCAACGCTCCAAGCACTGGAGCACCGACTCGACCACCTCGTCACTCGTGCCTGCGATGCGGATGACTTCCACGAACAGTTCGCGCTGGTGGGCCGGGTACATGTAATGCATTCCGACGAAGCGTGCAGGGTGGACAAGGGGCCGCGCAAGCTCCTCGAACGACAGGCTCGAAGTGTTGGTTGCTAGGATGGGCGCGCCGCTCCATGCGGACTCGACCTCAGCGTAAAAACGGTGCTTCAGCTCAATGAGTTCGGGCAGGCACTCCACCACTAGGTCCGGGGCCTCCACGGGCAGTTGCGAGATCAGCTCCACCCCCTCGACCTGGCCTTGCAGGCGAGCGGGATTGCGGCTGAGGATGAGCGTGCGGTAGCCTTCACTGCGCATGGAGCGCGCTACTCCGATGCCGATAGAGCCAGCACCTGCCACCAGAACCGTGCGGATGGAGGGTTGTGCCATGTCAGATGATCCCATCCGCTTCCAGATTGTTCAGGTCTTCGTCGCTGAGGTCGGCAAAGAGCCTCAGGACTTCGTGGGTGTGCTCGCCCAGATAGGGCGCGCGAGCTAAGGCTGGTGCGTCAATTCCCGCCGTCAGGATCGGCACGGCAGGTGCACTCAGGCCTGGCACGAAGCCCAGTCGGGGATGCTCGACAGGGTGCAGCATGTGGCGTGCGGCCAGCGACTCATCGGCGATCAGTTCTTCCAGCGTCTCGATGACCTTGGCGCAGGGAACGCCATGGCGCCGGGTCAGCTCGATCAACTCGTCGACTTCCTTGCCCGATACCCATTGAGCCACCTCACTGTCGATCCAGTCCTGCCTCTCCAGGCGTGCGGCCAGTGAGAATAGCTGGGGATCGCGCAGTTCGGCGTTTTCCATGACCGCGGCCAATCGCTTCCAGATACGCGGTGGGGCCGCGTTCAAGGCCACGTAGCCGTCCTTGCAGCGGTAGACATTGCAGGGTGCCAGGCGCGGGATTCGGCTGCCACACCGCATGGGAAAGCCCCACTCAACCTGTGCCTCGATGGGCTCGACCATCAACATG
>NZ_CAMBNZ010000001.1 GCF_945869175.1 Limnohabitans sp. Rim8 | reverse complement strand
GCAAAAGCTGGTTGACGCCAAAGTCAACGGTGTGATCGGTCACCTGAACTCCGGCACCACCATCCCCGCTTCGCAGCTGTACAACGCTGCGGGCATCCCCCAGATCTCTCCATCGGCCACCAACCCCAAGTACACCCGTCAGGGTTACGCGGGTGCATTCCGCGTGGTGGCTGACGATGTGCACTTGGGCGGCACATTGGGCAAGTACGCTGTCGAAACCCTCAAGGGCAAAAACATTGCAGTGATCGACGACCGTACCGCATACGGCCAAGGTGTGGCGGAAGAGTTCAAGAAGGGTGCAACCGCTGCTGGCGGCACCATCGTGGGCCACGAGTTCACCACCGACAAAGCGTCTGACTTCAACGCCATCTTGACCACCTTGAAGGCCAAGAAGCCTGACATCGTGTTCTTCGGCGGCATGGACGCTGTGGCCGGCCCGATGTTGCGTCAAATGAAATCTTTGGGCATCACCGCCAAGTTCATGGGTGGCGACGGCATCTGTACAGCCGAGTTGGCCAAACTGGCTGGCGATGCGATGAAAGACGAGGCCGTGGTGTGTGCCGAAGCCGGTGGTGTGGAAGGCGAGCAGAAGGTTGGCATGGACAAGTTCCGCACCGACTTCAAGGCCAAGTACAACGCAGATGTGCAGGTCTACGCCCCTTACGTTTACGACGCAGTCAAAGTCATGGCCACTGCCATGGTCACAGCCGGTTCTGCCGATCCCGCCAAGTATCTGCCTGCCTTGAAAGCCATCAACTACAAGGGCGTAACAGGCAACATCGCTTTTGACGAAAAAGGCGACGTCAAGAATGGCGCCTTGACGCTGTACACCTACAAAGGTGGTGAGCGTTCACAGATCGCTGTGGTTCGCTGATCAAACGGCCCCCGCTGGTCGGGGGCTGATTTCGCCAAGTGCTTTTTCACTGAGCGATATGCACAGACGAAAAAAAGCCTGCACATGTGCAGGCTTTTTTGGTTTTGGCGGAGCAGGCGGGATTCGAACCCGCGGTGGGCTATTAACCCACACACGCTTTCCAGGCGTGCGACTTAAACCACTCATCCACCGCTCCGAAGAGCACGATTGTAGCAGGGGAAAAATGCCGATTACTTGGTGCGATTCAATTCTGGTCACGCGTCTACCGTATGCTGTATTCGGTGGTTTTTGGATGAATTCTGATCCTTGTCGGCCCACTGTGTCTTTTTGTCCTTAAACTTCGCGACTGTCTGAATCCCTTTCCACCTTATTTGGCGCACAGCCCAGCAAGCCCATGAAATTTCGCTTTCCCATCGTCATCATTGACGAAGACTACCGCTCCGAAAACACATCGGGTTTGGGCATTCGCGCTTTGGCAGACGCCATTGTCAGTGAAGGGTTGGAGGTCTTGGGTGTCACCAGTTACGGTGACTTGTCGCAGTTTGCGCAGCAGCAAAGCCGGGCCAGCGCCTTCATTTTGTCGATCGACGACGAAGAGTTCACGCCCGGTCCCGATCTGGACCCGGCCGTGATCAATTTGCGTGCTTTCATTGACGAAGTTCGCCGAAAAAACGCCGACGTGCCGATTTACATTTATGGTGAGACCAAAACCTCTCGCCATTTGCCCAACGACATTCTGCGCGAGTTGCACGGCTTCATCCACATGTTCGAAGACACGCCCGAGTTTGTGGCGCGCCACATCATCCGAGAAGCCAAAAGTTATTTGGAAGGCGTGCAACCACCGTTCTTCAAGGCCTTGCTCGATTACGCCGAAGACGGGTCGTATTCGTGGCACTGCCCAGGTCACTCCGGGGGCGTTGCCTTTTTGAAAAGCCCTGTGGGCCAGATGTACCACCAGTTTTACGGTGAAAACATGCTGCGTGCCGACGTGTGCAATGCGGTGGAAGAGTTGGGTCAATTGCTGGACCACAACGGCGCCATTGGCGAGAGCGAGCGCAATGCGGCGCGCATCTTCAATGCGGACCATTGTTTCTTTGTCACCAATGGCACCAGCACCTCCAACAAGATCGTTTGGCACCACACTGTGGCCCCGGGGGATGTGGTGGTGGTGGACCGCAACTGCCACAAATCCATCTTGCACGCCATCATCATGACCGGCGCTGTGCCTGTGTTCATGAAGCCCACGCGCAACCATTACGGCATCATTGGTCCTATTCCCAAAAGTGAGTTCGAGCCTGCCGCCATCATGGCGAAAATCAAGGCCAACCCCTTGCTCAAAGGTGTTGACCCCAAGAAGGTCAAGCCCCGCGTGATGACCCTCACGCAGTCCACCTACGACGGCGTGCTCTACAACACCGAAACCATCAAAGACATGCTGGACGGTTATGTGGAAAACCTGCATTTCGATGAGGCTTGGTTGCCGCATGCGGCCTTCCACCCCTTTTATGGTCCGTACCATGCCATGGGCAAAAAGCGCGCACGTCCGAAAGAGTCGATGGTTTACGCCACGCAGTCCATCCACAAGCTGCTGGCCGGTATCAGCCAGGCCAGCCATGTGCTGGTGCAAGACGCGCAAAGCGTCAAGCTCGACAGGCCGCTGTTCAACGAGGCCTACTTGATGCACACCTCGACTTCACCGCAGTACAGCATCATTGCCAGCTGCGACGTGGCTGCCGCCATGATGGAGCCGCCCGGCGGCACCGCCTTGGTGGAAGAGAGCATTGCCGAAGCGCTGGATTTCCGCCGTGCCATGCGAAAGATCGATGCCGAGTACGGCAAAGACTGGTGGTTCAAGGTTTGGGGCCCGGAAAAATATGCCGATGAAGGCATTGGCCGAGCCGACGACTGGATCTTGCACAACGATCCGCGCAAGAAATCAAGCAAGTGGCACGGCTTTGGCAAGCAACTGGCCGACGGCTTCAACATGCTGGACCCGATCAAGTCGACCATCGTGACACCGGGTTTGGACTTGGACGGCAAGTTTGACAAGACCGGCATTCCCGCGTCCATTGTCAGCAAATTTTTGACCGAGCACGGTGTGGTGGTAGAGAAGACGGGCCTGTACAGTTTCTTCATCATGTTCACCATCGGCATCACCAAGGGCCGTTGGAACTCGCTGTTGACAGCGCTTCAGCAGTTCAAAGACGAATACGCCAAGAACCAGCCGATGTGGAAAATCATGCCGGAGTTCTGTCAAAAGCACCCCCGCTACGAACGCATGGGTCTGCGCGATTTGTGCCAGCATGTGCATGAGATGTACGCCAAGTACGACATCGCCATTTTGACAACCGACATGTACCTGTCTGACTTGGCTCCCGCCATGCGCCCATCAGACGCTTACGCTCACATTGCGCAGCGCAAAACCGAACGTGTGGAAATTGACCACTTGGAAGGCCGTGTCACCGTGGGTTTGGTCACACCATACCCACCGGGTATTCCTTTGTTGATTCCTGGTGAAGTCTTCAACAAGAAGATCGTGGATTACCTCAAGTTCGCCCGCGAGTTCAACGAGAAGTGCCCTGGTTTCGAGACCGACATCCACGGCTTGGTGGAGATCGTGGACGACGAAGGGAAGAAGCGCTACTTTGCGGATTGTGTGAAGGTTTAACGCTGCTTGCGTGGGTGGTTGTGTCTGAGACCAGGTGATGCATGGCCCTGTGCCGGGGCTCAGAGGCGCTTCGCTTTGCCACATCGCCCCTGCACAGGGCCATGCGTCACCTGCGGTCGAACATGAAAACGCGGCCTTGGCCGCTTTTTCATGTGTTGATTGGATCCACTCAAGCCGTTGTCGCAGGCTCCGTAATACCGCCGACCACTTGGCTGAAGCCGCCATCCACATAAGTGATCTCGGCGGTCACGCCCGCAGCCAAGTCGCTGAGCAAGAAAGCCGCCACATTGCCCACATCCTCAATCGTCACGTTGCGGCGAATCGGCGAGGCCTCGGCCACCACCGACAAAATTTTGCCAAATCCCTTGATGCCGCTGGCGGCCAGGGTTTTGATGGGGCCAGCAGAGATGCCGTTGGCACGCAGGCCGCGATTTTGGCTGCCCAGTGACTCAGCCAGGTAACGCACCGAAGCTTCCAGACTGGCCTTGGCCAATCCCATGGTGTTGTAGTTGGGCACCGTGCGGATCGCGCCCAAATAGGTCAGCGTCAAGATCGCAGACTTGTCGTTCAGGTAGGGCAGGGCCGCTTTGGCCATGGCAGGAAAGCTGTAGGCGCTGATGTCGTGCGCGATCTTGAAGCCTTCCCGCGACAAGCCGTCCAGAAAGTCACCGGCAATGGCCTCGCGGGGGGCATAACCAATGGCGTGCACAAAACCATCCAGCTTGGGCCAAGTGGCCGACAGGTCGGTGAAGAGTTTTTCGATCTGCTCGTCGCTGCCCACGTCGCAGTCAAAAATCAGCTTGGAGTCGAAATCGGCCGCAAATTCGGTGATGCGGTCTTTGAATCGCTCACCCACGTAACTGAAAGCCAGCTCGGCGCCTTGTGCATGGCAGGCTTTGGCGATGCCATAGGCAATCGATCGGTTGGACAAAACACCCGTGATCAGCAGTTTTTTGCCTGACAAGAATCCTGTTTTTGTGGTCATGTGTTCAAGTCCTGAAAAATGTGTGCAGAATTGTCGCATGCGAAGACCTATGGCCCGATTCTGGACACACGGCTTGCTGGCCCTCGGGTTGTGCATGACGGGACAGGTGTGGGCGGCGCATGCCTATGCCCAGTTTGGCGACATCCGATACCCCGCAGGTTTTACCCATTTCGACTATGTCAACCCTGCCGCGCCGAAAGGGGGGGAGATTGTTTTAGTTCCACCCACGCGGCAGACCAGCTTTGACAAGTACAACCCCTTCACGCTCAAAGGCAGTGCACCGCCGGCCATGTTGAACATGTTGTTCGACACTTTGCTGGTGAGCAATATGGACGAGCCGACCACAGCCTATGGCTTGCTGGCCTCTGATGTTCAGGTGGCTGCCGATCGCATGTCGGTGGTTTTCCAAATTCACCCGCAAGCCCGTTTCCACAACGGTGACCCGGTGTTGGCCGCTGATGTACGACATGCTTTTGAACGACTGACCAGCAAACAGGCTGCGCCCCAGTACCGCACTTATTTTGGCGAAGTCAAAAGCGCCACGGTGTTGGCAGAGCGCAGCATACGCTTTGATTTTGTCCGGCCCAACAGCGAACTGCCCTTGATCGTGGGTGCCATGCCCGTGTTCAGTCGTCAATGGGGTTTGCAGGGCACCACGCACAAAGCTTTTGACCAAATGGTCACGGACATCCCGATTGCGTCCGGCCCCTACCGCATCGGACCGGTGCAGTTTGGCAAAGACATCACCTACGTGCGTGACCCAGCCTACTGGGCCCAAAACCTGAATGTGCGCAAGGGGCAGTTCAACTTTGATCGCATCACCTACAAAATTTACAAAGACAGCACCGCCCAGCTGGAAGCCTTTAAGGCGGGCGAGTTCGATTACATGCAGTCTTTTGTGGCCCGTGAATGGGCCCGGGCTTTCACGGGCAGGGCGTTTGAACGCGGAACCTTGATCAAGGCCGAGCTGCCACATGGCAACGCAGGTGATTTCCAAGGCTTTCAGTTCAACTTGCGACGAGAGCCATTCAAAGATGCGCGAGTGCGCCAAGCCATTGCCTTGGCCATGGATTTTGAATGGCTGAACCGGCAGTTGTTCTACAACGCTTACAGTCGGGTGCGCGGTTTTTTTGTGGCCAGCGACTTTGAGGCCAAGGGCTTGCCTGACCTGCAAGAGCTGACATTGCTAGAGCCCTTACGTGCCCAATTGCCTGCTGCCGTGTTTGACCAGGCCGTGCCGCTGCCGCCTCAAACGGTGCTCGACCCTGCATCGGGCCACACATTGCGCGACCATTTGCGCCAAGCGCGTGAATTGCTCAAAGACGCGGGCTGGACTTACCGCGATGGCGCTTTGCGCAATGCCAAGGGTCAGGCCCTGAGCATCGAGTTTTTGGACAGTTCGGGCTCCATGGGCCGTGTGGTCACACCTTTTGCCAAGAACCTCGAAAAACTGGGCATTCAGGTTCGCTACAAAGTGATCGACTTTGCATTGCTACAAAAGCGAATGGACGTGTTTGACTTTGACATCGTGAGCAACCGCTCGGTCGGCAGTGAGGCGCCGGGTACAGAGTTGCTCGAACGGTTCGGCTCCAAGTCGGCAGACGTGGAAGGTTCAGGCAATATTCTGGGCCTGAAAGACCCGGCCGTGGACGCGCTGTTGGACAAAGCGGTCAGCGCCACCACCCGTCCCGAATTGGTGACGCGTTTGCGGGCACTCGACCGGGTGTTGCGCCATGGCCACTATGTGGTGCCGCATTGGTACGGTGCGGTGCACCGGGTGTCTTGGCGCGCGGCTTCATTTGAGCGCCCGGCCGAATTGCCGCGGTTTTACCAACCTGAAAGACTGGTGACTTCGGTGTGGTGGTCTCCCTCTGCGGCACGCTCCAAAGTGCCACCATCAGCTGTACAGAAAGCGCCCTGACCGATGCTGGCCTACATCTTCAAACGCTTGCTACTCATGGTCCCGACTTTGTTCGGGGTCTTGTTGATGACCTTTGTGGTGATTCAGTTTGTACCGGGTGGTCCGGTCGAGCAAATGGTGGCGCAACTGCAGGGACGAGACACCGGCGGCGAGGGCGCTGCGGCCGCTGGCAGTGGCTACCGGGGCCGACAAGGCGTGGACGCTGCGCGCATTGCCGAAATCAAAACGCTTTATGGCTTTGACAAACCACCGGTCGAGCGGTTTTGGATGATGCTCAAACAGTTTGCGCAATTCGATCTGGGCCAAAGCTTTTTCTACCCCAAGAATGTCTGGAGCCTGATTCAGGAAAAATTGCCCGTGTCCATCAGTTTGGGTTTGTGGACATTTTTCCTCAGCTATTTGATATCGGTGCCTTTGGGCATTGCCAAGGCGGTGCGAGCCGGCACGCGCTTTGACACCCTCACCAGTTTGCTGGTCTTGGTGGGCTATGCCATTCCAGGTTTTGTGCTGGGCGTGGCTTTGCTGGTGGTGTTTGGTGGACAACTGCAGTGGTTTCCTTTGCGCGGCTTGACGTCCTCCAACTGGGAGCAACTGAGTTGGGGCGCCAAGGTGGTGGATTATCTTTGGCACATCGCATTGCCGGTGACCGCCAGCGTGCTGGGCGCTTTTGCGGTCATCACCATGTTGACAAAAAATGCCTTCCTGGAAGAAATTCGCAAGCAATACGTGCTGACCGCACGCGCCAAAGGCTTGAGTGAAAACCGGGTGCTTTATCGCCACGTCATGCGCAACGCCTTGATCCCTTTGGTGACCGGATTCCCGGCGGCTTTCATTGGTGCTTTTTTCACAGGCTCCTTGCTGATCGAAACCCTTTTCTCGCTGGATGGTTTAGGTTTGCTCAGTTACGAGGCCGTGATTCGGCGTGACTACCCTGTGGTGCTGGGCACCTTGTATTTGTTCACATTGATCGGCTTGTTCACCAAGCTGATCAGCGACCTTTGTTACCTGTGGGTGGACCCGCGCGTGAAGTTTGACGCATGAGCCCAAACCTGCTGACCACACCCGACATGCCCCAGCTCCTCGCAAAGTCCAAGCCGCTTTCAGTCGCGCAACTCTCGCCCTCGGCAAGGGCTTGGCAGCGCTTTCGGCGCAACCGTTTGGGCTTTGGAAGCTTGATCGTCTTTGTCACGCTCTTCGTGTTGAGTTTGGGGGCCGAATTTTTGTCCAACGACAAGCCACTGCTTGTGCGCTTTGAAGGGCAGTGGTATTTGCCTGTGGTGCAAGCCTTGCCAGAGACCGTGTTTGGCGGGGACTTTGAAACGCCTGCCGATTACCTCGATCCGTTCATTCAGCAGCAACTGAAAAAAAATGGCAACTGGGCCCTGCAAGCACCCAACCCTTATCACCACAGCACGCTCGATTACTTTGCACCCTTGCCCAATCCCGCACCTCCCACAGCCCGCAACTGGTTGGGCACCGATGACCGGGGGCGCGACGTCTTGGCGCGTTTGATTTATGGCTTTCGTGTGTCGGTGTTGTTTGCCTTGGCCTTGACGCTGTTGGGTGTGTTGCTTGGCGTTTTGACCGGGGCCGTGCAAGGCTTTTTTGCGGGCAAGATAGATTTGGTGTTTCAGCGCTTCATCGAAGTCTGGAGCGCCATGCCCGAGTTGTATCTGCTCATCATTTTTTCGGCGGTGTTTGAGCCCAGCGTGGGTTTGTTGTTGGTGCTCCTCGGTTTGTTTGGCTGGATGGGTTTGTCGGATTACGTGCGGGCCGAATTTTTACGCAACCGTCAACTCGATTACGTCAAGTCGGCCCGCGCGCTGGGTTTGGGGCATTGGCAAATCATCTGGCGGCATGTGTTGCCCAACAGCATGACACCGGTGGTCACGTTTTTACCGTTCCGAATGAGCGGTGCCATATTGGCCTTGACCTCGCTCGACTTTTTGGGGCTGGGTGTGCCGCCCGGGACCCCCTCATTGGGCGAGTTGTTGGCGCAAGGCAAAAACAACATCGACGCCTGGTGGATTTCATTGTCCACATTTGCTGTTTTGGTGGTGACCTTGCTCTTGTTGACTTTCATGGGCGATGCCCTGCGCGATGCGCTGGACCCGCGAAAGGCCTCGGCATGAACGCCGCACCCACCCTGTTGGAAATCAAAGACCTTCGCATTGCGTTTGGCGGGCAGGTCGTGGTGCAAGGCTTGAACCTTCGCATCCAGACTGGTGAACGCGTCGCCTTGGTGGGTGAATCGGGCTCGGGCAAGTCGGTCACGGCTTTGTCGGTGCTGCGCTTGCTGGAGTCGGTGCAATTGACCGGTCAAGTGTTGTGGCGAGGCGAAGACCTGCTGCTTCGCACCCCAGCGCAAATGCAAAGCATCCGGGGCGACGAGATCGCCATGATCTTTCAAGAGCCGATGACGGCGCTCAACCCGCTGATGACCGTGGGTCAGCAGATTTCAGAAGTGTTGCAGCTTAAAAAAATGTTGTCTCGCCGCGATGCCGATGAACGTGCGGTGCAATGGTTGGACGACACCGGCATTGACGATCCCTCGCGGCGCTTCATGGCTTATCCTCACCAGTTGTCAGGTGGCCAACGCCAACGCGCCATGATGGCCATGGCGCTCGCATCGGAGCCGCAACTGTTGCTGGCCGATGAACCGACCACGGCATTGGATGCGGGTTTGCGGCTTCAAATGCTGCAACTGTTGTCCGATTTGCAGCAAAAAACCGGCATGGCCGTGCTGTTGATCACCCATGATTTGGCTTTGGTGCGTCACTTTGCTGACCGTGTGGCGGTGATGGAAAAGGGTCGGCTGGTTGAGCAAGGCGACTTGGCGGATGTTTTTTCCAAGCCTCAGCATGCCTACACCCAAAAGTTGCTCAACAGTCGACCGAGTCGAGAGGGCTTGGCCGATGCAGGACGGCATGAACTGCCCCACGACATGCCTGTGCTGGAGGCCAAAAACCTGCAGGTGCGTTACGCCATCCAAAAACCTGGTTTTCGCCATTGGTTTCAAAAACACCATTTCACCGCCTTGCAAGGTGCCGATTTCAGCATCATGGCGGGCACCACTTTGGGGGTCATGGGGGAGTCGGGTTCTGGCAAATCCAGTTTGGCCCAAGCCGTTTTGGGCTTGATTCCACACGGCGGACAACTGTCATTTGGCGGTCAAACATGGCAGAACGCACCTGCACAAGACAAAGCCTTGAGGCAGTGTGTGCAAGTGGTGTTCCAAGACCCTTATGGCAGTTTGTCTCCCCGCATGACGGTGGGCGAAATCGTCTCGGAAGGTTTGCGCTGGCATGCGCCACAAACGCCCGAGCCCCAAATTGAGGCGCAGGTGCTGCGCACCTTGGCCGAGGTGGGTTTGTCTGTCGACGAGTTCCCAGACCTGCTTCACCGTTATCCGCATGCTTTCTCGGGCGGGCAAAGGCAACGCATTGCTTTGGCCCGAGCCCTTGTGATGGAGCCCCGATTGCTTGTTTTGGATGAACCGACCAGTGCTTTGGATGTCACTGTGCAAAAGCAAATTCTGCAATTGTTGCAAAATTTGCAAGCCAAACGGGCGATGGCGTACCTGTTGATCACCCATGACATCGATGTGTTGCGGGCCATGGCCCATCAGGTTTTGGTGCTGCACGATGGTCAGGTGGTGGAATCCGGAGAGGCCCATCAGGTCTTGAACGAACCTGTCCATGCTTACACCCGGAGTTTGCTCGCAGCCTTTGCCTGATTTTGCTGCTGCAAGCCCAGCAATGGCGCACCGTTTTCCTTCAAAATCACGCACTTAGCACGTTTTTCAGCTAGAATACCGGCTTCACGACCAAACGGGCGGGTTTTCACCGCCCGTTTTTTTTGGGTCTTTCTTTTTAACGTTGACATTTCGAAGCTCTGTGGCATTGCAGCAAATTGTTCAAGAAACCGTGACCGGCCTGGGCTATGACCTGGTTGAGATTGACCGCACAGCGGGCGGTTTGTTGCGCATCACCATCGATTTTCCCTGGCAACCTGGCACCGAACTGTTCATCAACGTCGAAGACTGCGAGAAAGTCAATCGGCAGCTCCAGTTTGCTCTGGAGGTGGATGGCGTCACCTACAACCGGCTGGAGGTGTCCTCCCCCGGTATTGACCGCCCGCTGCGACATGAAAAAGATTTTGAACGCTTTGTGGGCGAATTGATCGACATCACCCTCAAAGCACCCATGGGTGAAAACGCAGTTGGCTTGGTCAGTGCCAGCCGCAAGAAATTTCGGGGCACGCTGGAGCGAACCGCCAACAACGATGGCTGGCAGATCGTCTGGAGCGACGAGCCTGTGGGCAAACCCGGTCAGAAAATCAGCAAGAAACGGATCCCTGCGCCTTTGAACGCGCTGGGTTTCACATTGGACGAATTGCGCGAGGCCCGTTTGGCCCCGGTGGTGGATTTCAAAGGGCGCAAGCCAAAGGTTGAAGCCTGACCGGTTGTCGGGTTTTGAGCATTTATATCGGGTCTGAACCGCAGACCCAGTCGAACAGGAGAGTCATTCATGAACCGCGAAATGTTGATGTTGGTCGAGGCCATCTCACGTGAAAAAAACGTAGAGCGCGACGTGGTGTTTGGTGCTGTGGAAGCTGCTTTGGCCCAAGCCACTAAAAAGCTGTATTCAGGCGATGTGGACATCCGCGTATCTGTGGACCGCGACCATGGCAATTACGAAACCTTCCGCCGCTGGCATGTGGTTCCCGATGAGGCGGGCCTGCAACTGCCTGAACAAGAAATTTTGCTGTTCGAGGCCCAAGAGCAAATTCCGGACATCGAAGTCGACGATTACATCGAAGAGGCGATTGAGTCTTTGCCCATTGGCCGCATTGGGGCCATGGCGGCCAAACAAGTCATCTTGCAAAAAATCCGGGATGCCGAGCGTGAAATGCTGCTCAACGATTTCATGTCGCGTGGCGAAAAGATTTTTGTCGGTACCGTCAAGCGCATGGACAAGGGCGACATCATCTGCGAGTCTGGCCGCATCGAAGGCCGACTGCGCCGCAGCGAGATGATCCCCAAGGAAAACCTGCGCAGTGGTGACCGTGTGCGCGCCATGATCATGGAAGTGGACTTGACCTTGCGCGGTGCCCCGATCTTGCTGTCGCGTTCGGCCCCCGAGTTCATGATCGAACTCTTCCGCCAAGAAGTGCCCGAGATCGAGCAAGGCCTGCTGGAGATCAAAACCTGTGCCCGCGACCCGGGCTCACGCGCCAAGATTGCTGTGTTGTCGCACGACAAACGTGTGGACCCCATCGGCACTTGCGTCGGGGTGCGTGGCACGCGAGTGAACGCCGTCACCAACGAGTTGGCGGGTGAGCGCGTGGACATTGTGTTGTGGAGCGAAGACCCTGCTCAATTTGTGATTGGCGCTTTGGCCCCGGCCAATGTGCAGTCCATCGTGGTGGACGAAGAAAAGCACGCCATGGATGTGGTGGTCGACGAAGAAAACCTGGCGATTGCCATTGGCCGTGGCGGTCAAAACGTGCGCTTGGCGTCTGACCTCACCGGCTGGAAAATCAACATCATGGACGCCGCCGAATCTGCGCAAAAGCTGGCTGAAGAAACCACCGGCATCCGCCAGTTGTTCATGGAAAAGCTGGATGTAGACCAGGAAATTGCAGACATCCTGATCGGCGAAGGGTTCACCAGTTTGGAAGAGGTGGCGTATGTCCCGATCCAGGAAATGGTGGAAATCGAAAGCTTCGACGAAGACACCATCAACGAGCTGCGCACGCGCGCCAAAGATGCGCTCTTGACTCTCGAAATTGCACGTGAAGAGAGCGTCGAAGACGTGTCTCAAGATCTGCGTGACCTGCCAGGCCTCACGCCTGAGCTGATTTCCAAGCTGGTTGAAGCGGGCATCCAGACCCGTGACGACTTGGCTGACTTGGCCACCGACGAACTGACTGACATCACTGCTCAGACTGCTGAAGAGGCGACCACCCTGATCATGAAAGCCCGCGAACATTGGTTCGCAGGCCAGGCCTGAAGCTATGGAGGCTTGAACACAATATGTCCAGTACCACTGTTGCCGAGTTTGCAAACGAACTCAAAAAATCTGCCGATGTCTTGCTCGATCAATTGCGATCGGCGGGCGTTGCCAAAACTTCTGACAGCGACACGCTGAATGACGCTGACAAGCAAAAATTGCTCAGCTACCTGCAAGCCAGCCACGGCACTGTGACCGCAGACCGCAAAAAGATCACCTTGGTCAAAAAGTCCACCAGCGAGATCAAGCAAGCCGATGCTTCGGGCAAAGCCCGCACCATCCAAGTGGAGGTGCGCAAAAAACGCACTTTGATCAAGCGTGATGATGAACCCGTGCACGAGCCCGCAGCCGAAGAGCCTCACGAGCCGGTGATTGATCACGCCGATTTGGCCCGTCGCGAAGAAGAAGCCCGTCGGCAGGCGGAGCTGATCCGCCGTCAAGAAGAAGAGTTGGCTGAGAAGCGGCGTTTGCGTGAAGCGCAAGAAGCCAAGCAACGCAGCGAGTTGCAAGCCCAAGAGGCGCAAGCCCGCGCCGAGGTTCAATCGCTGGCTGACGCCGCTGCCTTGGCGGCTGGCCATGCCGTCCCGGCCAAACCCACCTTGAGCCGAGATGAGCGCCAAGAACTAGCGCGTGCAGAAGCGGCCAGCATCAATGCCGCTTCTCAAGTCAAGACGGCCTCTGCTGCCCCCACCATTTCTGCAGAGAATGTGGCCGCTGCCAAGGCGGTAGAAGCGGCACAAGCGGCTGTGGCCAAAGCCAAATCCGATCAAGAAGCCCGTGAGGCCATGGCCTTGAAGGCTGCGGCTGACTCCAAGGCCAAGGCCGATGAAGACACCGCCCGTGCGGTGGATCTCGACGCGCGTCGGCGCAAGGCATTGGCCGAAGCAGAGGCCATTCGGACCATGATGAATGCCCCCAAAAAGGTGTTGGTCGCCAAGAAAGAAGAACCCAAGGTCGAAGCCAAAGCCCCTGTCAAAGGCACTTTGCACAAACCTGCTGGCACGCCTGCGCCGGGTGCCCGTGCAGCCGCCGCACAAGCTGCAGCACCGTCGGCACCTGTTGGCAACAAAGAAGTCAAATCTGCCAAGTTGTCTTCCAGCTGGGCGGGTGATCCTGCCAAGAAGAAAGCCATTCCCACACGCGGCGACACCAGTGGTGGGGTGGGTCGCAACAATTGGCGCACGGGCCCGCGTGGACGCCGTGGCAATGAACGCGACCGTGACGAGGGCCAAAGCCAGCAAGCCCCAGCGGAAGTGCGTGTGATTGAAGTTCACGTGCCCGAGACCATCACGGTGGCCGAATTGGCCCACAAGATGGCGATCAAGGCCTCAGAGGTCATCAAGCATTTGATGAAGCTCGGTCAAATGGCCACCATGAACCAGCCCTTGGACCAAGACACCGCCATGATCGTGGTGGAAGAAATGGGTCACAAGGCGGTTGTTGCTGCACTGGACGATCCAGAAGCGTTCACCGACGACGAGGTGTTGGACCAGCACGCGGAATCCTTGCCCCGTGCGCCTGTGGTGACCGTCATGGGCCACGTTGATCACGGCAAAACTTCTTTGCTCGATTACATTCGCCGTGCCAAAGTGGCCTCGGGTGAAGCTGGTGGCATCACCCAGCACATTGGTGCTTACCACGTCGAGACGCCTCGCGGTATGATCTCTTTCTTGGACACCCCTGGTCACGAGGCTTTCACGGCCATGCGTGCCCGTGGTGCACAAGCCACCGACATCGTCATCTTGGTGGTGGCCGGTGACGACGGCGTGATGCCCCAGACCAAAGAAGCCATCAAGCACGCCAAAGCAGCCGGTGTTCCTATCGTGGTCGCCATCAACAAGATGGACAAGCCCGACTCGAACATCGAGCGCGTGCGTGCAGAGCTGATTTCTGAAGAAGTTGTGCCCGAAGAGTTTGGTGGCGAATCGCCTTTTGTTTCCGTGTCCGCCAAAACAGGTGTGGGCATTGACAACTTGCTCGAGCAAGTGCTCTTGCAAGCTGAAGTGCTGGAGCTCAAGGCCCCGGTGCAAGCCGCGGCAAAGGGTCTGGTCATCGAAGCCCGCTTGGACAAAGGCCGTGGACCCGTGGCCACTATTCTTGTGCAGTCGGGCACCTTGAACACCGGTGATGTGGTGCTGGCAGGTCAAACATTTGGCCGAGTGCGTGCCATGTTGGACGAAAACGGCGCCGCCATCAAGTCTGCTGGTCCTTCAATCCCGGTCGAAATCCAAGGTCTGACCGAAGTGCCGCAAGCCGGTGACGAATTCATGGTCATGGGCGATGAACGCCGTGCCCGCGAAATCGCCACTTACCGTGCGGGCAAGTTCCGCAACACCAAGCTGGCCAAGCAACAAGCGGCCAAGCTCGAGAACATGTTCACCGACATGTCGGCCGGCGAAGTCAAGCTGCTCCCCATCATCATCAAGGCCGATGTACAAGGTTCGCAAGAAGCCTTGGGTGCCTCCTTGCTCAAGCTGTCGACCGAAGAAGTCAAAGTCCAGTTGGTTTACTCCGGCGTGGGCGGCATCAGCGAGTCGGACATCAACTTGGCGATCGCCTCCAAGGCCATCGTGATCGGCTTCAACGTGCGTGCCGATGCGGGTGCGCGCAAGCTGGCTGAAGGTAACGGCGTTGACCTGCATTACTACAACATCATTTATGACGCTGTGGATGAGCTCAAAGCCGCGATGTCGGGCATGTTGGCACCTGAGCAGCGCGAAGAAATCATGGGCATGGCCGAAATTCGGACCGTATTCGTGGCGTCCAAGATCGGTACGGTTGCGGGCTGTATGGTCACCTCGGGTCAAGTCACCCGCAGTGCCAAGTTCCGTTTGCTGCGCGACAACGTGGTCATCTACACCGGTGAGCTCGACTCGCTCAAACGCCTCAAGGACGATGTGCGAGAAGTCAAAGAAGGCTTCGAATGCGGTATCAAACTCAAAAACTACAACGACATCAAAGAAGGCGATTACCTCGAATTCTTCGACGTCAAGGAAATTGCGAGAACGCTGTAAATGGCGCGAAAAAAGCAGTCCTCTGTGCCCAACCGCGGTTTCCGCGTGGCCGACCAGATCCAGCGCGATCTGGCAGAGTTGATTGCGCGCGAGCTGAAAGACCCGCGGGTAGGCATGGTCACGATCAATGCGATCGAGGTCACGCCCGATTACGCGCATGCCAAGGTTTACTTCAGTGTCTTGACGGGCAACCCCGAAGAGGCGACAGAAGGCTTGAATGCGGCAGCTGGTTTTTTGCGCAACGGTTTGTTCAAGCGTTTGCACATCCATACCGTGCCGACTTTGCATTTCCTGTTTGACCGCACCACCGAGCGTGCCTCTGACATGAATGCATTGATCGCCAAGGCCGTGTCGTCTCGCGCGCAGGAGGACTGAGCATGAACACGCCACGCACCAGGGTGCAGCGGCGCCCTGTGCACGGGGTGCTTTTGCTCGATAAACCGTTGGGCCTTTCCAGTAACCAGGCTTTGCAAAAAGCCAAATGGTTGCTGCGGGCTGAAAAAGCTGGCCACACGGGCACTCTGGACCCTTTGGCCACAGGGGTTTTGCCCTTGTGTTTCGGTGCGGCTACCAAATTCAGCCAACAGCATTTGGACGCCGACAAGACTTACGAAACCACGGTCCGTTTGGGTTTGAAAACCAGCACCGGTGATGCCGAGGGCGAGGTGATCGCTGTCCGAGAAGTGTCATGTTCGGCCGGTATGGTGGTGGGTGTTTTGGATCGGTTCATGGGGCCGATCAGCCAACTGCCCCCGATGCACAGTGCCTTGAAAAAAGATGGCAAAGCTTTGTATGAATATGCCCGCGAAGGCAAAACCGTTGAGCGCGAGGCGCGCAACGTGGTGATTCACGATCTGGATTTGCTGGACATGCAACTGCAAGGCGATGCGCCATTTTTGCGTTTGCGTGTGCGTTGCAGCAAAGGCACCTACATCCGAACGCTGGGCGAGGACATCGCTGAGGCTTTGGGTTGTGGTGGTCACCTGAGCGCTTTGCGCCGCGTGGCCACGGGCCCTTTTGCGGCGGCACAGTGTGTGTCACTGCCGCAACTGGAGGCCATGGACGAACACCGTCGGATGGCGGCGTTGCAAGCTGTGGAGGTGTTGCTGCCTGGCTACACCGAGGTGCGGTTGGACAAAGACAGCACCGATCGATTTTTGAATGGGGTGCGCAGACACGGCCCTTGGGTTGATTGTGATCAAGTTGCCGTATATGGAGAACATCCTCGTGCTTTGCTGGGAACAGCACAAGTGCATGGCGGCGAACTGATTCCGGGTCGATTGTTGAGCCCGTTGGAAATTCAACAGATTTTAGAAAAATCACCTGCACCCGAGCCTTTGCTGGCCGAGCAGGTTTAAAGGAAGAGAAAGCATGACCAAGCAAATTCGCAACATCGCCATCATCGCCCACGTTGACCATGGCAAAACCACCATGGTGGACCAACTGCTTCGCCAATCGGGTACCTTCGCTGAGCACGAGAAAATCGTGGACACCGTGATGGACAACAACGCCATTGAACGCGAGCGTGGCATCACCATTTTGGCCAAGAACTGCGCCGTGAGCTGGGAAGGCACCCACATCAACATCGTCGACACCCCCGGTCACGCGGACTTTGGCGGTGAGGTGGAACGCGCTTTGTCCATGGTTGACGGCGTGGTGTTGCTGATCGACGCACAAGAAGGCCCGATGCCTCAAACACGTTTCGTGACCAAGAAAGCCTTGGCCTTGGGTCTCAAGCCCATCGTGGTGGTGAACAAGGTCGACAAGCCCGGTGCCAACCCTGACAAAGTGGTCAACGCCGCTTTTGACCTGTTTGACAAACTCGGTGCCAACGACGAGCAGCTCGACTTCCCTGTGGTGTATGCCTCGGGCATCAACGGCTGGACCTCTCTGGAAGAGGGCGAGCCCGGTGTGCAGTGGGGTCCCGACATGTCGGCCTTGTTCAACACCGTGCTCAAGCATGTGCCGCCCCAAAAGGGTGACCCGGCAGCGCCTTTGCAGTTGCAAATTTCTGCACTCGACTTTTCCACCTTTGTGGGCCGCATCGGTGTGGGCCGCATTGGACAAGGAACGATCAAGCCACAAATGGACGTGGTGGTCATGGAGGGTCCAGACGGCAAAACCATCAAAGGCCGTGTCAACCAAGTGCTTAAATTCCAGGGCTTGGACCGTGTGCAAGTGACCGAAGCTGGCCCGGGCGACATCGTGTTGATCAACGGCATTGCCGATCTCAACATCGGCGTCACCGTGACGGACGCGGCCAACCCCGCGCCGCTGCCGATGCTCAAAGTGGACGAGCCGACCTTGACCATGAACTTTTGCGTCAACACCTCGCCTTTGGCCGGTCGTGAAGGCAAGTTTGTCACCAGCCGTCAAATTTGGGACCGCCTGCAAAAAGAGCTGCAACACAACGTGGCTTTGCGCGTCAAAGAAACCGACGAAGAGGGTATCTTTGAAGTGATGGGCCGTGGTGAATTGCACCTGACCATTTTGTTGGAAAACATGCGCCGGGAAGGCTACGAAATGGCGGTGTCCAAGCCACGCGTGGTGTTCCGCGATGTGAATGGCGAGCGCCATGAGCCTATCGAGCTGGTGACGGCCGACATTGAAGAAACCCACCAAGGTGGCGTGATGCAGGCTTTGGGTGAGCGCAAAGGCGAGCTGGTCAACATGGAGCCCGATGGCCGTGGCCGTGTCCGTCTGGAATACCGCATTCCTGCCCGTGGCCTGATCGGTTTCACCAACGAATTTCTGAACTTGACCCGCGGTTCTGGCTTGATCTCCAACATCTTCGACAGCTACGAAGCCCACAAGGGTGACATCGGTGGCCGCAAGAACGGTGTGCTGATCTCGATGGACGATGGTGAAATCTTCACTTACGCTTTGGGCAAACTGGACGACCGTGGCCGCATGTTCGTCAAGGCGAATGATCCGGTGTACGAGGGCATGATCGTGGGCATCCACAGCCGCGACAACGACCTGGTGGTCAACGCCACACGCACAAAACAACTGACCAACTTCCGGGTCTCAGGTAAGGAAGACGCGATCAAAATCACGCCGCCGATTGACCTCACGCTCGAATACGGTGTCGAGTTCATCGAGGACGACGAGTTGGTCGAAATCACACCCAAGAGCGTGCGTCTGCGCAAGCGCTTTCTGAAAGAAAGTGACCGCAAGCGCAACAAGTGATTGGACCCCGATCATGCGCATGACACACAGTTTGGCCGTTTGGACCATGGTGGGCTGCACTGCCCTGTGGTCCATGGCCGGGGTGGTGACACGGCATTTGGAAGAAGCCCGCAGCTTCGAAGTCACTTTCTGGCGCAGCTTTTTCACCGTCGTTTCCCTGCTGCTCATCTTGCCTTTGTGGCAGGGCAAGGGTGTGTGGTCGCGCTTGCCTTGGCGCAACCGGTATTTTTGGTTGTCTGGCGTGTGCTGGAGCGTGATGTTCACCGCTTTCATGGTGGCCCTGACACTGACGGCAGTGGCCAATGTGTTGATCACCATGGCCGTTGGGCCCTTGCTCACGGCTTTGTTCACGCGCGTATTTTTGCGTCACCCATTGCCTTTGCGAACCTGGATCGCCATCTTGTTGGCCGGGTTCGGGATCGCCTGGATGTATGGCACCCAGTTGAGCATGGGAGACCCCAACTTTTTGCTTGGCTCCTTGGTGGCCTTGTGTGTGCCCATCGCCGGTGCCGTACAGTGGACTTTGGCGCAAAAAAGCCAAAGCGATGGCCACAGTCTGGATTTGGTGCCCTCGGTTTTGTTGGGGGCCGTTTTCTCCACTTTGCTCACTTTGCCTTGGGCCATGCCGTTTCAAGCTTCGGCCCACGATGTGGGATTGCTCGCCATTCTGGGCTTGTTCCAGTTGGCCATTCCCTGCGTGTTGTCGGTGATTTGTGTTCGGGTGCTCAAAGCCCCTGAGGCGTCCTTGTTGTGTCTGCTGGAAATCGTTTTTGGCATCGCATTGGCATGGTGGGGCGCCAACGAAGCCCCGCAAATGAGCGTATTGTTGGGCGGGTCCCTGGTATTGGGGGCATTGCTCATGAACCAATGGTTAGGATGGAGAGACAACAATGTCTGAAGTCATCGCTCAAATTGAAGGTCATATTGGCACCATTGTTTTGAATCGCCCCAAGGCTCTGAATGCCTTGTCCCTTGACATGTTGCGGGCCTTGACGCGTGCATTGATCGATTGGCAATCCAACCCCCAAGTACTGGCGGTTGCGGTGCGCGGCATGGGCAAAGAAGGTCCGTTCGGGGCTTTTTGTGCCGGTGGTGATATCCGATTTTTCCATCAAGCGGCCACAACAGGCGACGCGTCATTGGGTGATTTTTTCACCGAAGAGTACCGTCTGAACCACCTGATCCACACCTACAGCAAACCCTACATTGCTTTCATGGACGGCATAGTCATGGGCGGTGGCATGGGCATCAGCCAAGGTGCCAGTGTGCGCGTGGTGACCGAGCGCACCAAAATGGCCATGCCAGAAACCCTCATCGGTTTGTTTCCTGACGTCGGGGGCGGCTATTTCCTGAGCCGTTGCCCAGGACGTTTGGGCGAGTACCTGGGCTTGACGGGTCAGATGCTGAGCGGTGCCCAAGCGGTGGCCGCCAAACTGGCCGACATCGCGTTGCCCAGCGGCATGCTGGAGCCGATCTGGCAAACCCTGATCAGCAGCCCTTTTGAAAATGCCGAGTCGGTGGAGCGGTGGGTGTTGGCTCAGGGGGGTGCGTTGACACCAGAGAAGCTGACACCACAACCACAAATCGATGAAGTGTTTGGTTTGCCCACCATCGCAGACATGTTGCGGAAGCTGGAATCGGCCACGGATGAGTGGAGCCAGAAAACCGCGAATGCCTTGCGCCACCGCTCGCCTTTGATGCTGCATGTGGTGCTGGAGCAAATCCGCCGTGCCCGCCAAATGAGCCTGGCGGACGACCTGCGCATGGAGCGCGACATGGTGCACCACTGTTTCCACCTGCGTTCTGTCGCCGACAGCGACACCGTCGAAGGCATTCGTGCCTTGGCTGTTGACAAGGACCACGAGCCGAACTGGAAGCCTGCACATGTGGAAGATGTGGATGTGTCAGAAGCCGCACGTTTCTTTGTGAGCCCTTGGCCCTCTGAGCACCATCCGCTGCGCGATCTGAGCTGAGCGGGTTGCCCTTCCTTGCGACTGAGTGGCGTTCAGCGGTGGCGGCTTTTCATGGCGCGCTCGACCTCACGCTTGCCTTCCCGGTCCTTGATGGTGTCCCGTTTGTCGTGCTCGGCCTTGCCCTTGGCCAGTGCAATGTCGCACTTCACCTTGCCCGCTTTCCAATGCAAATTGATGGGCACCAGGGTGTAGCCCTTTTGCTCGATCTTCCCGATGAGGCGCTTGATCTCTTCCTTGTTCAGCAGCAGCTTGCGCGTGCGTGCGGCTTCGGGGTTGATGTGGGTGGACGCGGTTTTGAGTGGGTTGATCAGGCAGCCGATGATGAACAATTCTCCGTTGCGGATGACCACATAACCATCGGTCAGTTGCACCTTGCCTTCGCGAATGGCCTTGACCTCCCAGCCCTCCAACACCATGCCGGCTTCGTAGCGCTCTTCAAAGAAATAGTCAAAGGCCGCTTTTTTGTTTTCGGCAATCTTGGCAAATACGGGGGCAGCAGGGGACTTTTTGGGTGTGGCCATGTTCAGCAAATAAGGACGGCGCGGCCGTTCGCAAGGGTGTGCAGCTGGACAGTGCGCCCAATGGCGTGTCGAAAAACTACAATCCGTACATTGTATGAAGAATATCCACAAGTCCGTTCTGATCTGGTACGCCCCCGAGGAAATGTTCCGCCTCGTCACCGACGTGGCCAGTTATCCCGAATTCTTGCCCTGGTGTGACCGCGCCAGCGTGCTGGAAACCGATGCGCAAGGCATGGTGGCCGAAGTCGGCATCAGCCTGGGCGGCATCCAGCAAACCTTCACCACCCGCAACGAACACGAAGAAGGCCGTTCGGTCGGCATGAGCCTGGTCAAAGGGCCTTTTTCCAACCTCAGCGGCATGTGGCGTTTCAGCCCTGTGGGCGATGGCACGCAACGCGCTTGCAAAGTGGAACTGGATCTCCAATATGGCTTTTCCAGCAAAACGCTGGCGGCCCTGGTGGGGCCGGTGTTCGACAAAATTGCCGCCAGCTTGGTTGACGCTTTTGTGAAACGCGCCGAAGCTGTGTATGGCTGAGACGCCAGCCACGGTGAGGGTCACGCTGTGCTGGAGCCTGCAAGCCCGGCAGGTTCAAGAACAGAGCTTCTTTGTGCCTGCGGGCAGCAGTGTGCAATCGGTGCTGGAGCATGTCATCGCCGTCAATGCCTTGTCGCCGAGCGAATCGGCCCCTTTGAAGTTCATGCAACCCGGCATTTGGGGCCGCAAAGTGGTATGGGCGGCCTCAGTCCAAGATGGTGACCGCGTCGAGTTGTACCGGCCGCTCAAAGTGGATCCCAAAGTGGCCCGCAGACAACGCTTCAAGCGGCAGGGCAAAGGCAGAACCGGCTTGTTTGCCAACCGCAAAAGCGGATCGGCAGCGGGCTATTGATCGCCACCATGCAAGCACTTCTGGATGCCATTGCACAGATGGACAAAACGGTCGATGCGCACCGGGTGTTTCATGGGCGCGGTGGCATGTACCCGAACAGCGAGCAGTGGACGCTCGACTGGTTTGCACCGGTGTGGGTCTTGACCAGCTTCAAGCCCGTCACCGAGCCAGAACTGGCCCAATGCCACGCTGCACTGCAGGCCCGCTGGGACAGCTTGGCGCCGGCTGAGCCCCTCAACTGGGTGTTTCAGTGCCGCGCCAATGGCCAATCCGAAACCCGGCTGATGGCGGGCACTGTGCCGGATCCACATGTCGTGTCAGAGCAGGGCGCCCGTTTTCTGGTGCATGTCCTGCGCGGTCAAAACCATGGCTTGTTTCTGGACATGGCCCATGGCCGCGCTTGGTTGAGGCACCATGCCAAGCACGAAAACATCCTCAACCTGTTTGCCTACACCTGCGCTTTTTCGGTGGCGGCGCTCCAAGGCGGGGCTGCGCAGGTGGTCAATCTGGACATGAGCCAGGCCGCTTTGACCGTGGGGCAGCAAAACCACCGACTGAACGACTTGCCGGCGAAAGCGCGCTTTTTGGGGCATGACGTCTTCAAGACCTGGGGCAAGATCAGCAAGATGGGGCCGTATGGCGTGATCGTGATCGACCCGCCCAGCTACCAAAAAGGCAGCTTCGTTGCGACCCAGGATTACATCAAGTTGATTCGGCGGTTGCCCGATCTGCTGGAGCCGCAAGGCCATGTACTGCTCTGCCTGAACGCGCCCGAGCTGGACACGGCATTTTTGCACAGCCTAGTGGCCGAGGCCGCCCCAGCCTTGCGATTTGTCGAGCGACTGACCAACCCAGCGGCTTTTGTGGACATCGATCCCGAAAAATCCCTCAAAGTGCTGCATTACCAAAACGCCTGAGCAGCAGCAGGCCAATGGCAGTAGATTTTTGCTCAAAGGGCAGGGAAATCCCTCGGAGGGCACGGGTACAATCCATTTTTTGGAGCCTTAGCTTATGCGCTTACTCGGTAAAGCCTTGACGTTTGACGACGTTCTCCTGGTCCCCGCTTACTCCCAAGTCCTGCCCAAGGACACCTCGCTGGCGACGCAATTCACCCGCAATATCCGCCTGAACCTGCCTTTGGTGTCCGCTGCCATGGACACCGTGACCGAATCGCGTTTGGCCATTGCGATTGCCCAAGAAGGCGGCATCGGTATCGTCCACAAAAACCTCACGGCCCAAGAGCAAGCCGCCCAAGTGGCCAAGGTCAAGCGCTACGAATCGGGCGTGCTGCGCGACCCGGTCGTGATCACTCCCGACACCACCGTCCGCCAGGTCATGGCCTTGTCGGACGAGTTGGGCGTGTCGGGTTTTCCTGTTTGCGATGGCGGCAAAGTGGTCGGCATCGTCACGGGCCGCGACCTGCGTTTTGAAACCCGCTACGACCAAAAGGTCAGCGAAATCATGACGCCCCGCGAGCGCCTGATCACGGTGCCTGAAGGTACCACCCCCGAGCAAGCCAAGCATTTGCTCAACAAACACAAACTTGAACGCCTGTTGGTCATCAACGATGCTTTTGAACTCAAGGGCCTGATCACGGTCAAAGACATCACCAAGCAACTGAACTTCCCCAACGCTGCGCGCGACGGTGCAGGCAAGCTGCGCGTGGGCGCGGCAGTCGGCGTGGGCGAGGGGACTGAAGAGCGTGTGGAAGCGCTTGCGCGTGCGGGAGTCGACGCCATCGTGGTGGATACCGCGCACGGACACAGCAAAGGCGTGCTTCACCGCGTGCGCTGGGTCAAGCAAAACTACCCGCACATCGAAGTCATTGGCGGCAACATCGCCACTGGCGCTGCCGCTTTGGCCCTGGTGGAAGCCGGAGCCGATGCGGTCAAGGTGGGCATCGGCCCTGGTTCCATATGCACCACCCGCATCGTGGCGGGTGTAGGCGTGCCGCAAATCATGGCGGTGGACAGTGTGGCCACTGCGCTTGCGGGCACCGGCGTTCCCTTGATCGCTGACGGCGGCATCCGCTACAGCGGCGACATCGCCAAAGCCATCGCCGCAGGCGCAGGCACCGTCATGATGGGCGGCATGTTTGCTGGCACCGAAGAGGCGCCCGGGGAGATCGTGTTGTTTCAAGGCCGCAGCTACAAGAGCTACCGCGGCATGGGCTCCATTGGTGCCATGCAGCAAGGCAGTGCCGACCGTTACTTCCAGGAGTCCAGCACCGGCAACCCCAACGCCGACAAACTGGTGCCTGAAGGTATTGAGGGCCGCGTGCCTTACAAAGGCTCGGTGGTCTCCATCATCTACCAAATGGCCGGCGGTTTGCGCGCCAGCATGGGCTACTGCGGCTGCGCGACGATCGAGGCGATGCACCAGGACTCGCAGTTTGTGGAAATCACCGCTGCGGGTATCCGTGAAAGCCATGTCCACGACGTGCAGATCACCAAAGAGGCGCCGAACTACCGGGCTGATTAAAATCCTCTGCTGACCTTCAAGGCGTCTGTATCCCAGACGCCTTTTCATTTCTTTGAGAACGGCGCTTGCCATGCAGCACTCCAAAATCCTGATCCTCGACTTCGGCTCGCAAGTCACCCAGCTGATTGCCCGCCGCGTGCGCGAAGCGCATGTGTTTTGCGAAGTGCATCCCTGCGACGTGAGCAGTGACTGGGTGCGCGAGTACGCCAAGGATGGCAATCTCAAAGGCATCATCCTGTCCGGCTCGCATGCCAGCGTGTACGAAGTCGATGACCGCGCACCGGATGCCGTGTTCGAACTGGGTATTCCCGTTTTGGGCATTTGCTACGGCATGCAAACCATGGCCGAGCAATTGGGCGGCAAGGTCGAAGCTGGCAACACGCGTGAGTTTGGTTACGCCGAAGTCCGTGCCCATGGCCACACCGAATTGCTCAAAGGCATTGAAGACTTTGCCACGCCAGAGGGCCACGGCATGCTCAAGGTCTGGATGAGCCATGGCGACAAGGTCACTGCCATGCCACCCGGCTTCAAGGTCATGGCCTCCACCCCGGCTTGCCCGATTGCCGGTATGGCAGACGAAGCCCGCCGCTTTTATGCCGTGCAGTTCCACCCCGAAGTCACACACACTGTGCAAGGCCAGGCGCTGCTCAACCGCTTTGTGCTCGACATCTGCCGGGCCCAACCGGACTGGATCATGGGTGACTACATCGAAGAAGCGGTGGCCAAAATCCGCGAGCAAGTCGGAGACGAAGAGGTCATCCTGGGCCTGTCGGGCGGCGTAGACTCTTCTGTGGCCGCTGCGTTGATTCACCGCGCCATTGGCGACAATCTGTCCTGTGTGTTTGTGGACCACGGCCTGCTGCGCCTGAACGAAGGCGACATGGTCATGGAGATGTTCGTGGGTAAGCTGCACGCGAAAGTGATCCGTGTGGATGCCAGTGACTTGTTCTTGGGCAAGCTGGCGGGCGTGAGCGAACCCGAAGCCAAGCGCAAGATCATCGGCGGCTTGTTTGTGGATGTGTTCAAGGAACAGGCGGCCAAGCTCAAAGCAGGCGACGGCGGCAAAGATGGGAATGACGGCCGACCAGCCGTCAAAGGCGCGACGTTCCTCGCCCAAGGCACGATTTATCCCGACGTGATTGAGTCGGGCGGGGCCAAGAGCAAGAAAGCCGTCACCATCAAGAGCCACCACAACGTGGGCGGTTTGCCCGAGCAATTGGGCCTGAAACTTCTGGAGCCCTTGCGCGAACTGTTCAAAGACGAGGTGCGCGAACTGGGCGTGGCGCTGGGTTTGCCGCGCGAGATGGTTTACCGCCACCCCTTCCCAGGCCCAGGCTTGGGCGTGCGGATTTTGGGCGAAGTCAAAAAGGAATACGCCGACCTGCTGCGCCGCGCAGACGCGATCTTCATTGAAGAGCTGCGCAACTTCATCGATCCGGACAGCGGCAAGAGCTGGTACGACTTGACCAGCCAGGCTTTCACCGTGTTCTTGCCCGTGAAAAGCGTGGGCGTGATGGGCGACGGCCGCACCTACGACTACGTGGTGGCTTTGCGCGCCGTGCAAACCAGCGACTTCATGACCGCCGACTGGGCCGAGTTGCCTTATGCGCTGCTCAAGAAAGTGTCGGGCCGCATCATCAACGAGGTGCGTGGCATCAACCGAGTGACATACGACGTGAGTTCAAAACCACCCGCGACGATCGAGTGGGAGTGACAAACAAGGCACCTTTGGGTGCCTTCGTTTTGGTACAGTCTATTCATGTACCTGCCTCAGCAATTCAACCATCCACAGCACGCTGCGGCCATCATGCGCGAGCATCCGTTTGCCAGTTTGGTGTCAAACGACGGTGATGGCTTCCCCTTCATCACGCATTTGCCGCTCAAGTTGCTGGAGGAGGGCGGTCAGCCTGCCGTGCTTTTGGGCCACTGTGCCCGTGCCAACCCGCATGCTGGCTATTTGCAGACCCGGCCGCAGGCGCTGGTGACTTTCATGGGGCCGCAGGCCTACATGTCGCCTGCCGTTTACCCCGATTTGTTGCGCGTGCCGACCTGGACGTATCTGGCGGTGCATGCACGGGTTGAGGCCCGTATGCTGGACGGTGATGAAGCGAAAGACGCCATGCTCAAGCAGATGATTGCCGACCACGAGCCCGCTTATGCGGCGCAGTGGCGTGCGCTGCCCGAGAGCTATGCCCACGGCATGCTGAACGGCATTGTGGCGTTTGAATTGAAGATTCTGGACCTTCAAACCAAGGTCAAAATCAACCAGCACCGACCCGAGGCGCACGCGGCCATGCACGCCGCCTATGCCCAAGGCGGCGAACAAGAGCAAGCCCTTGCCCTGTGGATGCAGCGTTTGGGCATGGTGGCTTGACGGTGGATACGCCTAGCCAAGATGTGCATTGGATGGACCAGGCCCTGGAGCAGGCCAAATTGGCCGCGGCAGCGGGCGAGGTGCCGGTGGGTGCGGTGGTCGTCAAGGACGGCCAAGTGATTGCCACAGGCCACAATGCCCCGATCGCCAGCCACGACCCCACGGCGCACGCCGAGGTGGTGGCGCTGCGCGAAGCGGCCCGGGTGTTGGGCAATTACCGGCTTGACGGTTGCACCCTGTATGTGACGCTGGAGCCTTGTGCCATGTGCAGCGGCGCCATGCTGCACGCCCGGGTCGACCGGGTGGTGTTTGGCGCCGCCGACCCCCGCACGGGCGTTGCAGGCTCGGTGCTCAACTTGTTTGAGCACACGCAGCTGAACCACCAGACGCGGGTCACGGGTGGTGTGCTGGCCCAAGAATGTGGCCTCTTGCTCAAAGACTTTTTCAGGCCCAAAAGAATGAACCCCCACCCACTCAGAGAAGACGCGTTGCGCACACCCGATGAGGCGTTTGCCGCCTTGCCCGACTACCCTTGGCCAGCCCATTACCTGAGTGATTTGCCCAGCATCGCCGGACTGCGCATGCACCATCTGGACGAGGGCCCCAAGGACGCGCCGCTGACCTGGCTGTGCTTGCATGGCAACCCGGCCTGGAGTTACCTCTACCGCAAAATGGTCCCGGTCTGGCTGGCGGCGGGGCACCGTGTGGTCGCGCCCGATCTGATCGGCTTTGGCAAGAGCGACAAGCCCAAGAAAGAAGAATTTCACCGGTTTGAAACGCACCGCCAGTCCTTGCTCGACTGGGTCGAACGGCTGGATTTGCAGCGCGTGGTGCTGGTGGTGCAAGACTGGGGTGGCATTTTGGGCTTGACCTTGCCCATGGCCGCGCCCGGTCGGTACAAAGGTCTGCTGGTCATGAACACCACCCTGGCCACGGGCGAGCTGCCCTTGAGTGCGGGCTTTTTGGCCTGGCGAGACTGGTGCCAAAGCCAGCCGCAATTCGATGTGGGCAAGTTGTTTGCGCGTGGCAACCGCGGCATGACGCCCGCTGAGACGTCGGCCTACAACGCGCCCTTCCCAGACAAAGGCTTTCGCGCTGCGCTGCGGGCCTTTCCGCCCATGGTGCCGGAATTCACCGATTCGCCGGGTGCAGCCATCTCGCGGCAAGCGCGTGATTTTTGGCGCAACGATTGGCAAGGCCAGAGCTTCATGGCCATTGGCCTGCAAGACCCGGTGCTGGGCGAGCCGGTGATGCGTCAATTGCAAAGCCAGATCAGAGCTTGCCCCGAGCCCATGCTGCTGCCCGATGCGGGCCATTTTGTGCAGGAGCAGGGGGCGGCGATTGCCGAAGCCGCTGTGCGACACTTCAAATCCTGACAGAGCGCGCAGCCCATGGCCCACATTTACATTTTTTCTCCTTCCAGCGCGGTGCGCGACAAAGCGGCATTTCGCCGTGGCATCAAGCGCCTCAATGCCCAAGGCCACGAGGTGGAAGTGGACGAGTCTGCACTCGATACCCACATGCGTTTTGCGGGGGACGACGCCACACGCATCTCCGCCATCACCCGTGCTGCCGCCAGTGGTGCCCATGTGGCATTGATCTCACGCGGCGGCTACGGCCTCACGCGCATCCTGCCTGCCTTGCCCTACAAGCAGATTGCCAAAGCGATTGATGGCGGCATGCAGTTCGTGGGCCTGAGCGATTTCACAGCCTTTAACCAGGCGGTGTTGGCCAAGACCGGGCGCATCAGCTGGCAAGGCCCGGCGCTGGGCGAAGACTTTGGCTCAGACCATGAACCCGACGACATCATGCAGGCTTGCTTTGACGACCTGCTGCTCGAGCAAGGCGAGGGCACGGGTTGGCAGCTGCCCAAGGCCGAGGCCGAGCGCCGTGTGCTGGTGAAAGACGCACCGCTGTGGGGCGGCAACCTCGCGGTGCTGACCTCTTTGCTGGGAACGCCATTCTTCCCGCAAATCAAAGGTGGGGTACTTTTTCTGGAGGACGTGGGCGAGCACCCTTACCGCATCGAGCGCATGCTCACCCAGCTCTTGCTTGCGGGCGTGTTGGCCCAGCAAAAGGCGGTGCTGATCGGGCAATTCAGCCAATACAAGCTGGTGCCCAAGCACGACAAAGGCTTCAAACTGGCCACCGTGGTCGACTGGCTGCGCCACCAGATCAAGGCCCCCGTGCTCACTGGCTTGCCTTTTGGCCATGTGGAGACCAAGGTGCTGCTGCCCGTGGGCGCCAAGGTGGACCTTGTCACCGAAGGGCGTGACGCGCTGATGGTTTGGGGCCACATTTAATCCAAGCCGGCAGAGCACTGGCTGGCCTGCGTTGGACCTCATTGGCGACTCGGCCCCAAGCATCGAAGTTGGAGACAAACATGAAATGGATCGCAAGAATCCTGTGGCTGGCCCTTGCGGCCGTTTTGGTCTCAGGTGGGGTCATCAGCGTGCACCTGTTGCGGGGCCTGCCGCAGCTCAACGGTGAGGTTCATCTCCAAGGCCTTGCTGCACCCGTGATGATCACCCGCGATGCGTCGGACGTCACGCACATTCAGGCGGGCAGTGCCATGGATGCTTGGCGGGCCATGGGTTTTGTGCATGCCCAAGAGCGCGGCTGGCAAATGGCATTTAACCGCCGGTTGATGCGCGGAGAGTTGTCTGAAATCCTGGGCCAAGCCACCTTGGACACCGACAAGTTGATGCGCACTTTGGACATCATTGGCATGGCCAAGCAGCAACTCCAAGGTTTGTCGCCAGCCACCCAAGCGGCCCTGCAAGCCTACAGCGACGGGATTCAGAACGCGTGGCAAAGCGGCGCGGTCCGCCCCTCTCCAGAGTTCAAAATTTTGGGGACATCGGCCTTCGGGTCCAGCGGTCAAGCTTGGTCGCCCGAAGACAGCGTGGGCTGGGCTTTGATGATGGCCCTCGATTTGGGGGGCAACTGGGGTCAAGAGTTCGCCCGTTTGTCTGCCAGTCAGGTTTTGAACAACACACAGTTGTGGCAATTGCTGCCTGCGTACCCCGGCGAAAAGCCTGCCACTGCGGTGGACTTGCCCGCTTTGTATGCCCAACTGGGTGTGTACGCCACTGGATCGACCAAGGCGGCAATTGGGCCCGCCCCAAAAACGCCATTGGCGCAATGGTCGGCAGATTGGGTGCGTGACATGGGCATCCTGGAGGGCAAGGGCAGCAACAACTGGGTCGTGCCTGGTACCCACACCGTATCGGGCAAGCCTTTGTTGGCCAACGACCCCCACTTGGCCTTGAGCGCCCCGGCCATTTGGTACTACGCCCACCTGAAAGCGCCCGCCGGTGAAATGCCCGGTGGTCTTCAACACCCCCCGCTCGACGTGATGGGTGCAACCTTGCCCGGTTTGCCTTTTGTGGTGCTGGGTCGCACCACCGGTGTGGCTTGGGGTTTCACCAATACGGGCCCCGATGTGCAGGACTTGTACCTGGAGCAGCTCGATGCGGCCAGGCCGGGTCAATACCGCACGCCTGAGGGGTGGGCTCCTTTTGCGGAACGCGCCGAAACGATACGCGTCAAAGGGCAGCCCGATGTCACGCTCCAGGTGCGCAGCACCCGGCACGGCCCGGTCATCAGCGATGTGCAGACGCAATACCAAGGCCTGATCGACACGAACCGCTACGCGGTCAGCCTGCGCTGGTCGGCGCTCACGCCGGACAACAAAACCATGGAAGCGGGCATGCAGGCCAATTGGGCGCAAACCGTGCCTGAGTTGAGGCAAGCGTTTGCTGAGCACCATTCGCCCATGCAAAGCGTGGTGATGGCCGACACCTTGGGGGAGGTGGCCTTCAAGGCCGTGGGCAAGGTGCCCACCCGCTCTGCACAAAACGATATTTTGGGCGTGGCCCCATCTCCCGGTTGGCTGGCGCAATACGACTGGACGGGTTGGTTGCCTTACGACCAAACGCCCACGGTGGATGCTGCCCAAATTGAGAAAAAAGGGGGGTATGCGACTGCAAACCAAAATATCCTGCCCGCTGGATATGCGCATTTTTTGGGCTCAGACTGGACAACGCCGGAGCGTTTTCAGCGGATTGAGCAACTGCTGGCTGCAACCCCCCAACACAGCCGAGAAAGCATGCAAGTCATCCAGAACGATGTGTTGTCTTTGGGCGCCAAGTCCTTGCAGGCCAAGCTCGGACAGGTCACTTCTCAACATGCCTTGGCCCCGGCGACCTTGAAATTGGTGGCGGCGTTTGATGGCCAGATGCGCCCCGACAGCGCCGCTGCTTTGGTGCTGAATGTCTGGGCCGATGAACTCACACGGGGTTTGCTGGTGCCAACATTGGGGGCGCAGCGCTTCCAGGCGCTTTATGGGAAAAGGCACTTCAGGGCAGGGGTTGAAGGTATGTTGGACCGAAATGACCCTTTTTGGTGCGGTCCAGCAGGTTGTTCAGTGCCCGTGTCCAAAGCCTTGGACCGTGCGATCGACCGCATTGCGGCCAGTCAAGGTCAAGACCCCAAGCGGTGGCGTTGGGGTGCATGGCACCTGGCCATCAGCAGCCACAAGCCTCTCGGCAAAGTGCCCTACTTGAACGCGCTGTTCGATGTGCGGGTGGAAAGTGCTGGGGATTTGTTCACGGTGAATGTGGGCCAGTACTGGGCCAATGACAAGCAAGCCCCATTTGCCAACCGGCATGCCGCCTCCATGCGGGCTGTCTATGACTTGGGCGCCACTGACCAGTCGGTGTTCATCTACCAAACTGGCCAGTCCGGCCATGCTTTTGATCCACGCAGCCGCAACATGTCCAAAAAATGGGCACAGGGCGCTTATTTGCCGTTGCAAGCATCGCCGCCTGCGGTGCACAGGCTGCAATTGCTGCCATGAGGGTGGGCTTCAGACGCGACGCTGAGCAGTAAACCCTGACAAATAAGCCGACAGCCACAGCGGCGAGAGGTTGGTGTTGAGCACTTGAATGCTGGCAGGCCCGGCAGCCGATTTGGCCTTTGGCAGCAGATCTATCTCTGGGGTCAGGATCAAGGTGTGGCCGACAGTGTTTCGCGAACTCATGAACTTTTGCAGGATCTCCAGAATTTTTTCCTGCTGCTTTCTCAAGCCGCTCATCTGGATGACCAGGAGGTCGTGCTTCTTGCTCAGCAGTTCCAGCAAGGCCTCGGTCAAGGATTCCTGAAACGCCGCCTGCAAGGGCAGTTGCCACTGCAGCATGTCTTTTTGCATTTGGGCGGTCAATTCGGGGGACTCGATCACCACCATCACTTTGGCCATTCGGTCATGCGTGAGCGGGGGCAAGCTCAACAAATTGTGGGCACTTTGGTAGTTCAGGAGCGAAGCCAAAGAAATGCGGCGGTGCCCACCAAAGGTCTTCCACGCCTGCAAGACATGGTTATCGACCAATTTTTGGATGGTGGCCATGGACAAACCCAAGCGCTTGGCTGCTTGTGAGCTGGTCAAAAATTCGCCGCTGGGCTTGTCGCTGTCGTAGGTCAAGGTCTCGTTCATATTGCTAATTATTCTTGATTTTTAATTTTATTATATAAATATTGTATTTGTTACTCCACAACTTTTAAAAGGGATATATCCACAATTTTTATATTTAAAACATACAAACCACTGGAAAACACTTAATTGATGATGTTTGGAATGATCGGGACAAAGAAATGATGAATTTTTCAAATGCCAATGGCCGCAGAAGTGACTGCCTTTGGCAGCACTGACCGATAACATCCCCTGAACATGTCCCAAGGCCCCTCCATCCCGCTGCAACCCTGGCAAGTCATCGTCGGTGGCATTTGCGGTTTGGTCCTGAGCATTGGCTTGGCCCGCTTCGCCTTCACGCCCTTGTTGCCCTCATTGCAGTTGCAAACCGGCTTGAGCGATGCCGCAGCCGGCGGCTTGGCCGCCATCCATTACGCGGGTTACATCACAGGCGCTTTGGCCAGCGCCTGGATTGACGATGTCCGGTGGCGGCACCGGCTTTACGGCATGGGCTTGTGGCTGTCGCTTTTGTCTGTGGCCGGAATGGCCCTGTCAAGCGCGATGCCCAACTGGGTGCTGTGGCGCTATGTGGGCGGTTTGTGTGGAGCCACGGGCATGCTGCTGGGTGCTGGTTTGGTTTTGGGTTGGTTGATGCGGCAAGGTCGGCGGCCCGAGCTGGGTGTGCATTTCATTGGTTTGGGCTTAGGCATTGTGGTGTCGGCGCTCGGCGCTTGGGGCGTGCTGCAATACTGGCCGCTGTGGTCGCATCAGTGGTTGGCCATGAGCGCCGTGGGGCTGTTGTTTTTCATACCGGCATGGTTTTGGCGGCCGCCCGTGCCCCCTGCCACCTCTGTGGGAACGGCATCGCAGGCCTTTCACAAAGTCTCCCGGCGCTGGATGTTCACGATGGCGGGCAGTTATTTTGCTGCCGGCTGGGGGTTTGTGATCAACGCCACATTCACCGTGGCCATCGTTGAGCGCGAACCGGCCTTGGCCGGGCAAGGTGCGCTGGCTTGGGCCTTGGTGGGTTTGGCGGCCATGCCGGCCGTGTTTTTGTGGGACAAGGTGGCCCGGCGTATGGGCGACACGCGGGCCTTGCTGTTGGCGTTTGGTTTGCAAACGGTGTCGGTGATCTTGCCCGCTTTGTCGGACACTTTGGCTGCCGCTTTTCTCGGTGCCTTGGGCTATGGGGCCACGTTCATCGGCATTGTGAGCCTGACACTGGCGCTGGTGGGGCGTCGGGCGCCGCACAACCCGGGCAAGGCCATGGCGCGCCTGACCTTGAGTTATGGCGCAGCCCAAGTCATCGCCCCGGTGGTGGCTGGGGCCATGGCGCAGGCCACGGGCACCTTCAAGGGGGCCTTGTGGCTGACCGCCGGGGTGATGCTCTTGGGCATGGCCTTGCTGGCCACTTTGCCGGAAGAAATTGCACAATAGCCTTCTCAATCCGCGGGAGGCACCCGATGTCAACCCTCACCATTCCCAACATCGAGATGTTGAACTGTAGTTTGGCTGGGTGAATCGATGAGCAGTCCGAACCCGATGGAACGTGAATTCGCAGAGCAGCACCTGTTGACCATCCTGGCTCGCTTGGCCGGGCCCGACGCGTTGCCTCGGTCTGACCAGGTGGATGCCGTGCACGCTGTGCTGCAAACGGCATCGCGGGTGTTGGTGGTGCAGGCCACGGGCTGGGGCAAGTCGGCGGTGTATTGGGCTGCCACGCACGCGCTTCGCAGCACGGGCGCAGGCCCCACCCTGGTGATCTCGCCCCTGCTGGCCCTCATGCGCGACCAGGTGAGCGCGGCTGAGCGGGCGGGCCTGAAGGCAGCCACGATCAACTCCACCAACCTCGACGATTGGGACGATGTGTTTCAGCGGCTCGATGCCGACAACATGGACGTGTTGCTGGTCTCGCCCGAGCGGCTGGGCAATCCGCGTTTTGCGGCGCGACTGGGCGCTTTGCTGGCCCGGGTGGGCTTGATCGTGATCGATGAAGCGCATTGCATCAGCGATTGGGGTTTTGACTTCCGACCCGACTACCAGCGGCTTGCACGGGCGCTGCTGTCCACGCCCACGGCCAGTGTGCTGGCCACCACGGCCACGGCCAACGAGCGGGTGACGCTCGACATTGGCAAGCAGCTGGGCGCGAACACGGTGACGTTTCGCGGCACGCTGGCGCGCACCTCGCTCACGCTGTCGGTGGTGCCGGGGCTGTCGCCCTTGCAGCGTTACGCCTGGATCGCCGATGCCCTGGAACAACTTCCCGGCTCGGGCATTGTGTATGTGCTGACGGTGGCCGAGGCGCAGCGTCTGACGGCTTTTTTGCGCCACTGCGGCCATGCGGTCGATGCCTACACCGGGCAGACCGACGCCGACACCCGTCTGAAGGTGGAAGAGCGTTTGCGCCACAACCAAGTGAAGGCGGTGGTGGCCACCTCGGCCTTGGGCATGGGCTATGACAAGCCGGATTTGGGTTTTTGCGTGCATGTGGGCTCGCCCGCGTCGCCCGTTGCGTATTACCAGCAGGTGGGCCGGGCCGGGCGAGCGGTGGCGCATGCGGAAGGGGTGTTGCTGCCGTCGGATGCCGATGAGCGCATTTGGGATTACTTCGCCACGGCGTCCATTCCCGATGCCGCTGCGGCTGCCAAAGTGCTCGCCAGCTTGGGCCGTGATGAGCGCAGCCTGATCGAGATCGAAGCCGACACGGGTGTGCGCCGAGGCAGGCTGGAGGCGCTGCTCAAAATTTTGGCGGTGGAGGGCGTGGTGGACAAAGACGGCTCGGCTTGGCGTGCCACGGGCGTGCCCTATGTGCACGACACGGCCAAATGGACGGCGCTGGCCCAGGTGCGCCAGCAAGAGGCGGACACCATGCGCCAGTACGCACATGGCCAAGGTTGTTTGATGGCTTATTTGCAAACCGCGCTGGATGACCCTTCGCCCGCGCCGTGCGGGCGCTGCTCAGTTTGCACGGCTCAATTGCCGTTTCCGGGTCTTGCGCCTTCGCCAGACAAACTGCTTGCGGCGCGTGATTTTTTGCGCGGCATGGAGGTGGACATTGAGCCGCGCAAGCGCTGGCCTGGCGGGGTGGGGCGCAAGGGCAGTATTCGGGGTTTTGAGGAGGGCCGTGCCGTGGCCTTTGCCGACGACCCGGTGTGGGTGGCCGAACTGCAGGCTTTGCGTGTTGCCGCGCCCGGTGATGTCCCTGCAGAGATCCTGGCGGGTGCAGTGGCCCTGCTGGGGCGCTGGGCCAAGACTTGGCCCATGCGTCCTGTGGGAGTGGTGCCCATGCCTGCGCCCAACATGGCGTCCAACAGGTGTGTGGCCAAGCACATCGCCCAAAAGGGGCGTTTGCCTTTGTATGACGTGTTGATTTGGACGGGTGGGCCCGCCCCGGATGACGCGGCTTCGACCCCCGTGGTGGCGCACCTGGAATCGGCCATTCGCCTTGCACCCGATGCCGCTTTGCCCGCCGGACTCCTGCTGCTGGTGAGCACCGATGTGCGCACCCGCTGGACCGCCACCTTGGCGGCAGCCCTTTTGCGTGAGCAAGGGGCCAGCCAGGTGCTGCTGCTGGCATTGCACCTGCGCCCTTGAGGCATGATCGACGCTTGAATTTGAGGGCCACCACGATGAACGACAACACGCAAGACATGCAAGGCCAGCCGCTGGTCCAAGAGCCCCGCCGTTGGCAAAACGAGCAGTGGACGGCCCAGGTGGTCAAAAATGACGATGACGACGGTTGGGCCGTGGCCATGTACAAAGCGGGTGAGAGTGAGCCCGCTTTGGTAGGCCCCTGGACCATGGGCCGAGACAAAAAGAACCCCAAGCCGCTGGACGGCTCAGCCTTCATCACCTTGGTCAAAACCGCCGGTGAATTTGTGCGTCGCAGTGAGCAGCAGCTGCATGCGCAACTCAACCAAAGCGTCACTGTCAATGGCCAAGACAGTCGGGTGACGGTGTTGTTGCGCATCGTGCCCGACGAGGACAACCCCTACGCCATGCTGAGTGCACAGGACGACAGCGGTGATGCCTTGGCCGAGATCAAGGTCTCGGCAGCCTTCAAGCTCAACCGCCAGACCGCCCAAGCGTGGGTGGATGCCGAATTTGCCAAACCATGATCAGAGCCCGCTGAGCATCAGCGGCAGGCTGCTGTGCTCTCCATCACAGCCCCAAGCTTTGCAGTTGCACCAAGCCTTTGGGGGTTTGCAGTGTGGCCACCAAGTTTGCAACGCCGGCTTCAAGGGCGATGCCTTCCAGCCCGATGGATTCGTAAGCGGCTTGCAGTTTGGCCGCGCTGGGGTGTTGCACGCTTAGGCTTTGCAGCGTCACCCCTGATCGCGGCAGGCTGTTGCGCGGGTGCAGGCGGAGCGGGTCGGTGGCATCGGGCTTGCCCCATTGAATCAAGGTGGGCAAAGTGCCGTCGAAAAGCCGTTCGCCGTCTTCGCGCACGGTGATTTGCCAGTTGAGCGTGCCCTTGCTCGATTTGCGGCTGGCGTGCACGACCTGGCCGCGTTCAATCCCTTGGGTGCGCAGCACATGGCGGGCGGCTTTCACGTCGTCGGTGCTGCTGACAAAGTGGATGAGTCTGGGGCCAAGCGCGACGGCTTTTTGCAAAGCGGCGTTGTCCATGTCGAACCAACGCGGCACCTGTGAGCGCTTGGGGATCACGGCCGCTGGGTTGATGGCGATGATTTCAAAATACGCCAGAGGGAACTTGGGCGAAGCAATTTTGAACAGGCGGTTGTGGGTGCCGTATTTTTCGTGTTCGCCGCCTGGCCCGGGGGTGATGCCGAGCGTGTCTTCACACCATTGCACGCCTGCTTCTAAGGATGAGGCCATCACCACGAGGTGGTCAATTTGGGTTTTCATTTTTCAAGATCAGATTGTTGGCGTGGAGCATAACGGATGGCCACCCCTTTGTACCCACGCGGGCCTGCGACAATCGAGGCACCCTTCCATGGAGCCCTTATGTTGATCGATGCAGACGAAAGCCAACTGGTGTTGGTGGATTTTCAGGCCCGCCTCAAGCCCGTGATGTGGGACGCCGAAGCCGTTTGGGCCAATGCCGCCCGCTTGGCCACCTTGGCCCAAGCCTTGTCCGTACCGACCTGGGGCACCGAGCAAAACCCTTCCCGCTTGGGCGAGATGCCGCCTGAAATCCGCAGCCACTGCCGCCAAGTGTTGGCCAAGATGCAGTTCAGCGCTGTGGAAGAGGGCTTGGGCGAATGGCTTCAACCTGAGCCGCCCCAAGCGCCGAAGGGCAACGCACGCAGTTTGCCTCGCCACCTGCAAAAACCCCAGCCCGGTGTCGAAGAGCGCAAAACCATTGTGTTGGCCGGCTGCGAGGCCCATATTTGCCTCATGCAAACCGCGCTCGATGTGCTCGAAGACGAGTTCGAGGTGTGGGTGGTGACCGACGCGTGCAGCTCCCGCACCGAGCGCAACCGCGATGCCGCTTACGACCGTTTGGCCGGGGCCGGGGCTGAGCTGGTGACGGCTGAAATGGTGGCTTTCGAGTGGGTTCGCACAGCAGAGCACTCGCAATTCAAGCTCTTGCAAAGCCTGTTCAAGTGATGCCCTCAACGGTTTTGTGTGTCTTGACCCTGGTCCGGACTTCAGAGCCTTGACTGTAGCGATATGGTTACTTTGCGCACTGCATTTGTGGAGTCAGCTTCTTGCAAGTCACTTCGTCATAATTATGAATTCAAAAGTACGGGGTGGTGCCACGGAACCGCCCCATCACCGACTTCATGTGGCCAGGCATTCAGGAGACTTTCATGGGCAACTTTGCTGACTTTCACGCACGCTCGATCAACGACCGCGACGCTTTTTGGGCCGAACAGGCGAAGTTGGTGGACTGGAAAGTCCAGCCGCAGCGAATCTGTGACTACAGTCAGCCGCCCTTTGCCAAATGGTTTGTGGGGGGGCAAACCAACCTGTGCCACAACGCGGTGGACCGCCACTTGGCCGAGCGGGCAGAACAGCCTGCGTTGATCTTTGTTTCGACCGAAACCGATCAGGAAAAAACCTACACCTTCCGCGAACTGCATGCCGAAGTCCAGCGCATGGCTGCTGTGTTGCAAGACCTGGGTGTGGTCAAAGGCGACCGCGTGCTGATTTACATGCCCATGATCGCCGAGGCAGCATTCGCCATGCTCGCTTGCGTCCGTCTGGGTGCCATCCATTCGGTGGTGTTTGGCGGTTTCGCCTCTCATTCCCTGGCCACCCGCATCGAAGACGCTTCGCCCAAAGTCATCATCAGCGCCGACGCCGGTTCGCGCGGTGGCAAGGTGGTGCCTTACAAACCGTTACTGGACGAGGCCATCGAATTGTCCGCCCACAAGCCTGCCAAGGTGATCATGGTGGACCGTCAGCTGTCGGCCTTCACGGCTGTGGCCAGCCGCGATGTGGACTACGCCACCGAGCGCGCCAAGCACTTGGACGCGGTGGTGCCATGCGAGTGGGTCGAATCGACACACCCCAGCTACACGCTGTACACATCGGGCACCACGGGCAAGCCCAAGGGGGTTCAGCGCGACACCGGTGGCTACACCGTGGCTTTGGCCGCCAGCATCCCGTACGTCTTTGAAGGACAAGCCGGTGGCACGTTTTTCTGCACCAGCGACATTGGGTGGGTGGTGGGCCACAGCTACATCATCTATGGCCCGCTGATCGGCGGCATGGCGACCATCCTGTACGAAGGCCTGCCGATCCGGCCGGACGGCGGCATTTGGTGGAGTTTGGTCGAAAAATACCAAGTCAACGTCATGTTCAGCGCCCCGACGGCGATTCGGGTGCTCAAAAAACAAGACCCAGCGCTGCTGAGCAAATACGACCTGTCCAGCTTGCAAGCCCTGTTTTTGGCCGGTGAGCCGCTCGACGAGCCCACCGCCAAGTGGATCTCTGAGGGTTTGAGCGGCAAGCCCATCATCGACAACTACTGGCAAACCGAAACCGGTTGGCCGATTTTGAGCATTTGCAATGGCGTGGAAAAAGCACCCAGCAAGTTCGGCTCGCCTGGCAAGGCCATTTATGGCTACAACGTCAAACTGGTCGACGACCAGACCGGTGAAGAGCTGACCGGTGCCCATCAAAAGGGCGTGTTGACCATTGAAGGCCCATTGCCTCCTGGCAACCTGCAAACCATTTGGGGCGATGACGCACGTTTCGTCAAAACCTACTGGAACACCGTGCCGAACAAGCTGGTTTACAGCACCTTTGACTGGGCGGTTCGTGACGAAGACGGTTACTTCTTTATTTTGGGCCGCACCGATGACGTGATCAATGTGGCCGGACACCGGCTGGGCACCCGCGAGATCGAAGAAAGCATTTCCAGCCACCCCAACATCGCCGAAGTGGCCGTGGTGGGTGTGGCCGACCCGCTCAAAGGCCAGGTCGCCATGGCTTTTGCCATTGCCAAAGACACCTCAGGCTTGACGGACGCGAGGTCACGCCTTCAGTTCGAAGGCGAAGTGATGAAGGTGGTGGATTCTCAATTGGGCGCAGTGGCGCGGCCTTCCAGGGTGTTCTTTGTGACCGCTTTGCCCAAGACCCGCAGCGGCAAACTGCTGCGTCGCGCCATCCAGGCGGTGGCCGAAGGCCGTGACCCGGGCGACTTGACCACGATGGACGACCCCGCTGCCTTGCAGCAGATCGTGGATGGGGTCAAAGGCTGATTCCCAAGCCATGGCACAATGCGTTTTGTACTCAGGCCCTTCCCCTGCCACAGTCGCATCCGCCAACCGGTCCAGCCGTGTCGCGGAAGGTAACAATCCACCAACTAATGTTTCCCCGAGGGAAACGGAGGTCAGCGAAACATGAGCGAGACTAATTCCGTCTACTCTGCCTATTCAGGCAATACCCATCTCTTCGGGGGCAACACCCCCTACGTTGAAGAGATGTATGACAACTATTTGGCCAACCCCGGCAGCGTGCCCGATTCTTGGCGCGACTACTTCGACGCTCTTCAGCACGTTCCAGCACTCGATGGCTCCAATGCCAAAGACGTGCCTCATCAGCCGGTCATCAATGCTTTTGCCGAGCGCGCCAAAGCCGGCGGCACCAAAGTCGTTTTGGCCAGTGCCGATGTCGAAATGGGCCGCAAGCGCACCGCCGTTCAGCAGCTGATCGCCGCTTACCGCAACGTGGGCCAACGCTGGGCCGATCTGGACCCGCTCAAACGGACCGAGCGCCCCAATATCCCTGACCTCGACCCCGCGTTTTTTGGCTTCACCGATGCCGACCAAGAAACCGTGTTTGACACCAGCAACACCTTTTTCGGCAAAAATCGCATGTCTTTGCGCGAGCTGCTCAATGCGCTGCGTGAAACCTATTGCGGCACGCTGGGTGCGGAATACATGTACACCACCGAGCAGGCTGAAAAGCGCTGGTGGCAACAAAAGCTCGAAAGCATCCGCAGCAAGCCCAATTTCACATCGGACAAGAAAAAGCAGATCCTCGACCGTCTGACGGCTGCCGAAGGTCTGGAGCGCTACTTGCACACCAAATATGTGGGACAAAAGCGTTTCTCTCTGGAAGGTGGCGAAAGCTTCATTGCCGCCATGGACGAGTTGATCCAGCAAGCCGGTGCGCAAGGCGTGCAGGAAGTGGTGATCGGCATGGCCCACCGTGGCCGCCTGAACGTCTTGGTCAACACCATGGGCAAGCTGCCGGCCGACATGTTTGCCGAGTTCGATCACACCGCGCCTGAAGATTTGCCTGCGGGTGACGTTAAGTACCACCAAGGCTTCAGCTCTGACGTGAACACCGCCGGTGGGCCGGTTCACCTGTCGTTGGCCTTCAACCCCTCGCACCTGGAAATCGTCAACCCCGTGGTTGAAGGCTCGGTGCGCGCCCGAATGGACCGCCGAAACGATCCGTTGGGCAAGCAAGTGCTGCCCGTCCTGGTGCACGGCGATGCGGCCTTTGGTGGCCAAGGTGTGAACCAGGAAACCTTTGCCTTGGCCCAAACCCGTGGTTACTCCACAGGCGGCACGGTCCACATCATCATCAACAACCAGATCGGCTTCACCACCTCGGACCCTCGCGACATGCGCTCGAGCGTGTTCTGCACCGACATCGTCAAGATGGTCGAGGCCCCAGTGTTGCACGTCAACGGTGACGACCCGGAGGCGGTGGTGTTGGCCACCCAGCTGGCTTTGGAATACCGCATGACGTTCCAAAAAGACGTGGTGCTGGACGTGGTGTGTTTCCGAAAGTTGGGCCACAACGAGCAGGACACCCCCGCTCTGACACAACCTTTGATGTACAAAAAGATTGCAGCCCATCCCGGTACCCGCAAGTTGTTTGCCGACAAACTGGCCACGCAAGGCTTGGGCGACACCCTGGGTGACGACATGGCCAAGGCCTACCGCGCCGCTTTGGATGCTGGCATCAACACGACCGAACCCGTGTTGACCAACTTCAAAACACAGTTCACCGTGGACTGGGCTCCCTTCATGGGCAAGAAGTGGACCGATGCGGGAGACACCTCCATCCCCTTGGCCGACTGGAAGCGTTTGGCCGAGAAGATCACCACCATTCCTGAGTCTGTCACGCCGCACCAGTTGGTGAAAAAGGTGTACGACGACCGCGCCGCCATGGGGCGCGGCGACACCCCGGTGGATTGGGGCATGGGCGAGCACATGGCTTTTGCCTCTTTGGTGGCAGGTGGTTACCCAGTGCGCCTGTCTGGCGAAGACAGCGGCCGTGGCACCTTCACCCACCGCCATGCCGTGATTCACGACCAAAAGCGCGAGAAGTGGGACACAGGCACCTATGTGGCCCTGCAAAACGTCTCGGACAAGCAGGCCCCGTTTGTGGTCATCGACTCGATCCTGTCAGAAGAGGCTGTCTTGGCTTTTGAGTACGGTTACGCATCGAACGACCCGCACACCTTGGTGATCTGGGAGGCTCAGTTTGGCGATTTCGCCAACGGCGCCCAGGTGGTGATTGACCAGTTCATCGCCTCCGGTGAAGTCAAGTGGGGCCGTGTCAATGGCATGACCTTGATGCTGCCGCACGGCTACGAAGGTCAAGGCCCCGAGCACAGCTCGGCCCGCGTCGAGCGTTTCATGCAACTGGCTGCCGACACCAACATGCAGCTTGTGCAGCCGACCACGGCCAGCCAGATTTTCCATGTTCTGCGTCGCCAGATGGTGCGTGACCTGCGCAAGCCCCTGGTCATCTTCACGCCCAAGTCGCTGCTGCGCAACAAAGACGCCACCAGCCCGGTGTCTGAGTTCACCAAAGGCAGCTTCCAGACGGTGATCCCCGAGAACAAGGCGCTCAAGGCCGACAAGGTCAAGCGCGTGATCGCTTGCTCGGGCAAGGTCTACTACGACTTGGTCAAACATCGCGAAGCCAAGGGCTCTGACGACACCGCGATCATCCGCGTGGAGCAGCTTTATCCGTTCCCGCACAAAGCGTTTGCGGCCGAGCTGAAAAAATACCCGAACGCCAGCGACATCGTGTGGTGCCAGGACGAGCCACAGAACCAGGGTGCCTGGTTTTTCATTCAGCACAACATCCACGAGAACATGCTCGAAGGTCAAAAGCTCGGTTATGCCGGTCGCGCAGCGTCCGCATCGCCAGCGGTGGGTTACTCCCACCTGCACCAAGACCAACAAAAAGCACTGATCGAAGCGGCCTTCTCGAAGCTCAAGGGCTTCGTGCTGTCCAAGTGAACCAGCGTCTGACGCTGAAGGTTCAGCGTCAGACCCCCTCGTCAAACGACCAACGCATAACGGAAACACCATGGCCATCGTAGAAGTCAAAGTCCCCCAACTGTCCGAGTCTGTGGCGGAAGCCACCATGCTGCAGTGGAAAAAGAAAGTCGGCGAATCGGTTGCAGCCGACGAAATCTTGATTGACATCGAGACCGACAAAGTCGTGCTCGAAGTGCCAGCCCCCTCGGCTGGTGTGATTTGTGAAATCCTGGTGGCCGACGGCGGCACCGTGGCGGCCGAGCAATTGATCGCCCGCATCGACACCGATGGCAAGGTCGGTGCTGCAGCGGCCCCAGCCGCGACTCCCGCAGCGCCAGTGGCCGCCGCACCCGTGGCTGCAGCCGCCACTGGCGGCAGCATGGCGGGTGTGGCGATGCCCGCCGCTGCCAAGTTGATGGCCGACAACAGCCTGGCGGCTGGTTCGGTGGCCGGTTCTGGCAAAGACGGCCGCGTGACCAAGGGCGATGTGCTGTCGGCCGTTGCTGGTGGCGTCAAATCGACCGCCGCTGTCATCCCCACAGGCGTGCCCACCAAGGCCTTGGCCCAAGTGGCCGCACCTGATGTGAACTTGGGCGACCGCCCAGAGCAGCGCGTGCCCATGACGCGTTTGCGCGCCCGCGTGGCCGAGCGTTTGCTGCAATCGCAGTCGACCAACGCCATCTTGACCACCTTCAACGAAATCAACATGGCCCCGGTCATGGACATGCGCAAACGCATGCAAGACCGTTTCGAAAAGGAACACGGCTGCAAGCTGGGTTTCATGAGCTTCTTCGTCAAGGCCGCTGTGCACGCCCTGAAGAAATTCCCGGTCCTGAACGCCTCGGTGGACGGCAACGACATCGTCTACCACGGCTATTTCGACATCGGCATCGCGGTCGGTTCGCCACGCGGCTTGGTGGTGCCCATTTTGCGCAATGCCGACCAAATGAGCTTTGCCGATATCGAAAAGAAGATCGCTGAATTTGGCCAAAAAGCCAAAGACGGCAAGCTGGGCATTGAAGAGATGACTGGCGGCACTTTTTCTATCTCTAACGGTGGCACCTTCGGCTCGATGATGTCCACCCCGATCATCAACCCACCCCAGTCGGCCATTTTGGGCGTGCACGCGACCAAAGACCGCGCGATGGTGGAAAACGGCCAAGTCGTGGTTCGCCCCATGAACTACTTCGCCATGTCGTACGACCACCGCATCATTGACGGCCGCGAAGCCGTCTTGGGCTTGGTGGCGATGAAAGAGGCGCTGGAAGACCCAGCCCGCTTGCTCTTCGACATCTAAATTTCCTTGTTTTGAATGCCCCCTGCCCAGGGGGCGTTTTCCATCCATAAGACCTATCTCATGAGCAAACAATTCGACGTCGTTGTCATCGGCGGTGGCCCCGGTGGCTACATTGCGGCCATTCGCGCGGCACAACTCGGTTTTCAAGTCGCCTGCATTGACGAATGGAAAAACGCTGCCGGTGGTCCTGCGCCCGGTGGCACCTGCACCAACGTGGGTTGCATTCCCTCCAAAGCGCTGCTGCAGTCCAGTGAACACTTTGACCACGCCAACCACCACTTCGCCGAGCACGGCATCAGCGCCACGGGCGTGAAGATGGATGTGGCCAAGATGATTGCCCGCAAGGACACCGTGGTCAAGCAAAACAACGATGGCATCCTTTACTTGCTCAAAAAGAACAAGGTCACGTTTTTCCACGGCCGCGGCAGTTTTGTCGGCAAAGCCGAAGGCGCCTACGAGATCAAGGTGGCAGGCAAGACCGAAGAGGCCATCACGGCCAAACAGGTCATCATCGCCACAGGCTCTAATGCCCGTGCGTTGCCCGGCACACCGTTTGACGAGCTCAATGTCTTGTCCAACGACGGCGCTTTGCGCTTGGGCGCTGTGCCCAAGAAACTGGCCTTGATCGGTTCAGGCGTGATTGGTCTGGAGATGGGTTCGGTCTGGCGTCGTCTCGGCGCGGACGTGACCATCCTTGAAGGCTTGTCCACGTTTTTGGGCGCTGTGGACGAGCAAATCGCCAAAGAAGCCAAGAAGGCATTTGACAAACAAGGCCTGAAGATCGAACTCGGCGTGAAAGTCGGCGAGATCGTCAATGGCAAGAAGGGCGTCACGGTCAATTACACCAACGCCAAGGGCGAGGCGGTGGCGTTGGATGCGGACAAGCTGATCATCTCGATCGGCCGCGTGCCCAACACCATGGGCCTGAACACCGAAGCCGTGGGCCTGCAGCTCGACGAGCGCGGCGCGGTGGTGGTGGATGCGGATTGCAAAACCAACCTGCCTGGCGTCTGGGCGGTGGGTGATGTGGTGCGTGGCCCGATGTTGGCGCACAAAGCCGAAGAAGAGGGTGTGGCCGTGGCCGAGCGCATTGCGGGCCAACACGGGCATGTCAACTTCAACACCATTCCTTGGGTGATTTACACCAGTCCCGAGATCGCCTGGGTGGGCCGCACCGAACAGCAGCTCAAAGCCGACGGCGTGGCCTACAAGGCGGGTTCGTTTCCGTTCCTGGCCAACGGCCGTGCCCGCGCTTTGGGCGATACGACCGGCATGGTGAAGATGCTGGCGGACGCGACCACCGACGAAATCCTGGGCGTGCACATCGTTGGGCCTCAAGCCTCAGAGCTGATTGCTGAGGCCGTGGTGGCCATGGAGTTCCGTGCCAGCGCGGAAGACATTGCCCGCATTTGCCATGCACACCCGTCTTTGAGCGAGTCGACCAAAGAGGCCGCGTTGGCGGTGGACAAGCGCAGCTTGAACTTCTAAGCTCATACCCGACCCCAGACATGGTTCATGGGTGAGTTGGGTTAAAGTTCTGCATCCCTGAAAACCCGGGCTTGGTCCCGGGTTTTGTCATATGAATTGAAGAGCACGCCACCCATGTCCGTTCGTGAAGTTTACGAAGCAGAGTTGCAAAAACGCGGCTACCAGAGTGACCCGGCTCAACTGCGAGCGATTGAGGCACTGGAGCGTTGTGCGCAGGAGTGGACCGGCTACAAATCCAAGCGTTCGGGCCTGTTGGGCAAATTCTTCAGTCGACCTGAAATCCCCAAGGGGGTTTACATGTTTGGTGGGGTGGGGCGTGGCAAAAGTTTTTTGATGGACTGTTTTTTTGCAGCAGTCCCTGTCGAGCGAAAAACCCGTTTGCACTTCCATGAATTCATGCGCGAGGTGCATCGCGAACTGGCGGCCATTCAGGGCACCGTGAACCCGCTGGACGAACTGGGCAAACGCATGGCCAAGCGTTACCGCCTGATTTGCTTTGACGAGTTCCACGTCGCCGACATCACCGACGCGATGATCTTGCACCGCTTGTTGGTGTCCTTGTTTGACAACGGCGTGGGTTTTGTCACCACCTCCAACTTCGAGCCCGACGGCTTATACCCGGATGGCTTGCACCGCGACCGCATCTTGCCCGCCATTGCCTTACTCAACCAGCGCATGCAGGTGCTGAATGTGGACAATGGCACCGACTACCGCCGCCGCACGCTGGAGATGGTCAAGCTCTACCACTCGCCACTCGGTGCGCAGGCTGACGACGAAATGAACGACGCCTTCAACCGCCTCGCCACAGGCCCGGACGAAGACCCGGTGCTGCACATCGAAGCGCGTGACATCACCGCCAAACGCCGTGCAGGGGATGTGGTGTGGTTTGACTTCCGTGCCATTTGTGGCGGCCCGCGTTCGCAAAACGATTACCTTGAAATTGCCACCCAATACCACACCGTCTTGTTGAGTAACGTCCCTCCAATGTCCGCCAGCATGGCGTCGGAAGCGCGTCGATTCACTTGGCTGATCGATGTGCTGTATGACCGGCGCGTCAAACTGATCATGTCGGCTGCAGTGGCACCTGAGGCCCTTTACACAGCGGGCCCCCTGTCGCACGAGTTTCCACGCACCGTTTCGCGTTTGCATGAAATGCAGTCCAGTGAGTTTTTGGCCCTGGAGCACCGCACGGTGGACACCCATCTCACATGAAACACTTGGCGCTTGTTTCCTTGTCGGTTTGGATCGTGCTGACCAGCTCGCTGGTGGGTGCTCAGACCCTTTCGGGTGAGCCAGAGTTCATCCGGTCGCAGCGTGAAGCCATCGCGCAAGATCGCCAAGCCGTCATGCACGATTACGAACTGTCGGCCAAGGCCTGTTGGCAAAAGTTTGCGGTGAACACTTGCCTGGGCGATGCCCGCCAAGCCCGCCGCGCTGCACTTGAGCCTCTGCGCCAACAAGACTTGGTGCTGAACACGCAAGAACGTTTGTGGCGCACCGAGCAGCGCGACTTGCGCCTGCAAGGCAAGCAGCCCGATGAGCCGCGCCAGCCATGAAGGACACCCCCGCGCAAGACCTTCGGTCCCCCCAGCGGCAGTTGATTGAATGCCAGATGGCCCACGCCGATTTGGATGCCTTGATTGACCAAGCGGTCCTGGCGCCTTTGCCGCTGGACGAGTTGATGCTCCGTCGTTTGAAGAAAAGGCGTTTGGCTTTGCGCGACCAAATCACGCAACTGCAATGGGCCATCCAGCCCAAGGAGCCTGCTTGAGCTTGTTGCTGCAAAGGGTGGCCGACACCTTGTCGCACCATGGTGCGCTGGCCCATGCGGTGCCAGGCTTTCAGCCCCGCGAGGGTCAAACCGACATGGCCTTGGCCGTGACCCAGACTTTGGAGCAGGGGGGGCAACTGGTGGTGGAGGCGGGCACGGGCGTGGGCAAAACCTATGCTTATTTGGTGCCGGTCTTGCTCAGTGGCCAGCGTGCGCTGGTCTCCACGGCCACCAAGGCGCTGCAAGAACAATTGTTTTCCCGCGACATCCCCCGCCTGGTCGAGGTCCTGGCTTTGCCCATTCGCGTGGCCTTGCTCAAGGGGCGCTCCAACTACCTGTGTTTGCACCGCATGCAGCAAGCTCGGCACAGCGCCGAATCGGCCCAACCGGGTGCCCAGCGTGCATTGGCCAAGATCGAAACCTGGTCCCAGTCGACACGCACTGGCGACATGGCCGAGCTGACTGGCCTGGACGAACGCTCTCCGTTGTGGCCGTTGGTGACATCGACGCGCGACAACTGTTTGGGGTCCAGCTGCCCCAGTTACCGTGCTTGTCATGTGAATTTGGCGAGAAAAGAAGCGATGGCGTCTGACGTGGTGGTCATCAACCACCACTTGTTTTTTGCCGACATGGCGGTGCGCGAATCCGGGGTGGCCGAGTTGCTGCCCACGGTGCGGGTGACGGTTTTTGACGAAGCCCACCAGCTCAACGAGATCGGCGTGAACTTTTTGGGCAAACAATTGTCCACGGTTCAGTTGCTGGAGTTGTCACGCGATGTGCTGGCCACAGGCTTGCAACTGGCGCGTGGCTTGGTGGACTGGCACGCGCTGGCCGATGCGCTGGAAAAAGCGGCCCGCGATTTGCGCTTGGCGGCCGGCATGCACCGGGGCTCGGTGCGATTGCGTTGGACCGATGTGATGCCCGAAGGTGTGGAGCCTGAAGATTGGACCCCTGCGCTCGCACAATTAACCCAGGCTTTGGGGCAGTTGCAGGCGGGTTTGGAACTGGTGACTGAGTTGGCCCCAGACTTTCAGCGCTTGCACGAACGTGTCGCCGAGTTGGCCCAAAAAGCACACTTGTTTTCGCAAGCGCCCGACCCGGAGGGTGTGCGCTGGGCCGAAGTCAGTGCGCAGCTGCGCTTGATCGAATCGCCCCTGGACATTGCCCAGGCTTTTTCGGCGCTGACGCGTCCTGCTCAGGCCAAGCAGCCCAGCGAGGCCGAGTCGTCCCTGGATCCCGATTCTCTGGAGGCCTTGATGGCGGGTGATCCCCGTCATGGGGCAGAGGACCGCGCAGGGGCTGCCGCAGGCATGGGCTCGGGTGTTGGCCAGCGCGCCTGGATTTTCACCTCAGCCACCTTGGGCGATGAGCCCAGTCTGCGTTGGTTCACAGAGCCTTGTGGCCTGACTTCCGCCCAGGTGATGCAGGTCACCAGCCCGTTTGATTACGCGCAGCAAGCGGCCCTGTATGTGCCCGAGCACTTGCCCAAGCCCGGTGACCCAGGACATGCCGGGCATGTGGCGCAGCTTGTTGTGGAGGCCGTGCAACTGCTGGGCGGCAGAACGTTGGTACTGACCACCACCTTGAATGCCATGCGCAGCATTGGCGAATATTTGCAGGCCCGATTGGACCCGGCAGCGAATGTGGAGGTGTTGGTGCAAGGTCAAAGCCCCAAGCGGCGTTTGATGGAGCGCTTTCGTGAGGGGGCTGGCGATGGCCGTGCGGGGTGTGTGTTGGTGGCCTCAGCCTCGTTTTGGGAAGGCTTTGATGTGCCCGGTGAGGCATTGCAGCTGGTGGTCATCGACAAGCTGCCATTTCCACCACCAGGTGACCCTTTGTTTGAGGCGAGAAGCCAGCGCATCGTGCGCGAAGGACGCAGTGCCTTTGCAGACCATGCGTTGCCAGAAGCTGCCGTTGCGCTCAAGCAAGGCGCTGGGCGCTTGATCCGAAGTGAAACCGACCGGGGTGTTTTGGTGGTGTGCGACACCCGTTTGGCCACCATGTCCTATGGTCGCAGGTTGGTGCGGGGTTTGCCGCAGATGCGCCGATTGAATGGGCACCCAGAATTTTTGGAGACTTTGCTTCAGCTCACCACAGACGCCACCAAGGACTCGACTTTTTGAGCCCACCCGCTTTGTGGTGGTCAGACTGGGGGAAATTCTTTTCCAACACGCGTTTGGCATCGTCGCGCAAAGTGGTCATGCCCAAGGCGTCGTAAGACCCCACCAAAATGGCCAAAGCCTCTTCGACAGCAGGCACGCCTTGGTAATCCGAAATGGCCTGTTGGGCGCGGTTGACCGCGGCCACATGGGCCCCCCGGCTGGCGTAGAAGCGGGCCACATGCACTTCGTAAGACGCCAAGGCGTTCACGATGTACATCATGCGCTGGCGTGCATCAGGGGAATATTTCGAGTCAGGAAAGCGGGTGCTTAACTCTTTGAACGCCTCATAAGAGTCTTTTGTCGCCATTTGGTCGCGTTCCGACAAATCTTGTTGGGTCAGAAAGGAGAACAGCCCCAAGTTGTCGTTGAAGTTGACCAAGCCCTTGAGGTAGAAGGCGTAGTCCAAAGCCGGGCTGGCCGGGTGCAGGCGGATGAATCGGTCCAAAGTGGCGATGGCCTGGATTTTGTCGCCTGTTTTGTATTGGGCATAAGCTTTGTCGATTTGAGCTTGTTGCGCCAAGGCGGTGCCCGCAGCACGTCCTTCGAGCTTTTCGTAGTAAGCGATGGCCTTGTCCCATGCCCCGGAGTTGGCTTCGTCACGGGCTTCGGCGTAGATTTTTTCAGGTGTCCAGCCTGCTGTGGTGTCTTTGGGGGTGTTGGCGCAGCCTGACAGGAGCAGCCCCATGGCCAAAACCAGGCCACAGGGAACCGCCGATAATCTGAAGCTTCGCATCTGTGACACCCTTGAACTGTTGAACACTTTGATTATATCGACCGACCCCGAAATGCATGAGCCTTCTGCCATGGTGGACGAGGGCGAGCGCGTGCTGGAGGCTTCGGACGAGGAGGTGCGCACCAGTCAAGTGCCCATGGATTTGCATGGCCAGCGTTTGGACAAAGCGCTGGCTCAGTTGGTGCCTGAGTTCTCGCGCAGTTATTTGCAGCAACTCATTGAGCAAGGCGATGCGTTGATCGACGGGCGCATCGTGACCAAGGTGTCTTCCAAAGTTCGCCTGGGGCACCAGGTTCAAGTCACCTTGCGCGCCACGCCCCAGTCGCAGGCTTTCGTGCCCGAGCAGATGCCCATCGACGTGGTCTACGAAGACGCACACCTGCGGGTCATCAACAAACCAGCGGGTCTGGTGGTGCACCCCGCCCCCGGCCATTGGCGCGGCACCTTGCTCAACGGTTTGTTGGCGTTGGACCCGCTGGCCTCAGACGTGCCCCGGGCGGGCATTGTTCACCGCTTGGACAAAGACACCAGTGGCTTGATGGTGGTGGCCCGCACCCGCCAAGCCATGGACGCATTGGTACAACTGATTGCGGCACGTGACGTCAAGCGCCAATACCTGGCCATCGGCCACAAACCCTGGACAGCCCCTTCGCCCACCACCGTGGAAGCGGCGATCGGGCGTGACCCGGCCAATCGCTTGCGCATGGCGGTGGTGGATTTGACTTACCAGTCGGGCAAAACGGCGGCAACGACGATCGAGGTGCTGGACCAAAACCAGCACGGCTGCTTGGTTCAATGCACCCTGCACACCGGGCGGACCCACCAAATTCGGGTTCACATGGCCCACATCGGGCACCCCTTGCTGGCCGATTCAGTTTATGGCGGTGCCAAGGCAGCAGGCTTAGAGCGACAGGCCTTGCACGCATGGCATTTGGCGTTTGAGCACCCGATCACCGGGGAATCTATAGCCCTCCGTTCGGCATTGCCCCACGACATGACGCAGGCCCTTGCCAATTGGGGGCTCAGTTACAATCAACTCACCTACAAATGTACAGTTGCTGTGCACTCGACGCCGTGAGGCATCATTCCCGACGCCGTGAGGCGTCTTTTTCCGAAAGACCGACACATGAACACGGCGCAAGCCCAACGTGTCCTGGAAACGGCCTTGCTCACAGCAGGCCAGCCTTTGTCATTGCGCGACATGCGCGTGCTGTTTGACGATGCGCTCGGGGCCGACACCCTGCGGCAAATGCTGCAAGACCTGCAACTCGAGTGGGCTCAAAAAGGTCTGGAATTGACACGCGTGGCCAGTGGATGGCGCTTCCAAAGCCGCCCTGAACTGCGCGATTACCTTGACCGTCTTCACCCCGAAAAGCCCCCCAAATACACCCGGGCAGTGCTCGAAACCTTGGCCATCATTGCCTACCGCCAACCCGTCACCCGTGGCGACATGGAAGACATCCGCGGGGTGACCATCAATTCGCAAATCCTCAAGCAGTTGGAAGACCGCGGTTGGGTCGAGGTCATTGGCCACCGCGAAACCGTTGGCCGACCCGGTCTTTACGCCACGACGCGCCAGTTTCTCGACGATTTGGGCTTGGCTGCCCTCGACCAGTTGCCCATGTTGTCTCAAGTGGATGGCCAAAGTGCGGCTTTGTCGGGGTGGGTGGAAGCCTTGCCCTTGCAGCCGTCCTTGTCGCTTGAAGACGCCATCGACGCTTTGCCTTTTGAAATGCCCATCGCGGCCGACTCTGAAGACCTTCTTAACCCCCTAGACCGTCCGCTGCAAGGCGAAGAGTCCGCCCCAACATGAACAAGCCCTCATCAGACGACAGCAATGCGTCAAAACCCCAAACGACCGCACGAACTGCGCGAACCGCCCAGTCTGAGGCGCCTTCAGAGTCGGTTTACAAAGCCATTGCTTTGGCCGATGTGGTGTCTGGCCAGTTTGACGATGAAGAGGCCTCAGAAGACCTCACAGTCGATTTGGGCAAACGCGTGCTCGCCCCCCAAACCGACTCGCCCAAGCTGCACAAAGTGCTGGCGCAAGCGGGCATGGGTTCGCGGCTGGAGATGGAAAAACTCATCGCCGAAGGCCGCATCGCGGTGAACAACGAGCCCGCCCATGTGGGCCAACGCGTGCAATATGGTGATCAAATCAAGGTCAACGGCAAGCCGATCCACATCCGCATCGATCCACCACCCGCCCGCGTGATCGCTTACCACAAGCCTGCGGGTGAGATCGTCAGCCACGACGACCCCCAAAACCGACCCTCGGTCTTTCGTAAATTACCCCGCTTGCAAAACGGCAAATGGCAATCGGTGGGGCGTCTCGACCTGAACACCGAAGGTTTGTTGCTGTTCACCAGCTCCGGTGAATTGGCCAACCAGCTGATGCACCCCCGTTTTGGCTTGGAGCGTGAATACGCTGTGCGCGTGCTGGGGGCGCTGAGCAAGGAAGAAAAGCAAAAACTGCTCGATGGTGTCAACCTTGACGACGGCCCGGCCCAGTTCGGTTCTATTGAAGACGGCGGTGGTGAGGGCTCCAACTGCTGGTACAGGGTGACGATTTCTGAAGGCCGTAACCGGGAGGTGCGCCGAATGATGGAGTCGGTGGGCCATGCGGTCAGCCGCCTGATTCGCATTCGCTATGGCGCCATGGTCTTGCCGCACGGCTTGCGCCGTGGGGCTTGGCTGGAGCTGGACGAGTCCGATATCCGGGCCTTGATGCGCGCCGCTGGCACCTTGGACCGCACCCGCACCCCTGTGCCGCGCCCAGTGTCCAGAACCGACCGCAACGACCGCCGTCCCCGCACGGGTGGGCAGGGCAGGGCGGGCACGGCTGTGCCGCGTGCCAAACCTGCAGCCAAGCCCAATCAGGCTCCAGGCGGCTCAGGTTTGCATGCCAAGGCGGATGCGCCCAAGAGCGAAGCCAAGTACATCGGGGCTGAAAGTTTCAACCGCTTGAAAAAAGCCCCGGGCGGTACGGGTCGCGGCGGTCGCAGCCGCTGAACCAGACCCTGGGCTTGGGCGCTTGCGTTCTGGCCTTTCCCCTGTGGGCCCATCATTTTCTGGGGAATAACACCGCTGGGCTGCGGTTAGAATAAACAGCTTTGCCGCAGGGCAAAATCGATTAAAAATACTTTGCAATAGGAAAAACCATGGCCATCGAACGCACTCTCTCCATCATCAAGCCAGACGCTGTCGCCAAGAACGTCATCGGTCAAATTTACGCCCGTTTCGAAGCAGCCGGCTTGAAAGTGGTCGCTGCCCGTATGGCGCACCTGTCGCGCGGCGAAGCCGAGCAGTTTTATGCTGTGCACAAGGCCCGTCCTTTCTTCAAGGACCTGGTTGACTTCATGATCTCCGGTCCAGTGATGATTCAAGCCCTCGAAGGCGAGAACGCCATCACCAAAAACCGTGACCTGATGGGCGCAACCGATCCCAAGAAAGCCGACGCTGGCACGATCCGCGCTGACTTTGCCGACAGCATCGACGCGAACGCGGTGCACGGCTCTGACGCCCCTGAAACAGCCGCCGCTGAAATCGCTTTCTTTTTCGCTGGCTTGAACGTTTACGCACGCTGATCGCGTAGCGGTCCTCGCCCGTCCCAGCACCCCATGACGGCCAACCTTCTCGAATTTGATCTGGATGGTTTGGCCCTTTTTTGTGAGGGGCTGGGCGAAAAGCGCTTCAGGGCCACCCAGTTGTTCCGCTGGATTCACCAGCGGGGCGCTGCGGATTTTGATCACATGAGCGATTTGGCCAAGTCATTGCGCCAAAAGCTCCAGGCACATGCCCACATCTCGGCTCTGCCTGTCCTCAGTCAACACATCTCCACCGACGGCACCATCAAGTGGCTGTTCGATGTGGGTGATGGCAATGCCATCGAATCGGTGTTCATTCCCGAAGACGACCGAGGCACCTTGTGTATTTCTTCCCAAGCCGGTTGTGCAGTGGGTTGCCGCTTTTGCTCGACCGGCCATCAAGGCTTCAGCCGAAACCTCACAACGGGTGAGATCCTCTCGCAGCTCTGGTTTGCAGAACACTTTTTGCGCAAACACCTGAACACCCCAGACCGTGTCATCTCCAATGTGGTGATGATGGGCATGGGCGAACCACTGCAAAATTATTCGGCCTTGGTGCCTGCCTTGCGCGCCATGCTGGACGACCACGGTTATGGCCTCTCGCGCCGCCGTGTCACGGTGTCCACCTCTGGCGTGGTGCCCATGATCGAGCGTCTATCGGCCGATTGCCCTGTGGCTCTGGCGGTCTCCTTGCATGCGCCCAACGATGCGCTGCGTGACAACCTGGTGCCGCTCAACCGCAAATACCCGCTCGATGAGCTCATGCACGCTTGTCTTGGCTACTTGGCGCATGCACCGCGCGACTTCATCACTTTCGAGTACTGCATGCTGGACGGCGTGAACGACCAGCCCGAGCATGCCAGCCAGTTGGTGGACCTGGTCCAAAAGCATGCCCGTCAAGGCTTGCGTTGCAAATTCAACCTGATCCCCTTCAACCCTTTCCCGGCCTCCGGTTTGCTGCGCTCTCCACATGCCCGCGTGCAGGCTTTTGCCAAACAACTGCAAGATGCGGGAATGGTGACCACGGTTCGCAAAACCCGAGGCGATGACATCGACGCCGCCTGCGGTCAACTGGCGGGGGACGTGAAAGACCGGACCCAAGTGCAAAGCCGCATGGCCCAGCAACGCACCATTCGACTGGTGCCTGCTCCCCATTTGTCGTCCGTTTCAACTGTTCAAGTCGGGGAGCCTGGTGATGACTGAAAACGCACAAGATGAGAGTTCCCCTATGGCGACGACTGCTGGTGGACTTTTGAAGGCTGCACGGTTGGCCGTGGGGATGCATTTGGCGGTTTTGTCGGTGAACCTGAAAGTGCCTGTGCGGCAATTGGAGGCCTTGGAGGCTGATCAATACTTGGTGGACCAAAGCCCCGTGTTTGCACGTGCTTTGGCGGCCAGTGTGTGCCGACAATTGCGTGTGGATCCGGCCCCTGTCTTGGCTTTGATGCCCATGTCGGCCAACTATCTGGAGTCAAATGGTGTTGTGCGACAGGTTTACACAGCCCCTGCGAATTTGGGCCGTTTGTCCCCGACATCGCCTGTTGCCCCACTCAAAATATTGTGGATTGCTGTGGGCATGTTGCTCTTGATTGCGGGTTTGATTTGGTTGCCAAATTTTTCCCAGTGGGCAGGGTTTGAAAGTTTGCGTGCCCACTGGTCTGTCTATGAGCCCACCGTTCAAATTGCCGGTCCTGTGGCCTTGCCTGAACCGTCTGCATTGGGTGCTCAGGGGCCGGGTTTCGTTTCTTCAGAGCCCAAATCCAAGGCGGTGGTGACCGAGGTCAAGCCGGTTTTGCCGACCTTGGCACCTGGGGTGACCAGTGTGGCCGCAACCGCGACTGGGGCAACTGTCGCCGTGCCCGAGCCAGAATTGGTGTTCTCAGCGCAAAGCATGAGCTGGATCGAGGTGCGAGATGCTCAAAAACAGCTGGTCTGGAACGGGGTTTTGAACCCCGGCGACAGCAAACGTCTCTCGGTGTCTTTGCCCGTCTCTGTGGTGGTGGGCCGATCAGATGCCATCCAATTGCGTGTCAAGGGCCAGCCCTTTGACCTCAAGCCGCACACACAAGTCAATACCGCCCGTTTTGAGGTGAAACCATGAACGAACCCACATTTGCCCCCGATGCGATTGCCATTGCATTGCCAGACAAGCGCCACAGCCGTCAGTCCCAAGTGGTCTGGGGTTCGCGGGTGGTCACGGTGGGGGGCGGTGCGCCTGTGCGCGTGCAGTCCATGACCAATACCGACACGGTCGATGTGATCGGCACCGCCATCCAGGTCAAGGAATTGGCCCTGGCCGGCTCGGAGATGGTGCGCATCACGGTGAACACGCCGGAGGCTGCCGAGGCCGTGCCGCACATCCGCGACCAGCTCGACAAAATGGGCATCGATGTGCCGCTGATTGGCGATTTTCATTACAACGGTCACCGCTTGCTGACCGATTACCCCGCTTGTGCCCAGGCGCTGTCCAAATACCGCATCAACCCAGGCAACGTGGGCAAAGGTGAAAAGCGCGATGTCCAGTTTGGCCAAATGATTGAAGCGGCCATGCGTTATGACAAAGCCATCCGAATCGGTGTGAACTGGGGCAGTCTCGACCAAGAGTTGTTGGCCGATCTGATGGACACCAACAGCCAACGAGCCCAGCCTTGGGAAGCGCGTCAGGTGATGTACGAGGCCTTGATTTCCTCGGCCATCTCCTCGGCCCAGCGCGCTGAGGCCATGGGTCTGAATGGGGCACAGATCGCTTTGTCCTGCAAGGTTTCGGGCGTTCAGGATTTGATCGCGGTTTACCGTGAACTGGGCCGCCGCTGCGATTACCCCTTGCATCTGGGACTGACCGAGGCGGGCATGGGCACCAAAGGCACCGTAGCCTCGGCCACCGCTTTGTCCATTTTGTTGCAAGAGGGCATTGGCGACACCATTCGCGTCTCGCTCACCCCACAGCCGGGCGAAGCCCGCACGCAAGAGGTGGTGATCGCGTCGGAGATTTTGCAGTCGCTGGGTTTGCGTATTTTTGTACCCAGCGTGACGGCTTGCCCAGGTTGTGGCCGCACGACCAGCAGCACCTTTCAGGAACTGGCCAAGCAGATCGACGACTTTTTGCGCGCCCAAATGCCTGTGTGGCGTGCGCACTACCCTGGGGTGGAAAACCTGAAGGTGGCCGTGATGGGTTGCATCGTGAATGGCCCCGGCGAGAGCAAGCATGCCGATATTGGCATCAGCTTGCCCGGCACCGGTGAAGCACCCGCCGCGCCGGTGTTCATCGATGGCGAAAAACGCCTGACTTTGCGCGGCGAAGGCATCGCGCAAGAGTTCCAGGTGCTGGTTGAAAACTACATTGAGAACCGCTTTGGTTCCGGATCTGCAGAACAAAAATGAGCGAACCGCTGACTGACAAAGCCCACATTAAAGCCGTAAAGACTGCCAAATCACCCAAATTGGTTGGCGTCAAGGGGATGAACGACATCCTGCCGCCCGAGTCGGCCCGTTGGGAGTGGCTGGAGGCCCAAGTGCGCGGCCTGATGGCCCGCTATGCCTACCGCAACGTGCGTTTGCCCATTGTCGAGCCTACCGCGCTGTTTGTGCGTGGCTTGGGCGAGGTGACCGACATCGTCGAAAAAGAGATGTACTCTTTTGAAGACCGCTTGAACGGCGAGCAACTGACCCTGCGCCCCGAAGGTACAGCCGGTTTGGTGCGTGCGGTGGTGGAGCGCAACCTGCTGTACGAGGGCGGAAAGCGCCTGTATTATATGGGCCCCATGTTTCGCCACGAGCGTCCACAACGTGGCCGTTACCGTCAGTTCCACCAAATTGGCGCTGAGGTGTTGGGTTTTGGTGGGGCCGAGGTCGATGCCGAGCTGATTTTGTTGGCCAACGACCTGTGGAAAGTGCTGGGCCTCCAAGATGTGCGCCTTGAACTCAACAGCCTGGGACAGCCCGCCGAGCGCCAGGCCCACCGTGCGGCGCTGATCGCCCATCTCGAAAATCACCGCGATGTGCTGGACGAAGAAGCCCAACGGCGCCTGCACAGCAACCCCTTGCGCATTTTGGACACCAAAAACCCGGTCATGCAAAGCGTGGTCGAAGCCGCTCCGCGCTTGCTCGACTTTTTGGGGGAGGCGTCTTTGGCCCACTTCAACGCGGTCAAGGCCATTTTGGACGCCAACGGCGTGGCCTACAGCATCAACCCGCGTTTGGTGCGGGGCATGGACTATTACAACCTCACAGTCTTCGAATTCATCACCGCCCGCTTGGGTTCGCAAGGCACCATTTGCGGTGGTGGTCGGTATGACTACCTTGTCGAGCAAGTCGGTGGCAAGCCATCGCCTGCCGTCGGCTGGGCTCTGGGTGTGGAGCGTGTGCTCGAACTCATCAAGGAGCAGGGAGAGGCGCTGCCCGATCTGGCCCCCGATGTCTACGCCATCATTCCCGAAACCGCTGACTTGCCGGTGGCGATGCAGGTGCTGCAAGCCTTGCGGGCCCAAGGGGTGTCTGCCCAGATGCATGCTGGCAGTGGCGAAGGCATGGGCAGCATGAAGTCTCAGTTCAAAAAAGCCGATGGCTCTGGTGCCCGCTTTGCGCTGGTCTTCGGTGCCGAAGAATTGGCGCGGGGACAAGTGGCGGTCAAATCGCTGCGCGACGGGGAGGGGGCCCAGCGCACCGAGCCCTTGAACACCGTGGCCGAATGGGCCCACAGCCTACAATCTCCGCTTTGAAGCGCAATCAGCAGTAAAGTCACTATGGCCAAAGCACTCGACCTTGATGAACAAGAGCAACTCGACCAGATCAAGCACTTCTGGAAGACTTGGGGCAACCTCATTTCCTGGATTCTGATCGCTGTGTTGGGCAGTTATGCCGCATGGAACGGTTACCAATACTGGGAAAGAAGCCAGGCGGCCAAAGCTGCAGCGCTTTACGACGAAGTCGAGCGCGCTGTGGGCTCGGGTGACATTGCCCGGGTCGAACGCAGCTTGGCCGACATGAAAGACAAATTTGGCCGCACCCAATTTGCACAGCAATCGGCTTTTTTGGCCGCCAAAACCTTGCAAGCCCAAGGCAAGGCCGATGCTGCCCGTGAAGCTCTGAGTTGGGTCGCCCAGGTTGCAACAGACCCGGGCTACCGTGACATCGCGCGTTTGCGCTTGGCCGCTTTGCACTTGGATGCCAAAGCTTACGAAGATGCCTTGAAGCAATTGGGCTCGGACTTCACGCCAGAGATGTCTGGCCTTGCCGCCGACCTGCGCGGCGATGTGCTGCAAGCCAAAGGCCAGAACCCAGAGGCTGCGGTGGCTTACCAGCAAGCTTGGAAAAAGCTGGCCGACACCCCCGATTACCGACGTTTGGTGCAGGCCAAACTCAACGCCTTGGGCATCGATCCTGATGCGACCGCTGTTTCGGAGACAACAAAGTGACGACTGTTTTCTCACGCGCTTGGACCCGTTGGATTGGCTTGGGCGTTTTGGCCCTGACAGTGGCGGCTTGCTCGAGTTCACCCGACAAGCCACAGCCCTCAGCTTTGCCCAATGTGAGCGGCCAATTGGCGATTCAAAAAGTCTGGACGGCCAACATTGGGCCGGTCACCACACCCTTGTTCGCCTTGGTGCATGGTGATCGGGTGGCGGTGGCGTCCACAGCGGGCCAAGTGGCTTTGATCGACGCTGCGACCGGACAAGATGTGTGGCGTTTGCAGTTGGACAGCCCCCTTCAAGCGGGCGTAGGCGGTGACGGTCAGCGTTTTGCTGTGATCACGCGCAACAACGAAGTGGTCGCGATCGAAGCGGGCAAAGTGGTGTGGCGCTTGCGTTTGGCAGCCATGTCGTACACCCCCCCTTTGGTGGCGGGTGGCCGTGTGTTTGTTTTGACCGCTGACCGAATGGTGACTGCTCTTGACGGGGCCTCGGGCCAAAAACTCTGGACTCAGCAACGCTCGGGTGACCCCTTGGTGCTCCAGCAAGCAGGCTTGCTCATGCCCTTTGGCGATACCTTGTTGACAGGTTGGGGCGGTCGTTTGGCTTCATTGAACCCGAACACTGGCGCGGTGCGTTGGGAAACTCTGGTGGGCACATCGCGGGGCACCAATGAGATTGAGCGTTTGGTGGACTTGGTCAACGGCGCCAGCCGCATGGGCAATGGGGTGTGTGTGCGTGCGTTTCAGTCCGCCGTGTCCTGCGTAGACGCTCAACGCGGCAGCGCTTTGTGGACACGCCCAGCCCAAGGCCATCAAGGTTTGGATGGTGACGAGAGTTCGGTGTTTGGTGTGGAGTCCGACAGCAAGGTGTTGGCTTGGCAGCGCCAAACCGGCCAGCCCGTTTGGAGCCAAGAGGCGCTGCGCTTTCGCGGCTTGAGTGCACCTTTGGTGCTGGGTCGATCGGTGGTGATGGGGGATGGCAATGGCTTGGTGCACTTTCTCTCGCGCCAGGATGGCCAGGCTTTGCAACGTTTGAGCACAGACGGCAGCGCCATCGTGGGCAAGCCCCTGGCCGCTGGCCAAACTTTGGTGGTGGTGACACGCACCGGGGGCGTCTTCGGATTTCGCCCTGAATGATGGATCGGAACATTTTTAAGTGAAACCTGTATTGGCCCTCGTTGGCCGCCCCAATGTGGGCAAATCCACGCTGTTCAATCGACTCACCAAGAGTCGTGACGCCATCGTGGCTGATTTTGCGGGTTTGACCCGTGACCGCCATTACGGCAATGGAAAGCAGGGTCGCCAAGAATTCATCGTCATCGATACCGGTGGGTTTGAGCCTGACGCCAGCACCGGCATCTACAAAGAAATGGCCAAGCAGACCCAGCAGGCGGTGGCAGAAGCCGACATGGTGGTGTTTGTGGTCGATGCGCGGGGTGGTTTGTCTGCGCAAGACCATGACATTGCCAAATACCTGCGCAAAATTGGCAAACCCACATTGCTGGTCGCCAACAAAGCAGAGGGCATGCTCGAGGGCATCCAGTTGACCGAGTTCTATGAGCTGGGTTTGGGCGAAGTGATCGCGATTTCTGCCGCCCACGGTCAGGGCACGCGCGGCTTGGTGGAGTTGGCGTTTGAATCATTGAACCTTCCCGATGAACCCGAAGAAACCGAAGTCGACCCCTCCGTCATCAAGCTCGCTGTGGCGGGCCGACCCAACGTGGGCAAGTCCACTCTGATCAACACCTGGTTGGGTGAAGAGCGCTTGGTGGCTTTTGACATGCCGGGCACGACGCGTGACGCGATTTCGGTGCCGTTTGAAAAACAAGGGCAAAAGTTCGAGCTGATTGACACCGCCGGTTTGCGCCGCAAGGGCAAAGTGTTTGAAGCCATCGAAAAATTCTCGGTGGTCAAAACCTTGCAAGCCATCGAGTCGGCCAATGTGGTGCTGTTGCTGCTCGACGCCGAGCAGGGCGTGACCGATCAAGATGCCCACATTGCAGGTTACGCACTGGAAAGTGGCCGGGCCATGGTCTTGGCCGTCAACAAATGGGATGCGGTGGACGAGTACCAGCGGCAATTGGTGCAGCGCTCCATTGAGACCCGTTTGCCTTTCTTGAGCTTTGCCAACATGCACTTCATCTCGGCGAAAAAGCGCCAGGGTTTGGGCCCCGTTTGGGCGTCGATTGTGCAGGCGCACAAAGCGGCCATGTGCAAAATGAGTACGCCGATTTTGACGCGCTTGTTGCTCGAAGCGGTGCAGTTCCAAAGCCCTCAACGTGGCGGCATGTTCCGGCCCAAGCTGCGTTACGCACACCAAGGCGGCATGAACCCACCCGTGATCGTGGTGCACGGTAACTCATTGGAACATGTTACTGACACCTACAAGCGCTTTTTGGAAGGGCGCTTTAGAAAAGCTTTTAACCTGTCGGGTACACCCCTGCGGATTGAAATGAAAACATCCACCAATCCTTTTGCAGACAAAGATGCCAGCTGATCTTTGAGGGCATGATTTTTCGCCATTAGACGCTGACTTTGCCTGTGGTAAGGTCAAATATTATTCACTTCTGAACACGGAGCATATCGTGAGCAACAAAGGTCAACTTTTGCAAGACCCTTTCCTGAACGCACTGCGCAAAGAGCATGTGCCGGTTTCGATATACCTCGTCAATGGCATCAAGCTGCAAGGTCAGATCGAGTCTTTTGATCAGTATGTGGTGCTCCTGCGCAACACCGTCACACAAATGGTATACAAACACGCCATTTCGACCATTGTCCCGGGTCGCTCCGTCACCTTCAGCACACCCGAAACGGGTGAAATTACCGCTTGACGCGGTTTCTTCCAAGGCCTTGGTTGAACGCCAAGCCCGCTGGTGCTGACATTGCCTGAGACATCTTCCAACTCCCCTGCGCCGACCCTCTTGGTCGGCGTTGACTTTGGGCGTGCGCATTTCGATGCCGATCTTCAAGAGTTGGGCTTGCTGGCAGACTCGGCGGGTTTGAAGCCGGTGGCGCGTTTGACCTGCAAACGCAAAGCGCCCGATCCGGCGCTGTTTGTGGGCAGTGGCAAGGCCGATGAAATCAAGGCCTTGGCTTTGTTGCATGGTGCGGTCGAAGTCTTGTTTGACCAATCCTTGAGCCCTGCGCAACAGCGCAATTTGGAACGCCACATCGGTTTGCCGGTGAACGATCGCACTTTGTTGATTTTGGAAATTTTCGGCCAGCGTGCGCGCAGCCACGAAGGTAAATTGCAGGTGGAGTTGGCCCGCCAGCAGTACCTGAGCACCCGTTTGGTGCGCCGCTGGTCGCATTTGGAGAGGCAAAGCGGTGGCATCGGCATGCGTGGAGGTCCGGGCGAGACGCAAATTGAGTTGGACCGTCGCATGATCAATGACTCGATCAAGCGCATCAAGGAGCGCTTGGTCAAGGTCAAGCGCCAGCGCAGCACACAGCGCCGCCAGCGCGATCGCCGTGACACCTTCAATATTTCATTGGTGGGCTACACCAACGCAGGCAAATCGACCTTGTTCAATGCCTTGGTCAAGGCGCGTGCTTACGCTGCCGACCAATTGTTTGCCACGCTGGACACCACCACCCGCCAGTTGTATCTGGGTGAAGCCGGCCGTTCGGTCTCCTTGTCGGACACCGTCGGGTTCATCCGCGATTTGCCGCACGGCTTGGTGGAGGCTTTTCAGGCCACCTTGCAAGAGGCCACCGATGCCGATCTGTTGTTGCATGTAGTGGATGCGGCCAACCTCGATTGGCCAGAGCAAATGGCCGAGGTACAAAAGGTGTTGACTGAAATTGGGGCCGACAGGGTGCCCCAACTCTTGGTCTTCAACAAGCTCGATGCGCTGGACGCAGAGCGTTACCCTTTGCAGCTGCAAGACCAATACGAAATCGACGGCCAGCCCGCGCCGCGTGTATTTTTGAGCGCTCAATCGGGCAAAGGCTTGGATGTGCTGCGTTCGGCTTTGTCGGAGATCGTCATCACCGCGTTGCCCCCTGCTGTTGCACCAGACAGAGATCCCCGTGACATGACCCGGGAATATTCGGGTGATCTGCATTGAACTCCAAGCGAATTCGGCACAATGTAGGTTCGTCATTCCGACAAAGACACCTCACCATGATTTTTCACCTGCCAACCCTGCGTTGGTCTTTGCTCCCCGCCAAGATCCGAGGCATGTTCAATCTGAACGACCCCCGTTGGGGCCGGGATGACGACAAATCCACCGCCGAATCGGGCAACAAGCCTGCAGGGGATGTTCCGCCGCCGCCTGGCCCCAAGCCTGACGAATGGCAAAAGCCACCAGGTAGTGGACAGCAGCAACAGCAAAGTGGCCCCCCTGATCTGGACGAGTTGTGGCGTGATTTCAACCGCAAACTGGGGCAATTGTTTGGCGGCAAAGGTGGCTCCCAAAAACCCTCAGGATCAGGTGGATCGGGCGGGTCTGGGGGTCCGGGCATCCCCGTGTTTTTCAAAAATCTGGGTTTGGGCGTGGTTTTGGCTGCGGCACTTCTGGTTTGGTTGGGGACCGGCTTCTTCATTGTGCAAGAAGGCCAGCAAGCGGTCATCACCCAGTTCGGCAAGTACCACTCGACGGTGGGTGCGGGTTTCAACTGGCGCGTGCCTTACCCCATTCAACGCCAAGAACTGGTGTTTGTGACCCAAATCCGCTCGGTGGACATCGGCCGCGACAACATCATCAAGGCCACAGGCTTGCGTGAGTCGGCCATGTTGACCGAAGACGAGAACATTGTGGAAATCAAGTTTGCTGTTCAGTACCGTTTGAACGATGCACGGGCCTATCTGTTTGAAAGCCGCAACCCGACCGAAGCCGTGGTGCAGTCTGCAGAGACCGCTGTGCGCGAAGTCGTGGGCAAAATGAAAATGGATTCGGCTCTGGCCGAAGAGCGCGACCAAATTGCGCCTCGCGTTCGCGAAAAAATGCAAACCATTTTGGACCGCTACAAAGTGGGCATTGAGGTGGTCGGCATCAACTTGCAGCAAGGCGGCGTGCGTCCTCCTGAGCAGGTGCAGGCGGCGTTTGACGATGTGTTGAAAGCTGGCCAAGAGCGCGAGCGTGCCAAAAACGAGGCACAAGCCTATGCCAACGATGTGGTGCCACGCGCTGTGGGTGCAGCCTCGCGGTTGAAAGAAGAGGCCGACGCCTACCGCGAGCGCATCGTGGCGCAAGCCGAAGGCGATGCCCAACGCTTCAAGACCATCTTGCCCGAATACCAAAAGTCGCCGCAGGTGATGCGCGACCGCATGTACACCGACACCATGCAGCAGATTTACAGCAACGTGACCAAGGTGCTGGTGGACAGCAAGCAAGGCTCGAACCTGCTGTATTTGCCCCTCGACAAAATCATGCAGCAAGTCACCAGTGTGGCCGCGCCAGCTTTGGACGCGGCGCCTGCCTTGCCTGCCAATGGCGTCAGTGCCAACAACGGCGCTGTGGACACGCGCTCTCGTGACCTGCAGCGTTCGCGTGACCGCGATCCACGATAAGGACAAAGAAAATGAATCGCATTGGATTGTGGATTTCAACCCTGCTGGTGGCCTTTTTGGTCCTCAGCTCGACGGTATTTGTGGTGGACCAACGCCAGTTTGGCGTGGTCTATGCATTGGGTCAAATCAAGGAAGTGATCACCGAACCCGGTTTGCACTTCAAGCTGCCGCCCCCACTGCAAAACGTCAATTACATCGACAAGCGCCTTCTAACGCTGGACAGCCCCGACAACGAACCCATGCTCACGGCTGAAAAGCAGCGGGTGGTGATCGACTGGTATGTGCGTTGGCGCATTGCCGATCCCCAGGCCTACATCCGCAACGTGGGTTTGGACGAAAAATCTGGCACCAACCAGCTCAACCGCGTGGTACGCAACGCTTTTCAAGAGGAAATCAACAAACGAACCGTCAAGGAATTGTTGTCTCTCAAGCGTGAAGAGCTGATGGACGATGTCAAGGCGGCTGTTTTGCTGGTCGTCAAAGGGGCCAAGCCTTGGGGAGTGGATGTGGTCGACGTGCGCATTACCCGCGCCGATTATGTGGACACCATCACCGAATCCGTTTACCGCCGTATGGAAGCCGAGCGCAAGCGCGTGGCCAACGAACTGCGCTCGACCGGTGGTGCCGAGGGTGAAAAGATTCGCGCCGATGCCGATCGCCAACGCGAAGTGACGATCGCCAACGCTTACCGTGAAGCTCAAAAAATCAAAGGTCAGGGCGATGCCCAAGCGGCACGCTTGTACGCCGAGTCCTTTGGCCGTGACCCTCAATTTGCCCAGTTTTACCGCAGCTTGGAGGCCTACAAGTCCAGTTTCAACAGCAAGGGCGATGTGATGGTGCTGGACCCCAGCAGCTCCGAGTTCTTCAAAGGCATGCGCGGTGCTGCGGGCAATACCCCAGCTCGAAAGTAAACCTTGCTCGAGACCCTCCTGATGGCATTGGGCCTGATGCTCATCCTGGAGGGTTTGATGCCCATGGTTTCGCCCATTCGTTGGCGAAGCCTGTTCGAGCAGCTGCTCAAGCTCGAGGACGGTCAAATCCGCTTTTTCGGCATGACCATGGTCATCATCGGCTTGCTGTTGTTCTGGTTTGTTTCCTGAATCGTTTCCAGGAATCGGGTCTGCAACCCGGTAAAATCCTTCTTTTAACAGTCCCCCACTATTCCCATGTCTGCTTGGGTCCTACCGGATCACATTGCCGATGTCTTGCCCTCTGAGGCTCGCCACATCGAAGAACTCCGCCGTCAACTGTTGGATACCGCCCGTGGCTATGGCTATGAGTTGGTCATGCCACCGTTGTTGGAACATTTGGAGTCCCTGCTCACCGGCACGGGCGAGGCGCTTGATTTGCAGACATTCAAGTTGGTGGACCAGTTGTCTGGCCGCACACTGGGTTTGCGGGCCGACACCACCCCCCAAGTCGCTCGCATTGACGCCCATTTGCTCGGTCGTTCTGGACTGACAAGGCTGTGTTACTGCGGTCCTGTGTTGCACACCCGACCAGCGCGCCCGCATGCCACCCGTGAACCCCTGCAGTTGGGCGCCGAGATTTACGGTCACGCGGGTCCGGAGGCCGACCTTGAAATTTTGCAATTGGCCCTTGACTGCCTGCGCGCTGCCAGCGTGGGCAATTTGCAGGTCGATCTGGCCGATGCCCGCATCGTGAACAGCTTGCTGCAAGCCGAGCCTGTTTCTGATTCACGCCGCCACGACATCCATGACGCACTCGCGATCAAGGATGCCAGCGCCATTGACCGTTTGACCCTTGGTTTTGCCCCGGTGAACCGGGCTGGATTGTTGGCTTTGGTTCATTTGTATGGCGATGCCCGCGTGCTCGATGAAGCAGCGCAATGTTTGCCCGCGACACCGGCCATCACCGAAGCTTTGAGCCAGTTGCGTGGGTTGGCGGCACACATTCCAGGCGCGGCCATCAGTTTTGATTTGGGTGATTCGCGAGGCTACGCTTATTACAGCGGTACGCGCTTTGCCATTTATGCCCAAGGCGCATCCGACGCCCTGGCGCGCGGTGGCCGTTACGACGGAGTCGGGGCTGTGTTTGGGCACCGCATCGATCGTGACCGGCCGGCCGTGGGGTTCAGCCTCGATCTGAAAGAGCTGGTGTCCGCCGTCAAACCGCTGGCTTTGCGCGCAGCCATCCGGGCGCCATGGGGCCATGCGTCCCACTTGCGTGAGGCCATTGCCGCCTTGCGCAGCCAGGGCGAAACCGTGGTGTGTGTTTTGCCTGGGCACGAAAGTGAAATCGACGAATTCCATTGCGACCGCGAACTTGTTGAAGCGGCTGGGCATTGGGTGGTAAAGACTCTTTGAGAAAGAACATTTCAAGCATGAACATGAAGCAAGGCCGTAATGTGGTCGTCGTGGGTACCCAATGGGGCGATGAGGGCAAAGGCAAACTGGTCGATTGGTTGACCGAAAGCGCGCAAGGTGTGGTGCGTTTTCAGGGGGGGCACAATGCGGGCCACACCTTGGTGATCAACGGCGTCAAAACCGCTTTGCACCTCATTCCCAGCGGGATCATGCGCGCTGGCGTCAAGTGCTACATCGGCAACGGTGTCGTGTTGTCGGTGCCCAAATTGCTGGAAGAAATCGCCGGTCTTGAAAAAGCCGGTGTGCAGGTGCGTTCGCGCCTGCGCGTGAGCGAAGCTTGCCCGTTGATTTTGCCTTACCACGTGGCGCTCGATGTCGGTCGTGAAGCGGCCAAGGAAAAGGCCGGTACCGCCAAAATCGGCACCACGGGGCGTGGCATCGGCCCCGCTTATGAAGACAAAGTGGCGCGTCGCGCTCTGCGTGTGCAAGACCTGAAATACCCCGAGCGTTTTGCCATCAAGCTGCGCGAAAACCTGGCTTTGCACAACGAGATTTTGGTCAATATCTTGGGTGTTGCGCCGGTGGACTTTGACACCACCTACAACGAAGCCATGGCTTATGCCAAGGACTTGCTGCCCATGGTGGCCGATGTCTCGCGCGAATTGAACGATGCCCACAAGGCCGGTGCCAATTTGTTGTTTGAGGGCGCGCAAGGCACTTTGCTGGATGTGGATCACGGCACCTACCCTTTTGTGACCTCGAGCAACTGCGTGGCGGGCAATGCCGCTGCCGGTGCGGGTGTTGGACCCGGCATGCTGCACTACATCTTGGGCATCACCAAGGCTTATTGCACCCGTGTGGGTGGTGGCCCTTTCCCGACCGAACTGGACTGGGAAACCCCCGGTACACCCGGTTACCACATGTCCACCGTCGGCGCCGAAAAAGGCGTGACCACGGGGCGCTCCCGCCGCTGTGGCTGGTTTGATGCGGCTTTGCTCAAGCGCAGTGCGCAGGTCAACGGTTTGAGCGGCCTTTGCATCACCAAGCTCGATGTGCTCGACGGTTTGAAAGAATTGCTGCTGTGCACCGGCTACGAACTGGATGGCGAAACGATCGACATCTTGCCCATGGGCGCAGACGAGATCGCCCGCTGCAAACCCATCTACGAAGTCATCCCTGGCTGGTCAGAAAACACCGTGGGCGTGACCGAGATGGACAAACTGCCCGCCACGGCCCGCTATTATTTGGACCGCATTGCCCAAGTGACCGGCGTGCCAGTGCATGTGGTGTCCACCAGCCCGGACCGTGACCACACGATCTTGCTGCAAAACCCGTTTGCGGCCTGACTGCCTGACTGCCTGACCCCAAAAACGCATCGATCTCAACCCCTATTTGAATGGAGTGACCCCATGTTGACCGAAGACGGCAAGCACCTGTACGTGAGCTACGACGAGTACCACAACCTGATCGAAAAACTCGCCATCAAAATTCACCAGTCCGGATGGGAGTTTGACAACATTCTGTGTCTGGCTCGTGGTGGCATGCGCCCAGGTGACATTTTGTCGCGCATTTTTGACAAACCGCTGGCCATCATGTCCACCAGTTCATACCGCGCTGAAGCCGGCACAGTACAAGGTCATTTGGACATCGCCCGCTACATCACCACCCCCAAAGGCGAGATCGCTGGCCGCGTCTTGTTGGTGGATGATTTGGCCGATACCGGTCATACCTTGCGTGCCGTGGTGGACCAATTGAAAAACAACTACAAGCCTGTCACGGAGTTGCGTACGGCGGTGATCTGGACCAAAGGCGTGTCGAGCTTCAAGCCCGATTACTCGGTGGAAGATTTGCCCACCAACCCCTGGATTCACCAGCCCTTTGAGCCGTATGACAACATGCGACCCGAAAAATTGCTGGAAAAGTGGAGCGTCTGAGCCTGGACGCGCTGGCCCTGAATTGGTTTTTCTGATGCCCAACAGCCTCCCTTGTGGAGGCTGTTTGCATTACGATGTAGGTATAAAAGACCGAACAGAAGCTGACACGATGCCGCACCACACCACAGGCTTGATCCACCACCCCTACAGACCACCGGGAGATTTTCAAGCCCCACAACCGGGCGTTTTCAAAGCCTCGACGGTGTACTTTCCCACCGTGGCCGACATGCGCCGGCGTGAATGGAAGGACAAATCTGCTTACACCTATGGCTTGCACGGCACACCCACGACGTACTTGCTGGAAGAGCGCTTGTGCAGTCTGGAGGGGGGCTTGCAGTGCCTGTTGGTGCCCAGTGGTTTGGCTGCTTTGGCTTTGGTGGCTTTGGCGGTCCTGAAGACCGGCGACGAGGTGCTGATTCCGGACAACGCTTACGGTCCCAACAAAGCTCTAGCCGAAGGTGAGTTGCGCCATTTTGGCATCACTCACCGGTATTACGACCCCATGAGCCCTGACGATTTGTCCAGCCAAATCACCGAACGAACCCGCATGGTCTGGCTGGAAGCGCCCGGGTCGGTGAGCATGGAGTTTCCCGATTTGCGTGAAATGGTGCGTCGCTGCCGCGACCGAGGCGTCTTGTGCGCCCTGGACAACACCTGGGGTGCAGGTTTGGCTTTCAAACCCTTCGATTTGTTGGGCGATCAAGGGGCCTCAAACGACAGCGAGCAAGCCCCTCTGGGTGTCGACATCAGTGCCCATGCACTCACGAAATACCCCAGCGGCGGTGGCGATGTGTTGATGGGCAGTGTGATCACCCGCGATGCCGCATTGCACCTGAAAATCAAGCTGTGCCACATGCGCTTGGGGCTGGGTGTGGCCGCCAACGACGCCGAGACGGTTCTGCGCTCATTGCCCAGCATGGACTTGCGCTACAAAGCGCACGACCAGACGGCCCGTGAATTGGCGGCTTGGTGGCAAGCACAACCCCAATGCGCACAACTGTTGCATCCGGCTTTTGAGGGGGCTCCAGGGCACGCCCATTGGCAGGCCTTGTGTGAGCGCGAGCCAGGCCAAGGTTTGGCCGCAGGCTTGTTCAGCGTCATGATCGACGCGCGCTACAACCAAGCCCAGGTCGACGCGTTTTGCGATGGGCTGAAACTCTTCAAGATTGGTTACAGCTGGGGCGGGCCTGTGAGCTTGGTGGTGCCCTACAACATTGCCTCGATGCGGCAGGCCTGGCCTGGCCATTTGAAGCCGGGAACGCTGGTGCGTTTTTCGACCGGTCTGGAGTCGGCGCGGGACTTGATTCTTGACTTGCATCAAGCCATGCAAGCGCATTTGCCCATGGCCTGATTCCGCAGCTGACAGAGAGTGGGCACTTTGGTGCCTCAAAACACGCGCCCGTGGGGCTTCCATGACTGGTCAAAGCGTACCGGTGAGGGTAATCTGGATTCCTTTGTATTTTCAGATTGATTTTTCACATGAACGCCGATGCCAAGTCTCTTGAAGCCGTCCATGCGCCAGACCTGCCCATCATGGCGGAGCCCTATGTGCCCCCGCCGCCCTTCGGGCCGCGCTCGCACATGCGCCCTTTGAGTTTTTCAGATCCTTTTCGCTGGCTGGCTCGGGGTCTCAAGGACATGCGCCAGTACCCGGGTATTGCCCTGTTTTATGGTGTGTGTTTTTGGGGCATGGCGCAGGTGCTGGCCTTGGTGTTCAAACACAAGCCCGAGTACACCTTGTCCTTGATCTCGGGCTGCTTGCTGGTGGGGCCATTTTTGGCCATGGGCTTGTACGAGGTCAGCCGCAAACGCGAGCTGGGCGAAGTGCCCGAGATGTCCAGTTCCTTGATGTGCTGGGACCAACACATCAAGAGCATGGCCATGTTGGTGCTGGTGCTGATGGTGCTGGAGCTGCTGTGGGGCAGGGCGTCGCTGGTGGTGTTTGCGGTGTTCTTCAACACCGGCATGCCGTCGACGACGGGCGTGATCGAGGCGGTGTTCAATCCGCAGAACATCGAATTTTTGATGGTCTATCTGGCGGTGGGCGGCGTGTTTGCGGCCCTGGTTTATGGCTTGTCGGTGGTGTCGATCCCCATGATCTTGGACCGCGACACCGATGCCATTTCGGCCGCGATCACCAGCATGCGGGTGGTTTTTTCGCACCCGGGCGTGATGCTCTTGTGGGGCTTGCTGCTGAGTGTGCTGGTGCTGGCAGCCCTGTGGCCTTGGGCGCTGGGCATCATCGTGGTAGGGCCTTGGCTTGGACATGCCAGCTGGCACGCCTACCGGGGCAGTGTCGAGTGGGCAGAAATCGACGAAGAAGCTGTTACATTGGGCAGCTCAAATTAAAGGAGCCATCTTGGCCACACCCAACTACGGATTCGAAAAGCGCCAGAAAGAACTGGCCAAAAAACGCAAAAAAGAAGACAAGCTCAAAGCCAAGTCCGATCGCAAATCTGGACTGCTGCCTGAAGACGGGTCCGAGGGCGAAGAGGGCGAGGCTGACAATGCCACCCCCGGTGTGACAGAAACACCCACGCCCGCTGCTTGAGAAAGCTATGGCCCTGAGTTGGGGCCACCCCCATGATTTGGCGTTGATCCTGACAACACCAGTTCTTTCGCCAGTGTCAGCATGTCGCGCATGCTGTGACTGGCTGGTGCGATCAAGGGGGCTTTGGCGTAATGCACAAAATTGCTTCCCGTCGAGGTCTCGTAGCCTGGGTCGTAATGGCCTGACAGCAGTTCAGTGACGACCTCGCGCATTTCTCCCCGCTCGATCCGTTCTTGCCAGCCCTGCACGATGGCTTTGCCTCGCAGGGACGTGAGCCGCTCCAGGCGGTCAGCAAACAAGGCACGGTCCTGGGTAAAAAACGCATAGTCTTCCATCAGCAAATCTACCCGATTGTCCAGTGACAAGTCCACCCGAAGGCAAGGGCTGGAGCGCATGGCCACCATCAATTCGGCGGGCACGGTCAAGTTGCCGACTTTCTTGCTTTCGGCTTCCACAAAGACGGGTTGATCTGCATGGAAACCCCGCAGCGCGTCCCAAACCTGTGTGTCAAAAGCCTTTTGGGTCGGTTGCGGCGTGCCGGGAATGAGGCCCAACACCGAGCTGCGGTGACACGCAATGGCTTCCAGGTCCAGCACTTGGGCGCCCGCTTGTGACAATGCTTGCAACAAACGCGTCTTGCCCGAGCCCGTGGGGCCACACAGCACCCGAAACTGCAAGCGCTGCGCCTGTCGGGGCGTGTCTTCCATCACTTCTTTGCGGAACGCTTTGTACCCGCCTTCGATCAGGTGCACCTTGAAGCCAATTTGACCCAAGATCAGCGCCAGCGAGTTGCTGCGTTTGCCCCCGCGCCAGCAATACACCAGCGGCTGCCAGTTTTTGGGCTTGTCCATCACATGGGTTTCAATGTGTCGGGCAATGTTTTTGGCCACCAGCGCGGCCCCGACTTTTTGCGCTTCAAACGGGTTGACTTGCTTGTACAGCGTGCCCACGCGGATGCGCTCGTCGTTGTTGAGCGATGGCCAGCTCAGTGCCTTTGGCAGGTGGTCTTCGGCATGTTCGCCTTCAGAGCGCGCGTCCAGGATGGTGTCAAATTGGTTCAGTCTGGCCATGGCCTCGGCAGCCGAAATCAGGTGAACGCTCATGGGAGTTGTTTCTTCAAAACGGGCCAGACGTTGGCCAGAAGGCGTGGCTGCGCGGCTTCATTGGGGTGAATGCGGTCGGGTTGGAACCATTTGAGCGGCTCCGAGTCATCGCCCACGCCTTTCAAAAAGAAAGGGACCAGTGCCGCTTTTTGGCTTTGAGCCACTTGGACATAAGCCGCTTCAAACTGGCGTGCCATGTCCGGGCCGTAATTGGGGGGCATTTGCATGCCCAGCAGCAGTACCTTGGCGCCAGCCGCTTGAGACTGCTGGGTCATGGCCAGCAAATTGCCTTGCGTCAAGGCCATGGGCAAGCCGCGCAGGGCATCGTTGCCACCCAACTCGATGACCACATGGCTGGGCTGGTGTTTTTTGAGCAAAGCGGGCAGGCGAGATCGCCCGCCCGAGGTGGTGTCGCCGCTTATGCTGGCGTTGACGACTTCCACGCCGGGTTTTTCTTGTGCCAATTGTTTTTGCAGCAAAGCTACCCAGCCTGTGCCACGCGCCAGCCCATACTCGGCGCTCAAAGAGTCGCCTACAACCAAAATGCGCTGATTGGACACAGATACAGTTGAAGCTGGAACAGGCGCAGCAAAGCCCCAGCAGACCAGGGCCAGCAAGGTCCAGTTAAAGTGGCGTCGTCTCAACAAAGGTGTGTGCATGCCTGAATCCATCATTGCCGTGCGTGGCGTCTCCAAAAGTGTGCAGGATGCCAGCGGTCAACTGGACATTTTGCGCGATATCGATTTCTCCTTGAGCGCAGGTGAAACAGCCGCCATTGTCGGTGCTTCCGGTTCGGGCAAAAGCACTTTGTTGGCCATTTTGGCGGGGCTGGACACGCCCAGTGCCGGACAGGTGATGCTGGCGGGACGATCGCTGTTTGATTTGTCCGAAGACGAACGTGCGGCGCTGCGTGCCCAGCATGTGGGTTTTGTGTTTCAGAGCTTTCAGCTCATGCCCAACCTCACGGCACTCGAAAACGTGATGTTGCCGCTGGAGTTGGCCGATCAGCCGGATGCCCGCAGCCAGGCGACGGCCATGCTGCAACGCGTGGGGTTGGGTGAACGCCTCAAACACCTGCCCAAAGTGCTGTCGGGCGGTGAGCAGCAGCGTGTGGCTTTGGCCCGGGCGTTTGTGGTCAAGCCCGATCTGTTGCTGGCCGACGAACCCACGGGCAGCCTGGACCACGCCACAGGCGAGGCCATCATGGACTTGATGTTCGCGCTCAACCGTGAGCAGGGCACCACCTTGGTCTTGGTCACGCACGACAGGCAACTGGCTGCCCGATGCGCGCGCAGCCTGACGATTCAGGCCGGACGTTTGACAGAAACAACGGCTTTGCAGTCCTGAAGTCGAGCCCGCAACTCGCCGCAAACCGCAGGCCACTGACCGAGCAACGATAATCCCAGCATGTCATCCCACAAAGTGCTCTTCGGCTTCCATGCCGTGGGCGTTCGCCTCAAGATCGCCCCTCAGTCTGTTGTTGAAATCCATTACGAGGTCACCCGCCGCGATGCCCGCATGCGGCAGTTCATTGACAAAGCCCGTGATTCGGGCATGCGCCTGATCGAATCCGATGGCGAGCGCCTGGCCAAGCTGGCCGGTGGTCACGGTCACCAGGGGGTGGTGGCCATGGTGGCACCCATGCCTCAAAACCATTCGTTGGACGACTTGCTCGATACGGTTGAAGGCCCTCCCTTGCTGTTGGTGCTGGACGGCGTGACCGACCCGCACAACTTGGGCGCTTGCCTGCGTGTGGCCGATGGTGCAGGCGCACACGCCGTGATCGCGCCCAAGGACCATGCGGCCGGCATCAACGCCACGGTGGCCAAAGTGGCCAGCGGCGCGGCTGAAACCATGCCTTATTTCATGGTCACTAATTTGGCGCGGACTTTGGGTGAACTTAAAGAGCGCAGCATCTGGATTGTGGGCACCAGCGACGATGCCCCCCGCACGGTTTACCAGGCCGACCTGAAAGTTCCCACGGCCTTGGTGCTGGGCGCAGAAGGCGCTGGCATGCGCCAACTGACCCGTAAAAACTGCGATGAGTTGGTGAGCATCCCCATGCGTGGCGCAGTTGAAAGTCTGAATGTGTCGGTGGCCAGTGGCGTCTGTTTGTACGAAGCCTTGCGCCAACGCAGCTGAACCCCCAGGAGCTCCCATGAAAAACTTACTCATCCGTTTGACGCTCGTATCCTCCCTGATGGGCTTGATGCTCCTTGGCGCTTGTACCCAGGAGCAACAAAACAAAATCAGCCGCGACATTCAGAACTGGACTGGCACTGACGGTGTGATGGAGGTCTATGCGGGTGACAAGGTTGTGCGGCGCTTTTTGAAGGTCGACAAAATCAGCACCGCTTTGGGCACTGAAGATGGCAAACCCCGTGCTTACCGGTATGGCTACGGTGTATTCGACGAAAACCTGAACATGCAGGCGGACCCCGGCGAAAAAAAGGTCTACTTTGAGGTCAGCGATTTCTCGAACACGGTGTTTTTCGAGAACCCACGCTGACCATCACGGCTCAGCCTAGACCCAACCCCAGGCACCCAAGACGGCGCCAGCGCCAATGAGCCAGAGCAAGTGGATTCGGGTGCGCCAGACCAAAATCACCGAGGCCAAGGTCAGCAACCAAAGCGGCCAATCCCTCTCGGCTTGGTTGTGGCTGGCGGTCAGCAGCCAAGCCGTGGAGATCAGCAAGGCAATCACCAAGGGGGCCATGCCCAATTTGAAGGCTTTGATGGCGCGGTTGTCGCGGTGTTGGTGCGCCCATCGTGTGGTGGTGTAGGTCAATACCGAGGAGGGCAGCATGATGCCCAGCAGGCTCAACACCAGACCCAGTGTCGACAAGCCCACGGAGACCCAACCACCGCCCAAGCCTGCGCCCGCATTCAAACCCACGTTCCAACCCATCAAGCCCACAAACAAGACATTGGGCCCCGGTGCAGATTGCGCGAGCGCTATGGACGAGCTGAACTGCTGCTCTGTGAGCCACTGGTTTTCATCGACCAAAAAACGGTGCATGTCTGGCGCGGTGATCACCGCACCACCCACGGCGAGCAATGACAGCGACAAAAAATGCTGGAAAAAAGCCAGCCAATCGGAAAAGCTCAGTTGCAAAGACAAAGTCATGACTTGTCTCCTGCGGCCAACTGCGCGGCCTCGAGGCGAAACAACTGAAGGTAAGCCCAGCTGCAAGCCAAACTGCCAATGCCCAGCAGCACCCACATCAGCGGCCAGCGCAGCAAGCTGACACTGATGAAGGCGCTCACCATGACGCCGGCGCATGCCGTCCAACCCATGGGGTTGAGTTTCAAGGCCGAGATGAGTTTGATGCCTGTGGCTGCAAACATGCCAGCCGCCACAGCCCCCATGCCGCGCAAAGCCCCTTGGGCCCAGGCCTGATCTGAAACGCCATTGAAAAAAACCGCGATCACAATCAACACGGCTGTCGGCGCTGCCAACAAGCCTGCCAGCGCGGCCAAAGCCCCCATCAGGCCAAAATAACGCCCACCGATCATCAGGCAAAAATTGATCACATTGGGGCCGGGCAAAATTTGCGCGACCGCCCAATCTTCCAGAAATTGGCTCGGGGTCATCCATCTTTTGTGCTCGACCACTTCGCGTTGCACCACGGTCAACACACCGCCGAAACCTTGTAAAGCCAACAAGGTGAACGACACAAACAAGTCGGTTTTGGAGCTCGGGCGATTCAGTGGCAGGTCTACAGTCATGCGACCATTATCTCTTTGCGATTGCACAAATGGTTGCCAAGCAAGCGCGCAAGGGCATGTTCTGGATGCATTCGGTTTGGGCAATAACCGCTGTTTCTCGTGGCTCACCCCCAAACGCCTACACTAACGGGTTATCCCGAGTTGCTGTCCATGAACGCCTTTGTAGACGTCTCTTTCTTTCCGCGTGAAGCCAAACCCCTGACCAGTTACCGCAAGTTCTGGGCGCAGCGCTTTGGTACGGCCCCGTTTTTGCCGATGAGCCGAGAGGAAATGACCCAGCTGGGCTGGGACAGTTGCGACATTGTGTTGGTCACGGGTGATGCTTATGTGGACCATCCCAGTTTTGGCATGGCCGTGATTGGCCGCATGTTGGAAAACCAGGGTTTTCGGGTGGGCATCATTGCTCAGCCCGACTGGACCAGTGCTGAGGCCTTCAAGGCTCTGGGAAAACCCAACCTGTTTTGGGGCGTGACCAGCGGCAACATGGACTCCATGATCAACCGCTACACGGCGGACCGCAAAATCCGCACCGATGACGCCTACACCCCAGGCGATGTGGGGGGCAAACGACCTGACCGCGCGGCCATCGTTTACAGCCAGCGCTGCCGCGAGTCTTTTCCTGAAGTGCCCATTGTGCTGGGCGGCATCGAAGGCAGCTTGCGCCGCATCGCGCATTACGACTACTGGTCTGACAAAGTGCGCCGCTCGGTGGTGGTTGACAGCAAGTGCGACTTGTTGCTGTATGGCAATGCTGAGCGCGCGATTGTCGAGATCGCCCACCGCCTGGCGGCGCGCGAACCTGTGCAACAAATCACCGATGTGCGCGGCACCGCCTTTGTGCGCCGTGAAACCCCCGAAGGCTGGTATGAGATCGATTCCACCAGCGTGGACACGCCCGGCCATGTGGAAGCGCACATCAACCCCTATTTGATGATTTCGGACCAGGCGCGGGAGCAGGGCGCCACCTGTGCCCGAGAGGAAGAAGCCAAGGGCGTCGCCGAAGGCCACAACGCGAAAAGCGCCCGAAACCTTGAAGCCGATTTGTCTGCTGCTGTGGCCCAAGCCCGCCAAGTGCAAATCGACATTCAGCCGCTGACTTTTGTGCCCAACCCCGCCTTGAGGGGCAAGGGCACCCACAAAGTACCGCCGCGCGACAAGAGCGTGATCCGACTGCCCAGCTACGAGCAAGTCAAACAAGACGCCGTGCTGTATGCCCACGCCAACCGCGTCCTTCACCTGGAAACCAACCCCGGCAACGCACGCTGCCTGGTCCAAGCGCACGGAGAGGGCACCACCGCCCGCGATGTGTGGATCACGCCTCCGCCCATTCCGCTGACCACCGCCGAGATGGATTTGGTGTTCGATCTGCCCTATGCCCGCAGCCCGCACCCGCGCTACGCCGACGAGAACGGCAGCCACGACCACGCGACCAAAATTCCGGCCTGGGAGATGATCCGTTTCTCGGTCAACATCATGCGAGGCTGCTTTGGCGGTTGCACTTTCTGCTCGATCACCGAACACGAAGGCCGCATCATCCAAAGCCGCTCTGAAGATTCTGTCATCCGCGAGGTCGAGGAGATCCGCGACAAGGTCAAAGGCTTCACCGGCGTCATCTCCGATTTGGGCGGCCCTACGGCCAACATGTACCGCCTGGGTTGCCGCAGTCCCGAGATCGAATCGGCCTGCCGCAAACCCAGCTGCGTGTTTCCCGGCATCTGCCAGAACCTGACCACCGACCACGGACCGTTGATCAACATGTACCGTCGGGCGCGCAACCTCAAGGGCATCAAGAAGATCCTCATTGGCTCCGGCTTGCGTTACGACTTGGCTGTGCAGTCGCCTGAGTATGTGAAAGAGTTGGTGCAGCACCATGTGGGCGGCTACCTCAAAATCGCGCCCGAACACACCGAGGGCGGCCCGCTGTCCAAGATGATGAAACCGGGCATCGGCACCTACGACCGCTTCAAGTCGATGTTCGACAAGTACAGCGAAGAGGTGGGTAAAAAACAGTTCCTGATCCCGTACTTCATCGCCGCGCACCCGGGCACCAGTGACGAAGACATGATGAACCTGGCGGTCTGGCTCAAAAAGAATGGTTTTCGGGCCGACCAGGTGCAAACCTTTTACCCCAGCCCCATGGCCACGGCCACGGCCATGTACCACTCCACGCGCAACCCGTTGCGCAAAATCACCCGCGACAGCGAAAAAGTGGATGTGGTCAAAGGTGACAAGCGTCGCCGCCTGCACAAGGCGTTTTTGCGTTACCACGACGCCAACAACTGGCCCTTGCTGCGCGAAGCGCTCAAAACCATGGGCCGGGCCGATCTCATTGGTAACGGCAAACACCACCTGATCCCCAATTGGCAACCGTTGGTCGAAGAGGGCTACCAAAGCGCCCGGCGCAAAAACAGCACGGGTGCGGGTGCCAAATCCTCGGTCTCGCTGTCCACCGCTCCCAAGCGCTTGGGCCAGCCCAAGAAAGGTGGCTTGCTGACGCAGCACACCGGTCTGCCGCCGCGCAAAAAGGCTTGATTCAGCAGAACATCCTGGTCGGACGGGCCCTTTAGCCCGCCTGCAGCGCCTTCAACAGCTCCGTCTCGATCTCGATTTGCGCCTTGTTTTGCTGCAACTCAGCGCCGCGGATCAAGAAAGTGTCTTCCACCCGTTCACCCAGGGTGCTGATTTTGGCCAGTTGCAGGTGGATGCCATGCTGTGCCAGCACGCTGGCAATGCTGTACAGCAGTCCAATACGGTCACTGGCCGAGATGCTGAGCAGCCAGCTTTGGGCTTTGTCGTCGGGCTTGAGGCTCACGCGTGGGGTCACGGGAAAGCTCTTGACGCGGCGCGACACGCGTCCCCGTGTGGGTGCGGGCAAGGCTCCCTTCTTTTCGAGGGTTTGGGTCAGTCCCGACTCGACCATGCTGAGCAGTTCGCGGTAATGTTCAGGCAACATGGACGTGACGATCTGGAAGGTGTCCAGCGCCCACCCCGTTCGGGTGGTGTGGATGCGTGCGTCCAAAATGCTGAACCCCGATTGGTCAAAGTGGCCACAGATGCGGGCGAATAAATCAGGTTGGTCGGGCGTGAACACCAGCACCTGCAAACCTTCACCCACGGGCGAAAGTCGTGCGCGCACGATGGGTCGGGGTTGGCCATCTGCAGGTTTGGCCACATGGCGCGACAGTTGCCGGGCGTGCCAGGCGATGTCGCTGGCGTCGTGGCGCATGAAGTAACCCACGTCCAGGGTGTCCCAAAGCGCTTTTTGGCCTTCGTAGGGTTCGCTGTGGCGGGCCAATTCGATCAAGGCATCGCGCTTGCGCGCTTCCACTTCGGCGTTGGCGTCGGGGGCACGGCCACCGAGCACGCGCAAAGTGGACTTGTACAAGTCTTCCAGCAGTTTGCCTTTCCAGGCGTTCCACACTTTGGGGCTGGTGCCGCGGATGTCGGCCACGGTGAGCAGGTACAAGGCGGTGAGGCGGCGCTCGTTGCCCACGCGCTGGGCAAAACGGGCAATGACTTCGGGGTCGCTCAGGTCTTCCTTTTGGGCGACATGGCTCATGGTCAGGTGTTCGCCTACCAAAAACTCAACCAGCTGTGCGTCTTCTGCATCCAGTTTGTGCTGCCGTGCAAAGGTGCGCACTTCGGCAATGCCCAGTTTGGAATGGTCGCCACCCCGGCCTTTGGCGATGTCGTGAAACAAAGCGGCCATGTACAAAATCCAGGGCTTGTCCCAACCGCCAGCCAATTGCGAGCAAAACGGGTACTCATGGGTGTGCTCGGCCATGAAAAAGCGCCGCACATTGCGCAGCACCATCAAAATGTGCTGGTCGACGGTGTAGGCGTGAAACAGGTCGTGCTGCATTTGGCCCACGATGCGCCGAAACACCCACAGGTAGCGTCCCAACACCGATGTCTCGTTCATCAAGCGCATGGCGTGTGTGATGCCTTGGGGCTGCTGAAGGATCTGCAGAAAGGTTTGCCGGTTGATGGGGTCGGCGCGAAAGCGCCCGTTCATGATGGCCCGCACGTTGTAAAGTGCTCGCAGCGTTCGGGCCGACAAGCCTTTGATTCCCGGTGTGGCTTGGTACAGCAAAAAGGTCTCAAGGATGGCGTGCGGGTGCTTTTGGTACAGGTCGTCGCTGGCCACTTCGATGAGGCCTGCTTTTTCAAAGAATCGCTCGTTGAGGGGGCGAAAACTGTCCAGCATTTCACCCCGATCGGCTTTCAGCCGGTCTTCGATGTTGAGCAGCAAAATCTGGTTGAGCTGGGTCACTGCCTTGGCCGCCCAATAGTACTGGCGCATCAGCTTTTCGCTGGCGCGAAGGGCCAGACGCCCCTCGGGCGTCACATCCGACGCGTAGCCAAACGACTCGGCCACATTGGTTTGCAAGTCGAACACCAGCCGGTCTTCCCGGCGATGGGCCTGCAGATGCAAGCGCGCACGGATCAAACCCAGCAGGGCTTCGTTGCGCTTGATCTGCCGCGCTTCGAGGGGTGTGGCCAGCCCTTTGCGCGCCAGCTCATCCCAGCTTTGGCCCAGACCTGCCGCGCGTGCCACCCACAAAATGACCTGCAGATCGCGCAGCCCGCCGGGCGACTCTTTGCAGTTGGGCTCCAGGGCGTAGGGCGTGTCTTCAAACTTGGTGTGGCGTTGACGCATTTCCAGCGTTTTGGCGACCCAAAAGGCTTGCGGGTCCATGTCCGCTTGGTACTGCTTTTGGAACGCGCTGAACAAACGGGTATTGCCCGTCACGCGGCGTGACTCCAGCAGTGAGGTTTGCACCGTGATGTCTTTGGCCGATTCGGCCAGGCACTCGCTCAGGGTACGAACGCTGGAGCCGATTTCCAAGCCTGTGTCCCAGCAGCTGCCAATGAAACGTTCCAACTGGCCTTGCAGCTCGGGCGAGTTCTCGGGTGACTGGCCATCGGGCAAGAGCACCAGCACATCCACGTCGGAATAAGGGAAAAGCTCGGCCCGGCCAAAACCGCCTACAGCGACCAAGCACACATCGGGCGCAAAGCCCGACTTTTGCCACAGTTGGATCAGCAGACCGTCGGCCAGGATGGACAATTGCCGCAGGGTGGGCTTCAAGCCCCGTGCGGCCGCCCCGCTCATGGCCAGGCTGTTCAACACCGCGGCTTTGTCGTGTTTGTAGGTTTCGCGCAGCTGGGCCAGATCGACCCGATCGTCTTTAGGGGCCTGTGCGCTCATCTCAGGCAGTGGCTTGGTCGTTGATGGCGGCTTGAATGAAGGCCGGCGCAGCGGGGCTGCCCGCCGACAAGGTCAACACCTCGTAGCCGGTCTCGGTCACCACCACCGTGTGCTCCCATTGGGCAGACAGAGAATGGTCTTTGGTCACAATGGTCCAGCCATCGCCCATTTCCTTGATGTCGCGTTTGCCCGCATTGATCATCGGCTCGATGGTGAAGACCATGCCCGGCAACAACTCGGTCAGGGTGCCGGGTTTGCCGTAGTGCAACACCTGGGGCTCTTCGTGGAACACCCGGCCAATGCCGTGGCCACAAAACTCACGCACCACCGAAAACCCGTGGCCTTCGGCAAACTTCTGGATGGCATGGCCTATGTCGCCCAAGTGGGCACCGGGTTTGACTTGTTCAATGCCTTTCCACATGGCTTCATAGGTCAGCGAAGCCAAACGTTTGGCGGCGATGGAGGCTTCGCCCACATGGAACATGCGGCTGGTGTCACCGTGCCAGCCATTTTTGATGGTGGTGATGTCGACATTGAGCGAATCGCCTTTTTTCAGGGGCTTGTCGTTCGGGATGCCGTGGCATACCTGGTGGTTGATCGAGGTACAAATCGACTTGGGGTAGGGCTTGTAGCCGCCCGGTGCGTAATTCAACGGGGCCGGAATGCAGCCTTGCACATCGACCATGTAGTCGTGGCACAGCTTGTCAATCTCGTTGGTGGTGATGCCCGGTTTGATGAAGGGCTCGATGTAATCGAGGACTTCTGAGGCCAGGCGGCAAGCCACGCGCATGCCTTCGATGTCTTGGGCGGTTTTGAGGGTGGTAGTCATAGTGCCAGATTATCCCATCGAGGCCTTGGTCTGACTGTCATTAAGGTCCCTCCAACCGGTGACTGCCTCTTGAAATCAAAGGGGGGATTGGGTGATTCAGGGTTAACACCCATTCATGGCTTTGGGGATTTTTTGTATTCTGTATACAGAAATGAATTCTTCACTCCTTCAACTCACTACAGCGCCTGATCTCGTGGAACAGATTTATGCGCGTTTGCTCGACGCCATCAGCGAGGGCACGCTGGCACCGGGTGAACGGTTGACGCAAGAGGACTTGGCGCAGCGCTTTGCCGTGTCCCGGCAGCCGGTATTGCAAGCCCTGCGCTTGCTGAAAAAAGACGGCTTTGTCGAAGACGCACCCGGTCGCGGTGTGCAGGTCACCCAACTCGATGTGCGCTGGATTGACCAGGTTTACCAAGTTCGCAGCAGCTTGGACGCCTTGGCCGTGCGCTTGGCCGCCGAGCGTCGCGCACAGCTCGACCCCGAGGTGATGCGCCAAGGCCGTTGGGTTCACCAAAGGCCTGACGTGCAGGCCATGATCCAAGCCGACCTGGCCTTTCACCGCGCCATTTACCAAGCCTCTGGTAACCCCCTCATCGCGCAAAGCATTGACCTGCACTGGCACCACCTCAAGCGCGTGATGGGCGCGGTGTTGCAGTCGTCTTTCCAGCGCCAAACCGTCTGGGACGAACACGAGGCCATCGCCAACGCCATTGCTGCAGGTGAGGCCGATGTGGCTGTTCGCCTGGTGCAAGAACACGCCCATGCGGCCAGCGTGCAACTCACGGCCCGACTGACCGAGCAACTGTCAACCATCCACACTGGAGCATAAGCATGAGACTGACCCCCGAACAATTGGAACAATTTGACCGTGAAGGGTATTTGTTTTTTCCTGGCCTGTTCACACCTGAAGAGACTAAAAATCTGACCGATGCGGTGCCCGAGCTTTACAGCCGCCGCGAGGCTTACAACGTGCGCGAAAAAGGCAGTGACGCCGTGCGCACCAACTTTGCGGCCCACATGTACAGCGAGCCCTTTGCCAAGCTCGCTCGCCACCCCCGCATGATCGAGCCGGTGCAAGACTTGTTTGGCGAAGCGCTGTACATGCACCAGTTCAAGATCAACGGCAAGATGGCGTTCGAGGGCGATGTGTGGCAATGGCACCAGGACTACGGCACTTGGCTCAATGACGACATGATGCCCACCGAGCGGGCCATGAATGTGGCGATTTTTCTGGACGATGTGAACCCCTTCAACGGCCCGCTGATGTTCATCCCCGGCAGCCACAAAAAAGGCGTGGTTGAGGCCAAGCACGACTTGTCGACCACCAGTTATCCGCTGTGGACGGTGGACAACGACTTGATCGCCCAGTTGGTGGAACGTGCAGGTGGCAAAGAAGGCGGCATCGTCAGCCCCACCGGTCCAGCGGGCTCGATGATCCTGTTCCACAGCTGCTTGGTGCATGCCTCGGCCAGCAACTTGTCGCCTTGGAACCGCGTGAGCGTTTACCTGAGCCTGTGCACAGTGTCCAACCACATCCGCCGACACAAGCGCCCCGAATACATTGCACACCGTGACTTCACCCCCATCAGCTGCCTGCCCGACGATTGCTTGGTGAACAGCTACCCGGTGGACTTGCCTTGGAAGGGCGGCATGCCTGAAAGCGCCCTGAAAACCTCGCTGGATGTTTTGAAAGAAGCCGCATGAACTTGCACGCCAAACTTCTGCAACGCGCCGCTGAAAACCGCCCCATCCGCATCGGTCTGATCGGCGCGGGCAAATTCGGCTCCATGTACCTGGCGCAAATCCCGCGCACCCCCGGCGTGCATTTGGTGGGCATTGCCGACCTGTCGCCTGACAGCGCGCGCGCCAACTTGGCCCGTGTGGGCTGGAACCCAGAGCGCCTGACCGCCACCACCTTGGACGATGCTGTCAAAAACGGTACTACTTTTGTGGGCGAAGACTGGCAAAGCCTGGTGCGCCACCCGGCGGTGGACGTGCTGGTGGAGTGCACAGGCTCGCCCCTGCATGCGGTGGACCACATTCTGGAAGCCTTTGCCCACCGCAAACATGTGGTCAACGTGACGGTCGAAGCCGACGCCTTTTGTGGCCCCTTGCTCGCCACCCGTGCCCAAACAGCGGGGGTGGTCTATTCGCTGGCATTTGGCGATCAGCCTGCGCTCATTTGTGATCTGGTGGATTGGGCCCGCACCTGCGGTTTTCCGGTGGTGGCGGCGGGTCGGGGCCACAAATGGTTGCCGCATTTCTCTGAATCCACACCCGAGACCGTCTGGGGCTATTACGGCCTCACGCCCGAGCAAGCCGAACGTGGCGGCCTGAACCCCAAAATGTTCAACAGCTTTTTGGATGGCTCCAAGCCCTCGATCGAGAGCACCGCTGTGTCCAACGCCACCGGCCTGGGCGTGCCCAGCAACGGCTTGCTGTATCCGCCCGCCAGTGTGGAAGACATCCCTTACGTCACCCGCCCGATCTCGGAAGGTGGCGTGTTGGAGCGCAAAGGCATGGTCGAGGTGATCTCGAGCCTCGAAACCGACGGCCGCAAAATCCCCTACGACATCCGAATGGGCGTGTGGGTCACCGTAGAGGCCGAAACCGATTACATCAAGAACTGTTTTGAAGAGTACAACGCCCACACCGACCCTTCAGGCCATTACTTCACGCTGTACAAGCGCTGGCACCTGATCGGCCTGGAGGTCGGCGTGAGCGTGGCCAGCGTCGCTTTGCGCAACGAGCCCACTGGCGTGGCCATCGGCTGGAACGCCGATGTGGTGGCCACCGCCAAGCGCGACCTCAAACCCGGCGACATGCTGGACGGCGAGGGCGGGTACACGGTGTGGGGCAAGTTGTTGCCGGCGGCCACTTCCAAGCGCATGGGTGGCGTGCCGCTGGGCTTGGCCCACGGCGTCAAGGTCATCCGTCCCGTGGCCAAGGGCCAAAGCCTGAGCTGGGAGGATGTGGCCATGGACACCAGCACCCATGCCTACCAAATCCGGCGCGAGATGGAGGCGACTTCGGTGCAGGGTTGAACGCTCTTGCCTGGGGGTGATCAGCCAAGCCGTGCAGCGTCCGCCGCACGGCTTTTTCCTGCTTGAAAAAGACAAGTGCAGGATCTGTCCATCGCGCCTTCAAATCAGGGTTTCCCCCGTTAAAATACCGCCTTTGCCGACCAGCCCCAGTCAGCGGCCCCGGACCACCGGTTTTCCGTCCCTTTACAAGGCCACCCCGTGTCCCTGCACATCACGACTTTTGAAGGCGCCAGCGCCCTCAGCGACTTTCGCGTGGCCCAGCTTTTGCCGCGTCTGGCCGAGGTTTCACCGCAAATTCTCGGTGTCTCGGCCCGCTTTGTGCATTTGGTGGCCACCGTGGGGCCTTTGGCGGCAGCCCAAAAACAAACCTTGTTGTCACTTTTGACCTACGGCGAGCCCTATGCAGGACCTGTTGATGGCCCCGTGATCGTGGTCAGCCCCCGTTTGGGCACCGTGTCGCCTTGGGCGTCCAAAGCCACCGACATCGCGCACAACTGCGGTTTTGATGTGCGCCGCGTGGAACGCCTGACCGAATACCGCCTGATGATGAAGTCGGGCCTGCTGGGGACCGCCAAGCTGAATGTCGAGCAGTGGCGCCAAGTGGCCGTGGTGCTGCACGACCGCATGACCGAGTCGGCCATGCCCAGCCGCGATGAGGCCGCAGCTTTGTTCACCGCCTTGGAGCCCGCTGCGATGGCCCATGTGGATGTGCTGGGCGGCGGGCGTGCGTCTTTGGAGGCGGCCAACAAGGCCTGGGGCTTGGCCCTGGCCGATGACGAGATCGCGTATTTGGTCACCGCCTTCACGGGTCTGAAGCGCAACCCCACCGATGTGGAGCTGATGATGTTCGCCCAGGCCAACAGCGAGCATTGCCGCCACAAGATTTTCAACGCCGAGTTCACCATCGACGGTGTGGCCCAGCCCAAGAGCCTGTTTGGCATGATCCGAAACACCCACCAGTGCAGCCCACAGCACACGGTGGTGGCGTATTCGGACAATGCTTCGGTGATGGAAGGCCACAAGGTGGAGCGTTTTGTCGCCCGGATGTCCGCTGATGCGGTGCAGCCGGGCGCGGCTTACCAGACCGAAGAGGCCTTGCACCATGTGCTGATGAAGGTGGAGACCCACAACCACCCGACCGCGATTTCGCCGTTCCCCGGCGCATTGACTGGCGCGGGCGGTGAGATCCGCGACGAGGGTGCCACAGGCCGCGGCTCCAAGCCCAAGGCGGGCTTGAGCGGATTCACCGTGTCCAAGCTTTGGGGCGGCATGTCGGACCAAGTGGGCGGCAAGCCAGAGCACATCGCGAGCCCCTTGCAAATCATGACCGAAGGCCCACTGGGGGGCGCGGCGTTCAACAACGAGTTTGGTCGCCCGAATTTGTTGGGCTATTTCCGTGAATATGAGCAGACCGTGGATGGCGTGGTGCGCGGGTACCACAAGCCCATCATGATCGCTGGCGGTCTGGGCCAAATTGACGCCCAGCAAACGACAAAGATCGTGTTTCCGGCGGGCAGCTTGCTGATCCAGCTGGGTGGTCCCGGCATGCGCATTGGCATGGGCGGCAGCGCGGCCAGCTCCATGGCCACCGGCACCAATGCGGCAGATCTGGATTTTGATTCGGTGCAGCGGGGCAACCCAGAGATCGAGCGGCGGGCGCAAGAGGTCATCAACCATTGCTGGGCGCAAGGCAGCCAAAACCCGATTTTGGCCATACACGACGTGGGCGCGGGTGGTTTGTCCAACGCCTTCCCCGAACTGACCCACGACGCCGGTCGGGGCGCTCGCTTCGATTTGCGTGCCGTGAAGCTCGAAGAATCTGGCCTGTCGCCCAAAGAAATTTGGTCCAACGAGAGCCAGGAACGCTATGTGATGGCGATTGCGCCCGAGTCTTTGGCGCAATTCACCGCCTTTTGTGAGCGCGAGCGCTGCCCATTTGCCGTGATCGGTGTGGCCACCAACGAGCGCCAACTGGTGCTGGAAGACAAAGGCCAAGAATCACCGGTGGACATGCCCATGGACGTGCTGCTGGGCAAACCGCCCAAGATGCACCGTGATGTGAAGACCGTGGTGCGCCAGTCACCTGCCATGGACCTCACAGGCGTTTCGCTGCAACAAGCCGTGATTGACGTCCTGAGCCACCCCACCGTGGCATCCAAACGCTTTTTGATCACCATTGGCGACCGCGCCGTGGGCGGCCTGACCCACCGCGACCAGATGGTCGGCCCCTGGCAAGTGCCTGTGGCCGATGTGGCTGTGACCCTGGCCGACTACGCGGGCTTCGCTGGAGAGGCCATGAGCATGGGCGAACGCACGCCGCTGGCCTCACTCAACGCTGCCGCTTCTGGCCGGATGGCCGTGGCCGAGGCCATCACCAATTTGCTGGCCGCGCCCATCGAGTTGCCCCGCGTCAAGATGTCGGCCAACTGGATGGCCGCTTGCGGCGAGCCGGGCGAAGACGCCGCTTTGTACGAAACCGTCAAGGCCGTGGGCATGGAACTGTGCCCAGCGCTGGGCATCTCGATTCCTGTGGGCAAAGACAGTTTGTCGATGCGCACGCTGTGGCAATCTGATGGCGAGGTGACCCACAAGGTCACCTCGCCAATCAGCCTGATCATCACCGCCTTTGCCAGCTTGACCGATGTGCGCGGCACGCTGACGCCGCAGTTGGACGCGCAAGAGGGCGACAGCAGCTTGTTGCTGATCGACCTGGGCCAAGGCCACAAGCGCATGGGCGGCAGCGTGCTCGGCCAGGTGCTGGGCCAGTTTGGTGACAGCGTCCCCGACCTGGAAGACCCGAAAAGCCTGGTGAATCTGGTGAACGCCGTCAATGATTTGCGCGCCAAAGGCCAGGTTCTGGCCTACCACGACCGCAGCGACGGCGGCTTGCTGGCCGCCGTGGCCGAAATGGCTTTTGCAGGCCATGTGGGCGTGGCGCTCAATGTGGACATGTTGGTCACCGAAGGCGACGGCATCTCTGACAGCCGCGCTGACCATGGCGATGCCAAGAACTGGGCGGGCCAAGTCAGTGCTCGCCGCGAAGAACTCACCCTCAAAGCCCTGTTCAACGAAGAGCTGGGTGTGGTGCTGCAAGTGCGCACGTCCCAGCGCAACGCGGTGCTGCAAACCCTGCGCGAGCACGGTCTGTCCAAACACACCCATGTGATTGGCAAGACCCGACCCGTTCAATCCACCATTCAAAAAGGCGTGGGCGAACTCAGCATCTGGCGCGACACGAAAGAGGTGTTTGCCGCCAAACTCGACAACCTGCACCAGGTCTGGGACAGCGTGAGCTGGAAGATTTGCCAGCAGCGCGACAACCCGGCTTGCGCCGACGCCGAACACGCGGCCGCAGGCCAGGCCAATGACCCCGGCATGCACGTGGCGCTGAGCTTTGACCCGGCCGAGAACGTGGCCGCACCGTTCCTGAACCTGTCGCGCCCCAAAGTGGCGATCCTGCGCGAGCAGGGTGTCAACTCGCATGTGGAGATGGCCTACGCCTTCCACAAAGCGGGCTTTGAGTCGCACGACGTGCACATGACCGACCTGCAATCGGGCCGTGCCAAGTTGGCCGACTTCAAAGGTCTGGTGGCATGCGGTGGTTTCAGCTACGGCGACACGCTGGGCGCGGGCATCGGCTGGGCGCGCAGCATCACCTTCAACCCGGCATTGGCCGAGCAGTTCAAAGGCTTTTTTGGCCGCACCGACACATTCGGACTGGGCGTGTGCAACGGCTGCCAGATGTTTGCGGAACTGGCCGACATCATCCCGGGCGCTGAGGCTTGGCCGCGCTTCACCACCAACCATAGCGAGCGTTTTGAAGCCCGCCTGTCCATGGTCGAGGTGCTCGAATCGCCCAGCCTGTTTTTGCAAGGCATGGCGGGCAGCCGTCTGCCGATCGCCGTGGCGCACGGTGAAGGCTTGACCAACTTCAAGCACCGGGGCAATGCGGCGCAGGCCATTGGCGCACTGCGCTTTGTGGACAACCACGGACAGGCGACCGAGCAGTACCCCTTCAACCCCAACGGCAGCGCGGGTGGCCTTACGGCCGTGACCACGGCGGATGGCCGCTTCACGGCCATGATGCCGCACCCTGAGCGCGTGTTTCGGAATGTGCAGATGAGCTGGACAGATCTGGTCTCGTCGGGGGGCATCAACGCCCCCAGCCCGTGGTTGCGTGTGTGGCAAAACGCCCGCAAGTGGGTCGGTTGATTTGTTGCGCGCATGAAGTCCAACAACCCGGCCCAGTGGTTCCCGCCTTCGCAACTGGCTTTTTACTTTGACCAGGGGGCTTGGTCGCGCGGCACCACCTTGTACCTGCAAGACAAGGTCTTGTCCTCACAGCTGTCGCCCGACGGTGACGGCTGGCGTTTGCAGGGCCAAGTGCAGGGCAACGATGCACAACCCTACGCGGTCAATGCCGAACTGCGGGTGAGTGCGGGTGGCAATTTGGCCGAGTGGCGAAGTGGCTGCACTTGCCAGGTGGGGCGCTACTGCAAGCACGGTGCGGCGCTGGGCATTTTGGCGTCGATGCAAGGCTTGGCCCTTCTGAACGAATGGGGTCCTGATGGCCCCTCTGTCGAGGTGTTGGAGCGCCGCTCCCTGATGGAAAAAGAGCGGGCGCTGAGCCATGCCGAATACCAGGTGCGCGACTGGCTCAACCGGCTGGAAAACGCCAACGGCCCGGCTGCTTATGCCTTGCCTGGGAGCACGCACGACCAGTTTGTGTACTGCTTGTCGGTCGTGCAAACCGCCTACAAACCCGTCTTTCACTTGGCCGTTAAGCGGGCTGCGCAAAAGCGCAATGGCGAGTGGGGCAAAGCCAAAAAGTTGAGCAACGAACCCTCATCGCACGACCCCATCTGGCAAACCAGCAGCCCTTTAGACCGCGATATTTTTGACCTGTTGAAGGCTTGCCCTGCCGCCAGCAGCTTCAGCTCTTATGGTTTCCAAAGCGAGGTGAAGCTGCACGGCATGCCGGGCCAATTGTTGTTGCAACTGTGCAGCCAAACCGGCCGGTTGGTGTCGGACGAGGAGGGCATCGCTTTACGCTGGCAAGACGCTCCTGAAGCTTTGGTCGGAACTTGGCGTGAGGTTGTTGGCCAAGACCATTTGCCAGGTGGCTGGCAGCTCAGCATGCAGCCAGTTCGTTCGGGCGTGGTGTTTGGCTTGAACCAGCCCCCTTTTTTCATGGACACGGTGCAAGGCCTTTGCGGCCCGTTGGACACGCAGGGCTTGAGTGCCAATGAGCTGCAAGTCTTGTCCAACGCGCCTGTGTTGCCCGAGAGCGTGGCGTTCAAGTTCCAAAACCAATTGCTGGAGCGTTTGGGCCCTGTGCCCCTGCCGCCCGTGATTCAGAAGATGCCGGAAATCCGAGGCGTCCAGCCCCGCGCCGTGCTCGACATTGCGCCTGTGCATCCCGCAGAGCGCAGTTTGCAGGGCCTGTTCATGGCCGAGTTGACGTTTGACTACGGCGGCCACCGCGGGTTTTGGCCAGGCACCCAACACCGCGTCTTGGTGGGGCAGGGCGCACAAGCGCGCATGTTGCTGCGTGACCTGCCCAGTGAGCGCAAAGCTTGGGATGAACTCGCCGCTTTGGGGCTGGTCACTTTCGACGCCAACATGCTGGTGTTGCCTCCCGATCAGTCGCAGCAGCGCTGGCTCGAATGGGTGGAGTGCGACTTCACTCCTTGGCGCCATGCGGGCTTGGACGTGCATTTCATCTCGGGCGCAAGCCCTTGGCTGCGCCAAGCCGATGACGTGCACATCGATTTGTCGGGCGACGAAGAAGCGCCAGAAACCTCGCCGTGGTTTGATTTGTCTCTCGGCATGGACATCGATGGTCAGCGTGTCAACATCCTGCCCTGGGTGCCCACCATCTTGACTACGCTGGCGCAAATCTGCAGCAACGCCGAAGAGGGCGAAAAAACCGTGCTGCCCCCGTTTTTGTACTTGCCTGACCTGCAAGGCGAGGGCTATGTCAAGTTGCCGACCGCCAAGATCTCGCCTTGGCTGAGCACCTTGATGGAGCTGGTGTCAGAGCGCGGCCGTGACTGGAGTGGTGACGAACTGCGCCTGTCGCGCCTGGAAGCCTTGCGCACCGCGGCCTCTCTGGGAGAGGGGGTGGTTTGGGCGGGCGCCCAAAGCCTGATGAATCTGGTGCAGCAAATGCGCGGCTTTGAAAGCTTGCCCGAGGTGCCAGTACCGGCCAGTTTGCAAGCCACTTTGCGCCCCTACCAACAACAAGGTTTGAACTGGTTGCAGTTTTTGCGCACCCACCAGCTGGCGGGCATCTTGGCCGACGACATGGGCTTGGGTAAAACCTTGCAAACCCTGGCCCACATCCTCACCGAAAAGGATGCAGGGCGACTCACGCAGCCCGCCTTGATCGTGGCGCCCGTGAGTTTGCTGGGCAACTGGCAACGCGAAGCGGCCCGTTTTTGCCCCAGTTTGCGCACCCACATTCACCACGGCCTGACTCGGCATGACGCGTCTCAGGACTTGAGTGGTTTTGACATCGTGTTCACGCCCTATTCATTGCTGCACAGAGACCGTGCGCTGTGGATGGCGACGGACTGGCATGTTCTGGTCCTGGATGAAGCGCAAAACATCAAAAACGCCAATACCCATGCTGCGCAGACCGTCGGGGATATCCCCGCAGCGCACCGTTTGTGCCTGTCGGGTACGCCCATGGAAAACCACTTGGGCGAGTTGTGGAGCCTGTTCCACTTTTTGATGCCCGGCTTTTTGGGCAGTCAAAAGCGCTTTGCCGAGTTGTTTCGCAATCCCATCGAACGCCAGGGCAGCAGCGAAAAAATGGACCAGCTGCGCAAGCGCATCACCCCCTTCATGCTGCGCCGCACCAAAAATGTGGTGGCCAGCGAGCTGCCGCCCAAGATCGAGACCTTGATGCCTGTGCCTTTGCAAGGCCAACAAGCTGACCTCTACGAAACTATCCGTTTGGGCATGGAAAAGACCGTGCGCGACGCCTTGAAAGCGCAGGGTTTGGCCAAATCGCAAATCACCATCCTTGACGCTTTGCTCAAGCTGAGGCAAGTGTGTTGTGATCCGCGACTGCTCAAGCTCGGTGCAGCCAGCCAAGTGCAGCAATCGGCCAAGTTGGAGCAATTGCTGGACATGCTCCCCGAAATGGTGGCCGAAGGTCGCAAGATTTTGCTGTTCTCGCAATTCACCCAAATGCTCGGTTTGATCGAGCAAGAGTTGCCGCGCCTGGGCATCCCATGGGTCAAACTCACAGGCCAAAGTAAAAACCGCGACGCCATCATCGACCAGTTCACCAGCGGTCAGGTGCCTTTGTTCCTCATCAGCCTCAAAGCCGGGGGTGTGGGCCTGAACCTGCCGCAGGCCGATACCGTGATCCATTACGACCCTTGGTGGAACCCTGCGGTGGAAAACCAGGCCACCGACCGGGCCCACCGCATTGGCCAAACCCAAAGTGTGTGGGTGCTCAAACTGGTGGCCCAAGGCACGATTGAAGAGCGCATGTTGGCCCTGCAAGAGCGCAAAGCCCAGTTGGCGCAGGACATGTATTCCGGATCGGTGCAGCGCAAAGAGCCGCTGTTTGGCGAATCGGACTTGAACGAACTCTTCAAGCCGCTGGGCTGAGCCTTGGGGAGAGACTTTTTCCCTGAAAGTCTTGTGCGGCAGGGTGTTGGCGTGCTCGGGGGTCAGTGCAGGCCCACCACGGGCCTTGATTTGTAAAACTGCACAGGGCTTTGCGGCACTGCGTTCAGCACCGACTTCTTGATCTTGCCCACCACATGCATTTCGCAGGGTTTGCAATCAAAGCGCAGGGTGAGTTTTTCCTTGCCGTTGATCAATTGCATCGGCTCGGCTTTAACGGTGCCCTGCACGCCGGTCACCCCTTTGGCTTGCTTGGGGCAAAGGCTCAAAGAAAAGCGCACGCAATGCTTGGTGATCATCAGGCTCACTTCGCCCAATTCTTCTTGCGCTTCGTAGGCCGCTTCGATGACCTTGACGCCATGTTGGGCGTAAAAGTCACGGGCCTTTTGGTTGAACACATTGGCCAGATAGCTCAGCGTGTCTTCGGGGTAAGCCACTGGCGGCGACACGGGCACGGCGCGAGGGAGGCGATGCAAGCCTGCTGCACGGGCGGTTTCGAGCGCCTGCACGGCATCGCGGCGCAGGGCGTTGAGTTGTGAAGGCGGCACAAACCAAGGTCGGGAAAGGGACAACTGCACGTCCAACGGTTCGAACAAAGTGTCGCCCAGCTTGCCCAAGGCGCTCTTGAGTTTGTCCTGGGTCTGGTTCGGGTCTTTGGGGGCTTGCCAGGCGATGGCTGTGCGCGCCGTGGCGCTGTGGCCGGCTTCGTCGGTCAGCGTCAGTTGCAGGCCATCTTTGTTTTCAGCCAGCTGCAGCCAAACGCCCATGCGCCGCTCGGCGGATTTTTTGTCCAGCGTGCGCACCCAGCGCATGTCTCGGTTGCGGTTGAGCTGCACGCCTTGGCGCAGGTCTTTGAAGCCGGCCATCGGGTCTTTGGGAAAAAGTCGCCAAACACCTTTTGCTTTTTGTGCTTCGGCGCGGTTGATCTGCAGGCCAATCAATTCCTTTTGCAGGTCGTAGTAGCACAGGCCGTCGCCGTTGTGCAGTTCGGTAAGAGGGTCATCGGTGGTGATCTCGACGTGCTCGGGCGTCACCTTGCTCACCCAGCCAATGGGTTGGCCGGGATTCTTGGGCGTGTCGAATGCGCCTATGTCTTCCTTGCGGCCTTGCACAAAGTAGTCGGTGAACTCGCGGTTGAAGTTCTGGTTCGGGTCCGGCTCGAAGCTGAAGGTGGTGCGTCCATGCGAAGCGGCTGCCAGCTCGGGTCGCTCGGCCAGCACTTCGTCAAACAATTTGCGGTAATGGGCCGTGATGTTTTTGACGTAGGCCATGTCTTTGTAGCGGCCCTCGATCTTGAAGCTGCGAATCCCGGCATCCACCAAGTCGCGCAGATTCTCGCTTTGGTTGTTGT